>JADLET010000093.1 GCA_020845975.1 Gammaproteobacteria bacterium | reverse complement strand
GCGCATAACGTGCTTGGGCTGTGGATTACCCCCGTCGCCGCAGCCATCGCGTACTACACCGTGCCCAAGGTCACGGGTAATCCGCTGTACTCGCATCGCATCGGCCACCTTCACTTCTGGTCCGTGGTGGTGTTCTACTCGACGCCGGCCGCGCATCACCTGATGTCATCGCCGCTGCCCGAGTGGCTCAAATCCTTCGCCTCGGTGGAAGGCGTGCTGATCCTGGTGCCCGCGATCGCGTTCGTGTCGAACCTGCTGCTCACCATGACCGGCAAATGGCGCTACTTCGTCGACAACGTCGAGATCAAGTTCACTATCACCGGTGTGCTGATGGCCATTCCGCTCAACATGCAGGGCGGCTTCCAGCAGACCCGCGCCATCAACTGGTATATCCATGGCACAGGCTGGATCGTGGCACATGCCCACCTTGCGCTGCTCGGGTTTTCGACCTTCCTTGAGGGCGCTGCGGTGTACTACGGTCTGCAGACCATCATGCGTCGCAAACTCTATTCGCTGGCGCTGGCCAATTTTCACTTCTGGTTCCTGCTGATCGGGTTCACGATCTACTGGATCTCGATGACGATTGCGGGCCTGATCCAGGGTGCGGCGAAGATCTACGAAGTGCCATATATCGATACGGTAATCGCGGAGCACCCCTACATGATCGCCCGCTGGGTCGGCGGCACCATGGTATTTACCGGTAATCTGGTCTGGCTCTACAACATGTGGATGACCGCTCGCGCAGGGACCGTGATCCCGGCCGGACGTCTGCCGCATGAGCTGGCGTACGAGCGCTAAGCCCACAAAATAATAAATTTTAGGGAGGAGTCAGCCGTGGCATTCCGTGAATATAAGATTGGCGCCCGCCTCTTCGGCGTGGCGCTGGGTGGCTCGATGATGATCACGCTGTATATGCCCAGCCTGAACATCGTCGAGGTAGGATCCACAGAAATGGGTCTGCGCAAGGGCCTGCAATACGGCCGTATCGGCGGATTTTCGATCGAGGACCCCTTCATGAAAGGGGAAGGTAAGCCCCTGACGGTGATCCTGAAGCAAGATCCCCGGACCGGCGAGCAGATCGAACCCGTCTATGCCTATGTCTATAAATCCGGCATACCGTTCACCAGCGCTATCCGCCATCCGCGCATCATGGGCAAGGGTGTGGAAGACATGAGCCTGGAGACCGGTCGTATCGGTGAAGCCAGTCAAGATGCCGGCGCAGTGTTCGTGGTGTCCGAAGGCCGCTGGCAGGGAAAGAAGATTCATTACATTGAAAATGCCACGGCAACCCGCGACTGGACGCCGGATGTGATCATGAGCTCAGTAACCGATGCGGATGTTCGCTACATCGGTGCAGGCAAGATTATGTTCGTGAAGGAAGGTTGCTGGTGGTGTCATACCCTGCTGCCGGAAGAGACTCAGGACTGGCAGGTCTTCGGTGCCCCGCCGCGTCTGGGTGACTTCAACAGTGAGTCGCCCACCGCGCTCGGTTCCGATCGCAAGGCGCCGGATCTGCTGCACGTGGGCTCACGCAACTCTTCGCGTGAATGGATGCTCATGCACTTCTTCAATCCGCGCCTGGTGCAGCCGCACTCGATCATGCCCCGCTTCGACTACTTGTGGGGTTCCGTCGATGCCCAGGGCAACTCGATCGATTACGCCAAGTGGCGCGCGGAATACAACGAGTATACCGCTGGCGAGCGCGTCTATCCGCCGGATGTTCCCGAGCCTGCGGCTAACAGCCAGGCCCGTTACCTGGTCGACTTCGTGTTGAACCTGAAATAATATTTCGAATTAGGGGGACTATACAATGGCTTGGAGATGGGATAATCCGCTCTACAGTTTGGCTGATGAGGGTCAGAACGAGCTGGCGAAGAAGGTTTGGGAAGGTGAGAGCCTCGGCGGCATCAAGGAAGACAACAATCGTCTTCCGCGGCCGGTGGTCTGGCTGCTTGGGTTGACGATTTTCAGCGCCTTCATGATGACTTTCCCCCTGTGGGGACAGCGCCCTACGGCGGCGATCTACGCGGATTACATCGCCTTGATGGGTACGCCCGAAGTGCAGGAACTGGTGGAGGCCAAGGGTGACGATGCGGCCATGCAATACATCGTTAGCAAGGTCAAATCCGAGGGCAGCAAGTGGGAAGCCTTGCAGGACCGCCATCCTGTCACGATGAATGACCTTCGTGTCATTGAGGATCAGGTGATCGAGCTGCAGAATGCCGGTGTGGACCTGGAGGAATACACGGTACTTGGCGACCAGGTGATCATTGCGAACTTCGAAGGTAACTGCAAGGGTGCGTCGGATGCCGCGGGCAATTGCGCGGAAGGTGTGGAGCGCGAGCGCAAGCAGCCGTGGTGGGATCGTGGATATACCATCGATATCTTCTACGTGATCTACTTCTGCCTGGCGGTCATGATCGCGGTCAAGAGGTTGCCGAATCACAATTGGGTGCCGGATCACACCAAGCATCATTAATTTTTCGTCGAGGGGGATAGAGTTATGATCGATATCGATAATCCACCGCTTGCACTGCTGATACCTATCATCATTGTGTTTGTGGCGCCGTTCATCTACAGCTTCTTCGTCGACAAATACGACAAGGGCAAGCCGCAGATCCGTGATTAAACGCCAAGCAGCGGTCTGATTCTTAGTATTCGCTGACCGCTGAGGCGCTGGTCTACCAGCATCAGACCCGCAATGCCGCTCACCTGAGCGGCATTGCCTTTTAGTGTTAGATGCAACTCCTCACAACGGGCGTATTAGGCTGGTTATTCATGGATCCATCTGAACTCCTCAGCAGCTTCGTCTCCCCAGTCGCGCGTCTTCTCGATAACAGTCTTGCCTTGCTGGTAGCCGGAACTCAGAGCGGCGACCCGACTGATAGCGGCTACTTCACTATAGAAGGGATGCGCGGGCAGGAATTCAGTGTCGGTATCTTTATCTTCATGTTGGTCGGTGTAATGGTGTTTGCCGCCATTATCCTGCGTTTTGCCTGGATGGCGCGTAAGGAGTCCGGACTGAAGACAGGTGAGAAGATCCTGTTTATATGGATAATTCTCGGGACAATTGTTGCGGTGATCTTCGGTGGATTACAATTGCTGCAAGGCCGGCTGTTCTAGGAGGAACCGCATATGAATTTCTTTCAATCTTTGCCAGATGGCTGGACGATCTATGTCTGGATGATCGCCGGTGGTCTGATCATCATCGCGGCGATTTTCGGCATCCGCTGGGCGCATCAGAACGAACAGTTCGATGAAGATATCAAGTACCTGGTTTTCGACGAGAATGACAAGGAAAAGATGTCGCCGGATGAATTTGCGAAGAGCCAGGAGGTCATGAAGCAGCAGATGAAGCGCCGCGAGGAAATCCTGAAGGAAAAGGCCGAACACCACGCGTCCAAGCATGAAAAGAGGTGAAAAGACCATCCTCATCCTTACCATGGTGGTCGTGGTCGGGGTGATGGGATGGAACTACCTCAGGCAGCGCGAAAGTACCACAAACGATACCAGTATCCCTTTTTTCAGCAATGCTTCCGCTCAGTTGAGCCAGGAGGCCGGGGAACTTGTCCGGAAATACGAGTGTCGCAGCTGCCATACCCTATGGACGGTGCGCGACATGCTGCGTGCGGTTCCTGCGCCGGCGCTTGATGGAATAGGATCCTTGCGCGATCGGGAATGGCTGCTCACCTACTTGTCGGCGCCGAATCCCCAGGAGATTCTTCCTTCTCGGCTGAAGAAGGAATTTCAGATGCCCTCTTATGCCGGTCTGCCCGAGGATGAGCGCGGGATCCTGGCGGATTATCTCGCCAGTCTGCAGGTCAAAGACTGGTATCTGATGGAAACCAGGGCCGCGGAATGCCGTGTCCTGACGGGTGAGATCTGTCAATGAATGTACGAACCAGGCGTTATATTACGGGCGGTGTCGCGCTGATTGCGGGATGCCTGGTCAACTATGCCGGTGACCGCCTCCTCGGCGTGGATCTGGAGCTGTGGCTGGGGCTCAGTACCTTCGGTATCTTCTGGATGCTGGATATGTTCCTCGTGCCCATGATTGCCGGCATTGTGGTGGCGGCGATATTCGGGCTGGGCGGGAAATGGCTGTGCTACTTCCCGCCGTTGATCGTTCGAATCATCAACTATTCCGTGCTGTATAGCGCCGACTCCCTGCCGCAGGGGGCGCAGATGCTGACCTTTCCGCTCTGGATCCTGATCGTGATTCTGGCCGTGGAGGCCGCGGCCTTCGGCGGGGTGGCTGGTGAGATCATCGTCAAGCGCACCTATGGTCGTCTGCCTCGCCACCTGGTCTACCGTGACAAGAACCAGGAGGCTACGGGCGAATAGAACGCCATGGCCACCCTATATCAACCACGAAAGGAGATCTGCGAGGAAGAGCGCGCAAGGCGTCGGCGCTATCTCGCCGCGACGCTGGTGACTTGCGTGGCACTGGCCATGCTGGGCGGCACCGTGCATGTGCTCATGCTGGGTGCCGATCGCCTGGCCTATATGAAGGGGAAGGCGACCTTCGACCTGGCTGAGGTGGGTCAGCGAGTGCGCGCCGCTGGCGAGGATCTGGCGCTGAATCAAAGGAATGAGCACAGGCTGGATTCCAGCGTCAAGTTCACGATCGGAGAGGTCGAAGCCATGCTCAAGCCGGAGCAATGGCGCGAACTCGCCACAATGGTGACAGTCCCCGCGGGAGATTTCCGTATGGGCACTGACCGCGAGCGCAGTGATGCCCAGGATCGCCCCGAGCATCGCGTAGACGTGGCCGCATATCACATCGACAAATACCCGGTGACAAATGCCCAGTATGCGCGCTTTGTTGCGGAGACCGACCATCGACCGCCGCTGCACTGGGAGAACGGGCGAGTTCCGCCGGGTCAGGAGCTTCATCCGGTAACGATGGTGTCATGGTATGACGCCGCAGCCTATGCAAGCTGGGCCGGAAAGCGCCTGCCCAACGAAGCAGAGTGGGAAAAGGCCGCGCGCGGCCCGGATGGCCGGCGGTGGCCATGGGGTGATGTCATGGACGCGGGCCGACTCAACACCTATTATCAAGTTGGATCGACCACCGAAGTGACACGCTATCCTGGTGGCGCCAGCTATTACGGCGCCATGGACATGGCTGGCAACGTCAGCGAATGGGTCGCTACTGATTTTCAGCCTTATGCCGGATCGAATGCTCCTAAGGAGTTGTTCCAGGGCAAGATCGGAGTGGCGAATTCAGCGGGAGATCGCGCCATGAAGGTGGTGGATCTGGTGCCCGTGCAAGGTTTCTACAAGGTATTGCGTGGTGGATCCTGGAAGAGTGATCCGTTTTCCACCAGTGTCTATCACCGTAATTTTTCCTGGCCGCATTATGCATCGGATTTTTTCGGTTTTCGTTGCGTGAAAGATATCGCGGCGGGAATGGAGGCTGAATGAACAAATGGATCGGTGGGTTCCTTGTCACCGCGGGTGCCGTGTCAGCACCGGATCTGGCTTGGGCGGTGGACAGCTACCGCTATCTTCACGTAACGCCGGAAACCCCGTGGTATATCTTTCTTTTCCTGTTGCCGATCGTGGTTTCCCCGTTCATCCTGATGGCGATACTCTACTGGTATTTTGCCTGGCACAAATCCGCCGTACGGGATAACAAGGAAAAGGAATAGATTCCGCTCGTATGAAGGCTTATCTGGGTATATCCGGCGCCCTGTGCGGAGTCCTCCTGTCGCTCCTGTTTGTGCTGGCGGGGTCTGCTCGCGCGGAAGATTCCGCGCTCACGACGTCCGAGCCTCTCCCGGAAACCCAGGTGATGCATGCCTTTACCGAGCAGGCCAAGGAAGGAGTCGGTGTCCTCGATGTGCCGGACCGGCAGAAACACCTGATCATGTTTTCCATGGGGGTCGCGCTGCTGATATTCCTCAGCATTACGGTCGCCTTCGGTGTGGCGATGGCCCTGTACGGGAAGCGCGTTTTCGTCCCTCACATGATCTTCGCGGGATTTAGTCTCACACTGGCCATCGTCCATTCGGTCGTCGCGGTGGTGTGGTTTTTTCCGTCCTCCTCGCCTTAACCGGCGGCAGACGCGTATGAGCATGGGCCGGCAGCCAGCACGAATGTCGTGGCGCGCCTTCCGCGGACCTGTGTCATGACGATCATTACCGCTGATCACTCGTGCCCGGCGCGGACGCTTCCGCTCTCATTGCTGTACGCCGGTTCGGGCGTTACCAGTCTCGCGTTCGAGGTATTGTGGGCGCGTATGCTGTCCCTGCAGTTCGGTATCAGTATCTTCGGAGTCGTCGTCACGGTAACGGCGTTCATGGGAGGGCTGGGGCTGGGCAGTCTTCTCGGCGCGCGCTGGAGCATGCACCGGCTTCGGCCGCTGCAGGTATTCGCCCTGCTGGAGGGAGGGATCGCCTTATACGCGCTCGTGCTGCCCTCGTTGCTGGCCTTTACGGGCGAACGCCTGGATGCGATCGCCCCGGATGCCGGTCTGGTGGGATGGTATTTCCTGCATGGCGGCGCATTGCTACTTCTGATACTGGTGCCGGCCACGGCGATGGGCATCGGATTCCCATTGGTTCTGCGCGCTGTGGCGGGGGAGTCCCGCGCGTTGGGGCGCATCTACGGCGCGAATGCCTGCGGGGCCGCCATCGGCGCCGTCATCCCCTTATGGCTGTTACCTGCGTATGGCTGGGGAAACGCGGTGTATATCGTGGCCGCGATCGGTTTCTTCGTTGCGCTGGGAGCGCTGGTGCTGAGTGGACGCCTGGAGGCGGGAGGGGCGGGGGACGATTCAACACCTGCCTTGATCGGGCGGAGGATTCCTCGAATAACCATGTTCGTCTACGGCGGGCTCGGCGCCGCGGCAATCATGCTGGAGGTCGGCTGGACACGCCTGTTCGGCATGATTCTCATGCGTACCGAATATGTCCTTGCCGTCATTCTGGCGGTTTATCTGTGTGGAATCGGCATCGGCAGTCTGCTCGCGCGGTATATGACGAGTCGTCACTGGTTTACGGTGCTACCCCTGTCCGAGGCGCTATTTACCCTCGCAGGACTTGGCCTGCTGCCCGGGATGTCCACCTGGCTGTAGACACAGGCCTTCGCGTCCCTGGGTACTGCCCTGCTGTGCGAAGCGGCGCTTCTGGCTGCGCTCACTCTTCCTGTGACGTTGGCCCTAGGCGCCTGGTTGCCGTTGTTGAATGCGCGTTTCGGCGCCGGTTCGCAAGACGGTGCGATACTGTACGGAGCGAATTCGGTGGGTGCCGCACTGGGCGCGCTGATCGCCGGATTCGTTTTGATCCCGGCGGTTGGCAGTACCATGACAGTGGTTATCGCCGGGATCCTGCTGTTTGTCTTCGGTATGACCTGGTCGACGCATCGTCTGGCCTGGCTCGCATTGATTCCCTTGCTGGGATTCGCTGTGCCGCTGGGAAAGTTTCCCCTGCTCCAGCGCATGCTGCCTGATGGCTATGCCGGCAGCGAGGATATTTACCGGTATGAAGACGCGGTGACCATTACGCATGTGGTGGCCCAGGCGGACGGGCAGCGCGTGTTGTTGACGGACCTGCAGCGCATGGATGCCTCGACCGAACCGGCTGCGGTGGAACTGCAGAAGAATCAGGCGCGACTCCCGCTCCTGCTGCATCCGGCGCCGCAATCAGTGCTGTTCCTAGGCCTTGGCACGGGGATCTCCGCCGCCGGTTCGCTGCCATATCCGGCGCTGCAGCGCACGGCTGTGGAATTGTCCCGTGGTGCCATTACGGCGGCCCGGGACTGGTTCGCGCCGGTCAACGGAGGGATTGTCGAGCGGATGACTGTGGTGCGCGACGATGTGCGGCGTTTCCTGCGCGTCTCCGCGCAGGGCTATGACGTCGTGATCGGGGATGTCTTCCATCCGGACCTGGCCGGGCGCCGCGCGCTGTTATCGGTGCAGCAGTTCGAGCTCGCGCGCGCGCGGCTCAACCCGGGCGGGGTCTTCGTGCAGTGGCTGGCCTTGAATCAGTTCGATCTGGAATCCCTGCGCATCGTATTGAGGACCTTCCGCCATGTATTCCCGGAGGGAGTCCTGTTCATGGACGGTTTCCGCCTCGCCCTGGTCGGTTTCGAGCAAAACGCCGCCTTTGCCATACCCTCAACCAAGCCGGATGACAGCTTGGCCTATGCCGACGATCCATCCGGTGGAGAGGGGGGCTGGACCTGGCTGGGGCGTTATTGGGGCAAGATCCCTGCATCGGAGGGACCTTTGCAGGACGAATGGCGTCCTGTGATCGAGTATCGTCTCCCCCATGAGCGATACCGCAGTGAGCCCGCCCTGGCGGCTGTGCTGGCATGGTTGCTGGATCAGCGTCCCGCGGTAGAGCAGGCGGCCGTGGAGATGGGAGTGGCCACGGGGGATTTTTCCGCGCTGGAAAGCCCCTTTATCGCCGCTGATCTGGGGCTGCGGAGCTGGCTTGCCGCCCTGCGTGGCAGGGACGCCGAGTCGATCCGGCTGATCCGCTACGCCTATGAGGCCAATCCGCGCGACCGCTGGATCTCCTATTCGCTGGCGGACGAGATGTACGCAGCACTTTCGCGATCGTCCGCGTCGGTGGAGGATCGGCGGCGGGCGCTGCAGGCGATACTCGGTGTTAGCCCAGATCATGCGGAAGCGTTACGCGCACTCTGGCGACTGGAGCAGCGGGCGGGCGACAAAGCCTTGGCCGAGGCCTATCTGGGTCGTCTGCGCGCCGTGAGTCCGTTCGATCATGACGTTGTAGCAGAGGCCGCGGAGCAGGAGATTTCAGGTCTTCCACCAGGCGCGCGCGAGTGAAAATCGCCCCCCGGCATGCTAGTCTAATGGCATGAATTATCAGAGGACATTGGCCGGCATTCCGATCGTGTCGGCGGATGCGCGGGCCGGGCGCCGCCTGCATGTCACGCGACGCACAGTACAGATCGCTACCCTGCTCATCGTCATCCTGATCCCGGTCTCCGGATTGTTGCGCATCGATCCCGTCGAGGGCGCCTTCGTGGTGCTCGACCGGCAGGTATGGTTCGCCGATTTCTTCCTGGTGATCGGCCTGTGGCTGGCGCTGTCGAGCCTGTTGGTGATGACCTATTCCCTGGTCGGTACGGCGTTCTGCGGCTGGTCCTGCCCGCAGAACACGTTGGCGGAATGGGCCAATAACATGACGCGCAAACTGCTGGGGAAACGCGCCGAGGTGAGTCTGGACGGAACGCGCATGCAGGTTTCCGGCGGAAAGGACAAATGGCTCAATTGGATGATCCTGGGGATGCTGTTTTTTGCGGTCGCGGCGCTGACCGCGCTGGTGCCCTTGCTGTACTTCTATCCTCCCGAGATGGTGTGGAAGTTCGTGATATTCCGCAGCGACCCGCGTCTGGCAGGTTCGTTGTACTGGATTTATACGATCTTCGTGCTGATCCTTTTTCTCGATATTGCCTTCATCCGCCATTTCTGGTGCCGTTTCATGTGCGTCTATCGCGTCTGGCAGCATACTTTCAAGACGCGCGAGACGCTGCACGTGGCGTACGATAAATCCCACCTCGAGGAATGTTCGCGCTGCAATTTTTGTGAGACTTCCTGCTTCATCGGCATCGATCCGCGCCGTACCGAGGTCTATGACGCCTGCATCAATTGCGGCGAATGCATCACGGCATGCAGCAGCATCCGCGGTTCACGCAAGTCCGGCAACAGCCTGCTTCGCTTCGTTGTCGGAGAGGCGGGCGCCGTCCCGGGGCAGGCCGGCAAGCGTAGCAATGTGGGCTCCATTCTGCTGCGTCTGCCGTGGTCCCTGCTGCTGACGATTTTCGGCTTGATGCTCTTTACATGGGGCATCTGGTCCTACCAGCCATACCATTTCTCGGTCTATCGGGCGGAGACTCTGCAGGGCGGGCAGATCAACGATTACCGTATCAGTCTTGCCAACAAGCTCTACCGTCCGGTGACGCTGAATATCCAGGTGGAAGGGCTCGCTCCGGAGGATTTTGCGTTGGATACCACACAGGTCTTCTTCGTCGGTGCGGGTCGCCAGGACGTGAATCTGCACATCGGGGCTGGCCTGTCACCGGGCCTGCATCCCGTGCTGGTTCATGTGGATGGAGAATATGGGCGACGGGAAAGTTTTCGCGTCCAGCATTTTGTGGCCGATCCAGGAGTTGAACATGGATGACAATAATCCGCCTTCCGGCGACAAGACCAAACTCGATGCCGTGAGCAGCGAATGGGGCCGGCAGCCGCAGGATCATTTTGGCTACGCCTCGGATGAGGAACGTCTGGCCAAACGCGGCCTGGAGGACTGGGAGCTGGTCGACAAGATCCCCGAATCCCAGAAGAACGTTCCGGTGTGGTTCATCGCTGTCATCCTGGTAGTGTTGCTGGTTGCGATTGGTCTCAGTTTTCCGTTCTGGGGGGACCGTCCCGGGTATGAGCGCAGCTGGTTCAACTGGGGATTCGTTTTCGCCCTGGTGTACATCGCGGTGGCGGGTACTTTTGTGTATTTTATGGTGCGGCTGTACGGCAGCCATCTGGGCGGCCGCCTTGATGGCGACAAGGCTGAAGATCACAGTTCCGCGCAGGACGATGATGAGAAGCGGCATCCTGACAAGGAAACTGGTCGTTAATCTGGTCATGACCGTAGCGATGCTTACAGGCGCGTGTTCACGGGAATCCCCCTCTGCGCCCGTGACCACTGTTCCGTCGTACAGCGGGAGGGAGTCTGCTGCTGGCCTCATTTCCACACATTGCAGGGGCTGTCATGTCCCTCCGCGTCCGCAGGCGCGGGGTCCGGGTGAATGGTCGGCCGTCGTCGCGCGCATGCAGGAGCACCGTGCCCGGTCCGGCTTGTCGCCCATTCCCGCGGCGGAAACGGCCCGGATCATCGCTTACCTGCAGGGAGACAGATGATGCTGCGCCAAACCTGCATTACGCTGATGTTCGTGATGATCGCGGCCTGTAGTCGCGGGACGGATGTGGCCGCGCCACCGCCGCAGTCATGGGGCAGCGTCGTTGTCAGTCTCGAGAGTCGTCCCGTCCCCCCCAGGGTTGGTATGAACGAGTTTCTCGTCATCGGTACCGAGGCCAGCGGAAAGCCGGCGTGGAATATGATGGTGACGCTGCGCACTGACGCGAGTGGTGACTGGCGTCAGGCGATCCAGGATGGCGAAAGCGGCGTTTACCGCAAGGCCTTGCCGCTGGGCGCGGGTGCGCAGATTTTGTATGTGAGGCTGCAGCGCGGGGGAGACGAAGCTGTGCTGGAATTCCCCCTCAAGGTGGAATAGCGGATTTCGATTATTTATGCGCCGGCCCGGCGCCGCGCCTTTTTTTCTAGCAGTTCGCTTTTGACCCAGTGACGCAAAAGCAGGATCTGATCGCCGCCACGCTCGTCGGCACAACGCGGACACGTCAGATAGCACAGATACAGTTCCTTCGGCATGCAGCCCGCGTCGAGGAGCCGGGACTGCATGTTACGGACCGCCTGCCGAATGGTGCTGACATTCCCTTGGTGGAGATGCGCCTGTACCTGAAAGGGCCGGGGAAAGTATCCGGCATGGCGGGACAGCGACGGCGCATCTTCCAGCAATCGTATGATGCTGCCGCGCAGGAAGCCCGTTCGTGTCAGCGCAAGGCCGGGCCATATTTCCTTCAGATGCAATTGTTCCAGTACGTGCTGCTGCCGTTGCACGTAGAGCTCATAGCTCAGCGGCATATGCATGAGCGTGGGGATAGGCAGTGTGTGCGTGCGATAACCGCCCAGGTCGACATCCTGTCCGTGCCAGTGGGGATAGGAGGGCGGACAGCTGCAGTCAGGCGTCATGCCGTTGGGAGAAATAACGCTTGGCGGTCATGAAGATGTTGGCGAAAAAGATCCAGAATCCCATGCCCATAACAGTCGCCACGGTGGCGATGGTGGGGCCATAAACGTGATGAATCTTTTCCATGGCCTCGGAGTTGTGCGCGAGGAGGTAATGGCCCTCCAGGATGCCGAAAAAGAGCAGGGAGGAATAAAAGCAGGAGATGCCTATCGTGGTCCACCAGAAGGAATGATTCACAAGGCGGTATGAATAGATCGGTCGGCCCGAGATCGTGGCGAACATGTAATAGGTCACTGCCATGCAGAGCAGTACCACTCCGCCGACGACATTGATGTGGGCATGCGCGAGCGGGTCGATCATGTGTCCGGGACCGCCGTAGGGGCTCCCGATGGAATCCAGCCACGCGCGCACGGAAGGAATCACCTGGATCACTCCATGGACTGTGCCGATGAAAAAGAAGGCGGCGGAGGCGATCAGGTATTTGAGCAGCCCCTTCATGTCCGGCGTTGTTGTGGTACCGGGCTTCATCGCGCGAATACGTCAGGATTGATATGAATGAACAGAAAAAAGCCCGACCTGAAGCCGGGCTTTATCTGAAGCAACGCTGGCGTGACGCCGGAATTACTTCTTCCCGAGTCCCTTGACGGCGTTTTCGCTGATGGAG
Organism: Gammaproteobacteria bacterium; assembly: GCA_020845975.1. Lineage (GTDB taxonomy): Bacteria > Pseudomonadota > Gammaproteobacteria > SZUA-140 > SZUA-140 > JADJWH01. The sequence goes on along the minus strand of JADLET010000093.1, from coordinate 19,611 downwards.
CCAGCGACGATCACGCTCAAGCCGAAAAAGATGACGATCGGGACAATGATGCTAGGCCACATGTTGAACTCCTCCCCTCTGGATCAATTATCGTAAATTTTTCAACGACCAAACTGGGACCGAGTCTAGCTGATAGCGGCGGGGGATGCAAGCCGAAGGGGTGGTTTTCCAGGGCGGGCAGGTTTGTAAATACTCTTATATAACAATGTATAAGATCTTGATCAGGGTTCTTCCAGCGGGTTAGCGGGTTCCCCGGACAGGCGCTTGGCGGCTTCGGGTGGAGAGCAGTGCCTGAGGTTCTCCGTCATCCTTTTCAAAGAACTGGTCTGCTCGACCAGTATGGCCTTGGCTGTTGTCATTTCTTTCAGCTGGGATTCCAGATTGTTCTTGGATTCCCGTATCTTGCTGAGGGTTTTCATGTGCTGTTCGATACTGTTGCGCTTTTCCTGAATCTGGTTGACGAGGGGATTCACCAGTTCCTTCAGCCAGGTATCAGCTTCCTTGCTGGCCTGGATGAAGATATTGCGCGCGTGGCTGACCAGCGAGATGAAGAATTTTTTCACGACGAAACTCTGTTCTGACATGGTCGTGACCGGGCTGTTGCGGAATTCCTCCGCCTTTAAATAAAGCAGGTCGAGTTCGTCGATGTATTTCTTGGTCGGAAACAGGCGCGGCGAGCTTACCCGCAATCCGTATTCGTCATGAAATTTCTTGTAGATAGCCTGCACCAGCTTGAAGGTTTCCTCGGACTGGCGACTCACGATCTGCATTGCGTCACGCATGCTGTCAAAGAATACCGCCATGCCGTTTTTCATGCCGGCCGTGGTCCAGCTGCCGGCCATGTCCTTCCGACTCCTGTCGATGATTTTGTCGATCGAATCGATGTCCAGCGTGTTGAACATGATCTTGGCCTGCAATGCGAGTTTCTTGCGGCTCAATTGAAACGTCTTCACACTTTCATAATAGGAGTCTTTTTTCTCCTTCGCCTTATGCAGGAGTTGCTGCACAATATCCTCGTTGTTGACGCGCATCGCCTGCAGCTCGTTGATGCGGCCGCTGAGGTCGTCGAGCTGGGCGGTCAGAGGGGCATAAATGTCGTCCATGGAGCGGCCGAGCCTGGCGACGATGTTGTCCCAGATGACGCCCTGCCTGTCCGGAAGTATCTCGTTGCCAAGCAGTGATTCGAGCGCGGGAAGGTTGCTTTTTTCGAGCAGTTCCGCATTGCCGCGAATCTTGGCCACCAGCGCCTTATGCGCGGAGATCGGAAAGACATAGCCCGTATCGATGCCGAGCAGTTCAGCGCTGCTCCGGCATTGCTCGCGGATCGTCGCCTCGACCTGCTCGGGTTTCTTCATCTCGTCCCAAAGAGTGTCGATCTTGTTGAGTACGGCGACCAGCCCTTTCTGTCCCTTGTTCCGATACGCCATGATGTAGTTCTGCCATACATCGAGGTCGCTTTTGGTCACTCCGGTATCCGCGGACAACACGAACAGTACGGCCTGCGCGCTCGGGAGCATGTTGATGGTCAGCTCGGGCTCGCTGCCCAATGCGTTCATGCCCGGGGTGTCCAGGATTACCAGTCCCTGCTGCAGCAATGGATGCGGGAAGCTGATCAGCGCGTGGCGCCAGACCGGAATCTCCACCGTCTCAGGCTTGATGCGACGATTGCCATCCTGCTCCCCATTGGTCAGTTCATCAATATAGAGGCCGAGTTTTTCGGCGTCTTCAACCGGCACACGTTTCGTTTTCACGACCTCATGGAAGGTCTGTGCCATCTGGTCCGGCGAATCGACATTGAGCGGGAAGGTGGTCCAGTAACTGTCTTCTTTCTTGAGGTCGGACAGGCTGATGTCGCTGAGGCGAGTTTCTATGGGCAGCAATTTGATATAGGAATCGCCGCTGTCCCGGTCATAGAACAGCTCGGTCGGGCACATGGTTGTGCGACCGGCCTCGGACGGCAGCAGGCGCCGACCGTAATCGGCGAAGAAGATCGCGTTGATCAGCTCGGTCTTGCCGCGTGAGAACTCGGCAACAAAGGCGATGTTGAGCTGGTCGGATTCGAGTGAGCGCAGGGCGTCATAGATGCGCAGGTCGATTTCCGGGCTGTTGAGTTGGTGCTGTCCCAGCCAGTCCTGGAAATCCCGGATGCGCTTCGTCAGATCTCCCTTCCAGTTAGCGAAGGCCTGCATCTGAGTTCTGAAGCCATCCTGCTCCTGTCCCTGGTTTAACACCATCCCGTTGATCGACATGGGTTCTTTTGTCCAAATCCTGCCAGAGCTTTTGTGGTGTTCACTAGTTATCGGAATAGACGGGTTTTTTTTGAATATTTCCTTCGGCAGCGATGGAAAAAACCCGCAGTGAAGTCTGCCATGAATACCCCGTATCGGCAGATGAGCGACAAGATATAGTTCTATATGGGATTTTGCGGGCGGCTTCACTGCCGCCCGGGGCCATTTACGTGAAACGCGTCACGCCGGCCGGGGGATCTGCGGTGGCAGCCGGGCAGGGGAGGTAATCAAGATGCGTTTTTCGCGCCCGCTCTCGCCGCTGAGCAGGGAGATGCGGGATTTCGGGACATCAAACACCCGGGCGAGGAACTGGATCAAATGGACGTTTGCCTTGCCGTCCACCGGCGGCGCGGTGATCCGGATCTTGAGGTGATTGCCTTGCATCCCCACGATCTCGTCCTTGCTCGCGCGTGGCTGCACCCGGACGCTCAATGTGAGTCGGTCGCCATCCCATGAGCAGGGTGCGGGAGAGTTCATGGGGTAAACAGGGCGCGAACATTATTTCCCGGTTGCACGAGCAGAGCGGGGTGGCGATACGTCAGGATCATCCGTAGGCAAGTGCCCTGCCCAGATCGCTGAGCGGGCTTACGACCAGAATTTTGAGCAATTGCAACGCGACCAGCACGAGAAGCGGAGAGAAATCGATGCCGGACATGACGGGCAGTATCCTGCGGGCTGGACCGAGCAGTGGCTCAGTCAGGCTGTACAGGATGGAAAACAAGGGATTGTTGTACGAGCCGGGTCCGAACCAGCTCAGGATTACCTGGATCAGGATGGCGACCAAAAAGGTATTCAGAATCAATGCAAGCAGCGCGGTCGTGGAGAGTACGAGCAGGCCCTCGATCGACGGGACACGAGCGATCGCCAGATCGATCAGCCACAGGGCACACATCTGCAGGGCGAGCAGGAGAAAGACCGAGGCGAGGTCGATCTTCCATAATCCCGGGATGATGCGCCGCAGAGGTTTGAGCGGCGGGTTCGTCGCCTTGACCAGGAACTGGCAGATCGGGTTGTAGAAATCGGCGCGGGCGAGCTGGAGCAGGAAACGCAGCAGGACCAGCAGTATATAGAGCCCGAACAGGGTATCGATCAGGAAGGCCGATGCAGTGGACAGATAGGGGTTATCCATGGCGTTCTCCGAGCATTCGTGAGAGCTCGATCGACCGCTCCCGGGCGGCCTTCAGGGCACGCTCGAACAGATCCTCGATTCCGCCCTGCCTGAGTATGCCGATGGCGCGTTCCGTGGTGCCGCCCGGCGAAGTCACCTGGGTGCGCAGGGCGGAGCTGTCCACCCCGCTTTCCAGCGCCATCTTGGCGGCGCCGAACGCGGTCTGCAGCGTCAGCAAGCGGGCCGATTCGGGGGGCAGGCCGAGTTTGCATCCGATCTGCTCAAGGATCTCCATGACCAGGAAGAAGTAAGCTGGTCCGCTGCCGGATAAGGCGGTTACGGCGTCCATCAAGTCCTCATCGTCGACCCACAGGGTCAGGCCGACGGCGCGCAGGATCGACTCCGCGGTATCACGCTGTTCCGCACTGACCCGGGGATTGGCGTAGAGCACTGTCGCCGCACTCTGGACCAGCGCTGGTGTGTTGGGCATCGCCCTTACCAGCGCCGCTTCCTGCCCCAGCCAGCGGGCCAGCGATTCCATACGAATGCCCGCCGCAATCGAGATGACCATCTTGCGTTGGCCGAGTACCCCGCCTATTTCAGTGGCGATCTGTTCGACTACCTGCGGTTTCACCGCGATGACTATGATGTCGGCTGCTTCGGCGGCCGAGGCGTTACGGGTGTCGGTCCGGATGCCGAGATCGTTTTCCAGGTCCCGCAGTTTCTGCCGGTCAGAGTCGGTGGCGATGATACGGGCGGGCTGGTAGCCGTCACTGATGAGGCCTCCGATCAGGCTCCGTGCCATGTTTCCTGCGCCAATGAAGGCGATGGTCTGTTGTTTCATGAGGAATGGATGAATATCTGTCCGACCATTGATTTTGATGGGTAAGTCTAACCGAAACCAGGGCCAAATGCGCCAGCCAGCGGGTGGATGAGGCTGGCGGGTGTCGGCTGAGCTCTGTTATGTTCCGCGCTTACCGAAGATTCCGCTGCCAACTCTTACCAGGGTGGAGCCTTCGGCAATGGCAGCTTCGAGATCGTCCGTCATCCCCATTGACAGGGTATCGAGTCCGGGAACGGCTTGATTCAAGGTATCACGCAATTCTCTCAGGCGACGAAAATTCCCGCGCTGCTTTTCGTAGTCATTGCACGCCGGCGGGATTGTCATCAGGCCGCGCAACCGCAGCCTGGGCAGTCGGGACAATTCCCGCGCGAGGGCGAGAGCCTCCGCCGGCGGTACGCCGGATTTACTGGCTTCCCCGCTGATATTGACCTCGATGCAGATGTTTATCGGGGGCAGTCGGTAAGGTCGCTGTGCGCTCAGGCGTTGCGCGATCTTGAGCCGGTCCACGCTGTGGACCCAGGAGAAATGCTCGGCAATCCCGCGGGTTTTGTTCGACTGGATCGGTCCGATGAAGTGCCATTCGACGTGCTGCCCAGCGAGTACTTCGATCTTGGTGAGCGCCTCCTGCAGATAGCTTTCCCCGAACATCCGCTGGCCGGCGCCGAACACCACGCGGATGTCGGCGGCGGAATGCGCCTTGGAGACCGCCAGCAGGTTTACCGAGCCGGACGGCCGGTTGTTCAGTCGCTCGGCGGCGGTGATACGCGCCTGTATGGCATGCAGCGCCTGGACGGGATCCTTCATCGGCCGGCTCCGTTCATGGTCGGGGAGCGCTGTATGGAATGCCCGTTCGGCGTATAGTCAAGCTCAAGATGCGGGTAGGGATGCCGTTAACCGTCAGGATAATCATAGTTCAGATCGGGCCCGGGGCTATTGCCCACCAGTGTGCCATAAAAAACGGGAGAGAACGTAAATGGATATCGCCGAGCTGTTGGCGTTCAGCGCCAAGAATAATGCCTCGGACCTGCATCTTTCCGCCGAACTGCCGCCCATGATCCGTGTCGATGGCGACGTGCGCCGCATCAATGTCCCTCCGCTGGACAACAAGACGGTGCAGACGATGCTGTATGACATCATGAGCGACAAGCAGCGCAAGGATTTCGAGGAATTCCTTGAGACGGACTTTTCCTTTGAGATCCCCGGCCTGGCCCGCTTCCGTGTCAACGTTTTCAATCACAACCGCGGTGTCGGCGGGGTGTTCCGTACCATTCCCTCCACGATCCTCTCCCTGGAGGAGTTGGGCGCGCCGGCGGTGTTCAAGGAGATTTCCGATTATCCGCGCGGCATCGTGCTCGTGACAGGGCCGACCGGCTCGGGTAAGTCGACCACGCTGGCGGCGATGATCGACTACAAGAACAACAACGAGTTTGGCCACATCCTGACTATCGAAGATCCGATCGAGTTCGTGCATCAGAGCAAGAAATGCCTGGTCAACCAGCGCGAGAAGGGACGCGATACGCTTGGTTTCTCCGATGCTTTGCGTTCTGCCCTGCGCGAGGACCCCGACGTTATCCTCGTGGGTGAAATGCGCGATCCGGAAACAATCTCGTTGGCACTCACCGCCGCTGAGACGGGGCACATGGTGTTCGGTACCCTGCATACCAGTTCAGCAGCCAAGACCATCGACCGTATCATCGACGTGTTTCCCGCGGCGGAGAAAGAGATGGTGCGTTCGATGCTGTCGGAATCGCTGCGCGCGGTGATCTCGCAGACCCTGCTCAAGAAGGTTGGTGGAGGGCGTGTCGCGGCCCATGAAATCATGATCGGCACGCCGGCTATCCGTAACCTGATTCGCGAGAACAAGGTGCCGCAGATGTATTCAGCGATCCAGACCGGTCAGTCGCATGGAATGCAAACCCTCGATCAGTGTCTGCTGGAGCTGGTCCGCAAGGGCGTGGTCAATCGCCAGGAGGCGATGGCCAAGGCTGCCCATCGCGACGCCTTCCGTGAATAAAAAATAGATTCCCCGCGGATCTCTCCCGGATCTGCCTGTCAGTCATTCCAGGCCGGTGAGAAGATCTCGCCCTGCTCCGTAGCCAGTCGGCGTATCGGGTAACCATATGCCTTGAACAGGTTTTCCTCCGTCAGCACTTCTCTGGTCGGGCCGTGCAACAAGGTCTCCGGGTCAATCAGCAGCAAGGCATGATCACAGAAACGGGCGGCCAGATTGACGTCGTGCAGTACCATGACCAGCGCCTTGTCGCCACTGTGGGTAGATTCGCGAAGTATGCGCAGAGTATGGATCTGATGATAAAGATCCAGATGGGTGCTTGGCTCATCGAGCAGACAGAGTTCAGAATCCTGCGTTAGCAGCGCCGCGATGGCGAGACGCTGGCGCTCTCCGCCGGACAGGGTCGACAGGATGCGGGATTCCAAGTTGGCCAATCCCACCTGTGCCAGGGCGGAGCGGGCAAGTTCGATATCACTCTCTGTTTCCCGGCGCCAAGGGGCGAGATGGGGGTGCCGTCCGATCAGTGCGGCCTCAAGTACTGTTCCCGGGAAAGCGGTGTCCTGTTCCTGAAACAGGATTCCAAGCATACGGGCCAGCCGTGCGCGCGGGATTGTATCCAGGTCCTCTCCGGAGAGGGTAATCTCGCCCGCGTCGCGCGGGTGCAATCCGGCCAGGGTTTTCAGCAGGGTTGTTTTCCCGCAGCCATTACGGCCAAGCACCGCCCAGCGGCTGCCGCAATCGATCTGCAGATCGAGGCCTCGGCAGATTCTGTTCCCCGCGATGGAAATTTCGAGCCTGTGGATGGCCAGCAGCGCGCTCAATGGTGGCTCCGTCGAAGCAAGTAGAGGAACAGCGGGACGCCGATCAGCGCCGTCATGACGCCGACCGGCAATTGCACCGGCGAGAACACCGTGCGAGCCAGGGTGTCGGCAATTACCAGAAAGATCGCCCCGATCAAGGCCGAGGCAGGTAGCAGGACACGATGATCGTGGCTCACGACCAGACGCGTCAGATGCGGCACGATGAGGCCGATGAAACCGATATTGCCGGCAATGGTGATGGCGACTGCGGTGAGCAGCGAGGCGAGGACGTACAGGCGCAGACGCAGTCGGTCGACGCCGATGCCGAGGGCGCGGGCCTTGAGCTCACCAAACACCAGGACATTGAGTTCGCGCGCACTGATCAGCGCAATGAGGAGTCCAAGAACCAGCGTGCCGACTCCCAGCCCCGGGTGTGACGCCTGGCTCAGATCACCCAGCAGCCAGAAGATCATGCCGCGCAAGGTGGTGTCGGGACTGAGCGAGAGTATCAGGCTGATGATCGCACCCCAGCCCGCGGCAACCACGACCCCCGTAAGTAGCAGTCGCGTCGGCGTCCATGCCCCCTGTCCCTGTGTCAGGGCGAAGACCAGCAGCATCGACAGCATGGCCCCAATGAAGGCCCCACCGGTGAGCCAGAGGCCGCCGAGACCACTGAGGAGGGCCGACAAGGCGCCAACAGCGGCTCCGCCGGATACCCCCAGGATATAGGGGTCGGCGAGCGGATTGCGCAACAGGACCTGCATCAGTGCGCCGGCCAGAGCGAGCATCCCGCCACAGGCAAAGGCCGTCAGGGCGCGGGGGAGCCTGAGTTCGGTGACGAGGATGTAATTTGGCGCCGAACGATCACCCAGCAGTATCGCCCACAATTCATGTCTGCGTACCGGGACGCTGCCTGTGGCGACGGCAAACAACAAGCTGGCGACGCCCGTAAGGACGAGGGTTCCCAGCAATAGCGCGCTGGACTTCAGCGCAAATCGAGGATGGGCCATGCCCGGCTTGCCGCGTGGCGCGCCAGCGTGTCGTCAGGATTGACCGCAACCGGGTGGTCGACGAGTTCAAGCAGTGGCAGGTCGTTATGTGAATCGGAATAAAACCAGCTGCCGGTCAGGTTCGTGCGATTTTCGGCCATCCAGGCTTCCAGGCGCTTGACCTTGCCACCCTTGAAGCAGGGGGAGCCGGTTACGCCGCCTGTATAGCGCCCCGAGACTATCTCGGGTTCCGTCGCGATCAGGTGTTCGACCTCGAGGGAGACGGCGATCGGACGCGTGATGAAGGAATTGGTCGCGGTGATGATCACCGGCGTGTTCCCTTGCGCGCGATGGGCCTCGATCAGTTTCCTTCCCGCCGGGAGAATGATCGGTTGGATTTTTTCCTCCAAGAAGCGGCCGCGCAGCTCACGCATGAATTCGGGCTCATGCGCGGCGAGGGGGCTCAGCTGGAACGCCAGCCAGGCGTGGATGTCCAGGGTGCCGGCCTGGTATTCGCGGTAGAAACGCTCGTTTTCGCGGGCGTAGTACTCCCCATCCACGATTCCCAGCTCTACCAGGAATTCTCCCCACAGGTAGTCGCTGTCCCCGGCGAGCAGTGTATTGTCGAGATCAAACAGAGCGAGTGTCAAATTACGCAATCCATAATTTCAACTTATTGAAATTGCTTAAAGTAGAGGATACGCGCATGGCGTGCAAGGCCTGGCCTAAAGTCCGGGGCTACAGGCGGGAGTGGGGATGCGCGGAATTGCGGAGGCCACGCCTATTGTGGGAGAATCGACTGCATAAAGCGCTCGGGAAGGTTGTGCAAGTGATTGATTTGGATGGATACAGAGCCAATGTCGGGATTGTTCTAAGCAATTCTGAGGGTAAGCTGCTGTGGGCGCGTCGGATCGGCCAGGATGCGTGGCAGTTCCCGCAGGGAGGCATTCGGGAGGACGAGGCACCCGAGCAGGCCATGTACCGCGAATTGCGCGAGGAGATCGGCCTCGAGGCGGAGGATGTTGTGGTGCTCGGACACACGCGCGATTGGTTGCGTTACCGCCTCCCCAAGCATCTGATCAGGCGGCGCAGCCGCCCGCTGTGCATCGGGCAGAAGCAGGTCTGGTATCTGCTGTACCTGGTCGGTGACGAGCGGAGGGTACGCCTTGACAGCACTGATCAGCCTGAATTTGACCGCTGGCGCTGGGTGGATTTCTGGAATCCGCTGAAGGAGGTTGTTTCTTTCAAGCGCAATGTGTACCGCAGTGCGCTCGAGGAGTTCTCCGAGGTGCTGTTCAGCGACGGCAAGGTCAGCCCGGTTTTGCGGGCACACAAGATACCGGTCTCGGCCAATGACGGATAACGCCGAACTCTCGGCACGGAACTCAGGATGCTCGCCACACTTCGGCGCATAGTTCAGGAAGTCAATGCGGCCCGCGATCTGGAGCAGGCCCTGTCGATTATCGTCACCCGGGTTAAGCAGGCCATCAAGGTCGATGTCTGCACCGTCTATCTGTTCGATCCCACACGGGACGCTTTCCTGCTCATGGCAACGGACGGTCTTAATCCACAGGCGATAGGCCGTGTCTTCCTCGCGCGTGGCGAAGGACTGGTCGGTGTAGTGGGGAAGACCGAGGAGCCCCTCAATCTCGACGACGCGCCCGCCGACCCCCGCTATCGTTTTGTTGCGGAGACAGGCGAGGCCTACTACCACGGTTTCCTCGGCGTACCAATCATCCATCACCGCAAGGTGATGGGTGTGCTGGTCGCACGCCAGCATGACAAGCGCCGTTTCCACGATGACGAAGTGGCGTTCCTGCTCACCATTGCCGCGCAACTGTCCGGTGCGATCGCAGTCGCCGCTGCGAATGGGGGCATTCAGGGGTTTTCCAGCGACCAGGAAGGGGGTGAATTGCGCCCGATCGTGGGCCTGCCCGGGGCTCCGGGTATCGGCTTCGGCACTGCCGTGGTGATCTATCCGCCTGCGGATCTGGGCGCAATTCCCGATCGGCGCGTCAGTGATGTGGAGGGCGAGGTGTCGGTTTTCCGTGCCGCTTTGGAGGCTGCGCGGAACGATATCCGGATCCTGGAGCAAAGAATGGGCGATTCCCTGGCTGTTGAAGACCGCGCCTTGTTCAATGCCTATACCCTGATGCTGAGCAGCCCGAGCCTGGAGAATCAGACTGTAGAGCGCATACGTGCAGGCAACTGGGCGCCGGGCGCTTTGCGCGACACGATTGCCGAGCACACGCGGATCTTTGATCAGATGGAGGATCCCTATCTCCGTGAACGCGCAGAGGACGTGCGCGATGTCGGACGCCGCATTCTGGCGCGACTGGAGAATGTGCCGCAGGATCAGCGCCAGTATCCCGAGCGTACCGTGCTGGTCGGTGACGAGATTACGGCTTCGATGCTGGCGGAGGTGCCGCTGGATCGTCTGGCGGGCGTGGTGGCAGTACGCGGTTCCGGATCCTCGCACGTGGCGATACTGGCCCGTTCCCTCGGGATTCCGGCGGTGGTTGGTCTCAGCGAGCTGTCTGTCGGACGCATGGACGGACGCGAACTGATCGTGGACGGTGACAGCGGGACCTTGCATATCTCCCCCCCGGACAGGGTGCGTGAAGAATATCTGCTGCTTGCCCAGGAAGAGCAGCGGCTCGCCGCCGGGCTGGCCGAATTGCGAGATCTCCCCGCCATTACTCCTGATGGAATACGGATCCCGCTCTACGCCAATGCCGGGCTGTTGTCGGACATTAATCCTTCGCTGCATCATGGCGCGGAAGGCATTGGTCTGTACCGGACAGAATTTCCCTTCATGATCCGCAATCGCTTCCCGAGCGAGGAGGAACAGCGCCAGCTCTACCGGCAGGTGCTGGAGGCGTATGCTCCGTTGCCGGTGACAGTGCGCACGCTGGATGTGGGCGGGGACAAGATGTTGCCCTACTTCCCGATTCATGAGGAGAATCCGTTCCTGGGCTGGCGTGGCATCAGGATCACGCTCGACCATCCGGAGATATTTTCTGGTCAGCTGCGCGCGATACTGCGCGCCAGCATCGGTTTGGACAACCTGCGATTGCTGCTGCCGATGATCAGTAACGTCAGTGAGGTTGACGAATCCTTGCGTATTATCCGGCGGATACACCAGGAGCTGCATGACCAGGGCGAGGCGGTGGCCATGCCGCAGATCGGCATCATGATCGAGGTGCCGTCGGCCATTTACCAGATTGATACACTGGCGCCGCGCGTGGATTTTCTTTCCATCGGCACCAATGATCTGACCCAGTACATGCTGGCCGTGGACCGGAATAACGCGCGCGTGGCGTCTTTGTATGATTCCCTGCATCCGGCGGTGTTGCGCGCCATGATGCAAGTGGTGGTCACGGCGCAGCGTTGCGGGCGCGCGGTAGGTGTTTGTGGAGAGATGGCGGGTGATCCCGCGTCGGCGTTGCTGCTGCTTGGTATGGGAGTGTCAAACCTGAGTGCGAGCGTTCCCAGTCTGCCTCGGGTCAAGTGGGTGATTCATAATTTCAGCATCGCTCGGGCGCGCGATATACTCGACGAGGTGCTGGCGATGGAAGATACCCGCAGCATTCGTCGTCATCTCGATGGCATTCTGCAGCAAGCCGGTCTGGGCAGTCTGGTCCGGTCGGGAAGATAGCCTCGCCGGTTCAGAACGACAGCAGCACGCCAAGAATGGCGGTGTACTGCGTATAGTCGTAATCATCGGTGTTGGAGCGATTTTCGGTGCGCTGGTATTCGAAGGACAGTTCATTTCCGTCAGGGAATGCATGCGAAAGTCGCGCGATAGCCATGAGCTGGTCATCGTTGCGGGTAAGGAAGCCGCCATCCGCCTGTTCATTTGGATTCATGTAATGCGAGTGGGAATAACGCATCTCGAATGTGGCGTGGAACAGGGCTCCGACGGGGCTTTCCGCTTCGAAACGTAATGAATTCCGCACGGGTGAGTAACTGGTGAAAAGGGGCGCGGAAAGTTCCTCGCGATAATTTGTCTCGAACTGGTACATCAAATGCAATCGCCGTTTTCCGCGCAGCCAGCTCATGCGTGCATCCGTCCTGTGGCGCCAGCCGGAGAGGTAGGAATAGAGGGGGCTCAGGTCGTTTATTCGGCTGACCTCGTAGCGCAGGCGCAGACGACTGCGCCCCGCTGCCAGCCAGCGGCTGGCACTCAGGTTGAGGCGGGGTTCCAGGGTGAACTCATCGCCGTCCAGGAAACTGTAAATGAGCTGAGTGCGTCCCGAAGAAGACCATTCACCGATATCATTCTCCAGAAGCCCTCCAATCGACAGGGTGTCGATGTCATAGCCGTCCAGATCCTGGTATTTGGTGATATATGCGCTTCCCTCCATGCTCATGTCAATGCCGCCGCTTGAGCGCAGTCTTCGCCTGACATATCCGAAGGCATCAAGGAAAAAATCGTCCTGATCGCTGGTGGACAGGGTCTGGTTATCGGCGAGCAGGAGCACATTGCTGTCGTAGCCCGTTTCCCCCACGATGAAGCCTGACCAAGGTGAGGTTGTCGACAGGGGGATAGCTGAATCCGCGCGATCCATCTCCCTGTCAGTGGAGTACCGTTCCAGCAGGGCCAGGGCCAGCGTCCGGAGTTTCGGGTTGTCTGTGCTCTCGATAGTGCGTTGCAGCCACACCGCGACCTGATCGGAGCGGTTCAGTTTGGCATCGACGAGCGCCAGGTTGTAATAACCAATAGGCGCGATTTCAGGATCGGCGATGACGTTCAGAAAGGCGGCCCTGGCTTCCGGGTAACGCGCGAGCTTGTAGTAGCTGGCCCCGAGGTTGTAATACAGGGTAGCGTTGTCGGCGGGCTCCGGACGGGAGGTGAGAAAGTAAGTGACGGCCGCCTCGTAGTCGCCACGATTGAATGCATCAATACCCTGGTCGTAGGCCTCGTCGGCGCAGGCAAAGGGCAGGATGAGGCAAAAGATCAGGGCAAGCAGCAGCTGCCCGCTTCTCTTCGCGCGCTGCGGGGTACGGGCGCTGGGCGGCATGGCGGCACAGGAATCAGGCTTGCCTTTCCATGCATCGAGGAGATGCGGACAAGGCGGTGGATAAACGTCCCACCATCCCTTTGATTGGCGAGAGTGGGTAGACCGGCATCTAATTTATACTATTTCAAACGGCCAGGCCATGCGGAAGAGGAGGAAGGTCCGCAGGTTACATCCTAGTTTTCGTGGGAGTCCCGCCGGTTCGATTCCTGTCGTTCGCGCGCGGTCTCGCGAAAATCTTCGCGCCGATGGCGCGATTCGTCCGCGTGATCGCGTGTGCCGGAGGCGTCGCTGCGGTCGGTGTCGACCGCCCCGGGACGGGCGGTCTCGGGCGGACCCGCCTTCGGGTCGTTGCCTCCGCGCTCTTTGTCGTTTCTCTTTCCATCAAGGCGCTTGCGCGTGTCGCGCTCCCCGGACTGAGGACCCTTGTTCGACGGTCCGACGGATGAGGCTGGTACGGTCCCACCGAACTCCCTGGGTAGATCGATGCGATTGATGAATTCATCGGCAGTCTGCCTGGCGTCCATCATCCGGATGGTGATGTCGAGGTCGCCCGCGCCCTCCGCCGCGAACGCATTCCCCAATACGGTGGCGGCGATGAGCATGGACAGACTGATTGAATATACGATACGCATGGGCTGGACCCTGACTTCCTTACATTACCGTTATTGTCGCCGCATTCTGATTCTGATGATTTGTTATCGGCGTTTCCTGCGGCGACAGTACGTCCATTCTCAGAACAAAGTTCTTTCTTTTCCCGGTGTGGGTAACCACGGCGACGAGATCGCCGCCCCGGCCGCTGTGAGCCTCGACCGGAAGGACCAGCAGATTCTTGCCTTGTGCCAGACTGCCTTCCCAGCTGAGCTCGCGTTGTCCGGGGTAGCCGCTGACTTCGATGCCTTCGGGCAGCCGGATGGTAAAGCGGGCTTTTTCCATGGACTGTTCGGATTCAAGCACCAGGCTTACGTCCTGGTGCTGGTTCAGGGCGATGGCGAGCCCGGGGATATCCTGCACCGGTGCAGGCCCGGACTTGTACAGGATGCCAACAGCGAAGACCATCATGACGCTTGCTGCCAAGGCCAGTCCCAAACCCGGCATGCGTCGGTACTGACGATGATTGCGCGTCACCGCCTGTGCGATGGCGCGATCGAAAAATGCCTCGGAGGGAGCCGGTACGGGCAGATCCCGCAGCGCCTGGCGCAGATCCCGCTCACTGGCTAGCAGCGTACGGCATGACGGGCATTCGGTTGCGTGGTGTTCCAGCGTGGCGACCTCATCGGGCGTCAGTGCACCGTCGAGATAGTCATCAACCAGGCGGTCGACCGCGGAGCAATTCATGGTGTGGCCTTCGTCCCTGTTCTTAAGATTACTTTAAGATACACGAAGATCATTGAAAAAAGTTCCCGGGAAAACCCTAATTCAATGATTATTTTATATTTATTTTTTTGATGGGAGGCTGGAAGTCCATTTCGAGATGGGACAGGAGTTCACGCAACCGCGCTCGGGCGCGGTGCAGGCGCGACTTGAGTGTGCCAATCGGGCAATCAAGTATTGCCTGCATCTCTTCCAGGGTGTATCCCTCGATATCGTGCAGGCTGAGAACATGCCGATGATCTTCGCTCAATCGGTCGATGACCTTCAGCAGATGCCGGGTCAGGATATTCTGTTCGGTTTCTGATTCAGGGGTGACGCCCGTCCCGGCAAGATTCTCGATCGGATCGGCGCCTTCCACGTCACTGCCGAGGTCCACAGCCAGATGTACGGGGGAGCGGGTATATCGCCGGCGGTTATCGATGAAAATGCGGTACATAACTCGCGCCAGCCAAGGGCGGAGTCGGTCGACTTCCATGAGTTCATGTCGACGCGGATAGAGTTTCAGCAGAAGCTCCTGAATCAGGTCTTCTGCGTCCTCACGACCGTGGGTCAGGCGGTAGGCAAGACGGAAAAGCGGCTTAAGATGAGGGCGGACCAGGGTTTCAAATGCGGATTGTTCCGAGGCCCCTGTGGTACTACCCATGCTGGTTTTGCGGTGCAACGGCCAGAACCCCGGTATTAAATCGGTTGTAACACCCCACGGTAACAATTCAGGTGGGCGGAGTTGCGCCCCCTGTCGTTGGTTTGGATACCGGGTGATGCCTTGGGAGACGGTTAGTGTCTGATTAGTACCCGAGACGTGCGAAAAGGTTCCAAATGTTCCGTTCGGGTTATCGCTGGACCGGGCCGGGGGAGGGGGCTATTTGCCGCTATCGTTTCCCGGAGGGCTCGGAGACAGCGGAGTGCTCCTTCATATAGTGTGTTAATTATAAAAGAAAAAATCTTTTGTACGCCGCTGTTTGCGATCTGGCCGGATCTCTTCCGGCATGTTGCTCCGGGAGTTATGTCTGATCCTGGTGCTGACGTCTGGAACGGGACGCTTTACACCGGGTTGCGGTGAAAGTTAAAATACGCCCCTTTTCTGGTTCTTAAGGTTTTCCACCATAGTCATTTTTACGGGGAATGTGAATGCCAAATGTGCGCGTGAGAGATAACGAGCCGTTCGAAGTGGCGCTGCGCCGTTTCAAGCGTATCTGTGAAAAGAGCGGGGTGTTGTCCGAGATACGTCGGCGGGAGTTTTATGAAAAGCCCACCTCAGTGCGCAAGCGTAAGGCTGCGGCTGCGGTAAAGCGCCAGCAAAAGCGCACCTCGATGGAGCGCTCGCGTTTCTCACGCCCCCATTCCTGAATCTCTGTGCGCAGGCGCGTGGCTTATTTGCGCGTCTGCCGCAGCGTCATTTTTCCTGGCAATAATCTCTAACGAGGCTTATGGAATCATTGCTTAAACATCGCCTCCAGGAAGACATGAAGACCGCGATGCGCGCCAAGGACAGTAAGCGCCTGGGGGTCATCCGGTTGATTAATGCCGCGATCAAGCAGCGGGAAGTGGACGAACGTATCACCCTTGATGATGAGCAGGTCATTACCGTGCTCAGCAAGATGATCAAGCAGCGTAACGATTCCATCGATCAGTACGGCCAGGCAGGACGCCAGGATCTGGTCGAAACGGAAGCCTATGAGCTCAAGGTCATCGAAGAATATCTCCCGCCGGCGCTTTCCGAGGATGAGCTGGCCGGTCTGATCGAGCAGGCGGTGGCCCAGACAGGAGCCCAATCGATCAAGGACATGGGCAAGGTCATGGGTGTATTGAAGTCGCAGATCCAGGGGCGTGCCGACATGGGCGCGGTCGGCGCCCGTATCAAGGCCCGCCTCGGTTAGCCCGGCGCGAGCGCCGGCTGAGTGCCTGCGCTGCCGCACGATAGATAGCTGTGGCGGGTGTTCTCCCCTTGTCCCCTGTGTCTTCACCCTTGTATCTTAGAATCCATGGCCGGCAGGATCCCCCAGGATTTCATTGACGGATTGACCGCCCGCGTCGACATCGTGGAGGTGATCGACAGCTACGAGGCTCTGCGCAAGGCCGGACGCGAATATGTGGCGCGTTGTCCCTTCCATGAGGAAAAGACTCCCTCGTTCACCGTTAGTCCCGAAAAGCAGTTCTATCACTGCTTCGGCTGCGGAGCCCACGGAACGGTAATCGGTTTCGTGATGGAGTACTGCCACCTCGATTTCGTCGATGCCGTGCATGAGCTTGCTCATCGAATAGGGCTCCAGGTGCCCAAAACGGAGGGGGGTGAAGAGCGCGCCCGGCGGGGCGGCGAGTCCTTCGACATCCTGCGGGAGGCTGCGGACTATTTTCGCCGTCAATTGCGCGATCATCCGCAGGGGCGTCTTGCGATCGACTATCTGAAGGGTCGCGGCGTCACCGGAGAGACGGCAGCCGAGTTCGGGATCGGGTATGCGCCGGCGGGCTGGGACAACCTGAGCTCATTCATGGGCGGAAAATTCAGTGCCGGGACGCTTGCGGAGGCGGGACTGCTCATCAAGCGCGATCAGGGTGGGTACTACGACCGTTTCCGCGACCGGGTCATGTTCCCGATTCGGGATGCCCGTGGTCGGGTTATCGGATTCGGCGGGCGGGTGATTGGCAACGACACCCCGAAATATCTCAACTCGCCCGAGACCGAGCTGTTCCACAAAGGGCGCGAACTCTATGGGTTGTACGAGGCCCGCAGCAGCGTAAAGCAACTTGAACGCCTGCTTGTGGTCGAAGGGTACATGGATGTGGTAATGCTGGCGCAGCACGGAGTCCGCAATGCAGTGGCTACGCTCGGTACCGCGACCACGCCCCAGCATCTGGAGCGCATGTTTCGCCTGGTGCCGGAAGTGATCTTCTGCTTCGACGGCGACCGGGCCGGACGCGAGGCTGCGTGGCGCGCGCTGGAGCAGGCCTTGCCTGCGCTGCGTGACGGGTGGCAGGCTCGCTTTATGTTTCTGCCCGAGGGCGATGATCCGGATTCCCTGGTGCGGAAGGAGCACAAGGAGATGTTTGAGCGGCGTGTTGAGAACGCAATCACGCTTTCGACTTTCTTCTATGACACGCTCGTGGGGCGTGCCGATATATCGAGCATAGACGGTCGGGCGCGCCTGGTTGAGTTGGCCCGCCCATATCTCGCAAGGCTGGCCCCCGGAGTTTTCCGGCAGTTGATGGTCGACCGCCTGGCGGAGCTCTCGAAAATGAACCCCGATACCCTGGCGCGGATGTTGGCAGGAGCGCAAAGGACAGTCCAGCCAGAGGCGCGTCCGCGGAACACGCCGGGAGAGCGCACGGTTGTATCGCTGGTGCGCAAGGCGATCTCGCATTTGCTGCGAAAGCCGGTGCTGGCCCAGCAGGCCGGAGACTATAAACGGTTGATCCGCATGGATACCCCTGGGATCGGATTGCTGGTTGAGATGCTTGATTTACTGCGGGACAACCCTCATTTCACTACAGCCATCGTGCTGGAGCATTGGCGCGAGCGCGAACACGCGAAAGCGCTGGCCAGATTGGCGCGGGATGAATCGCTGGTGCCGTACGAGGAACTGGATCGGGAGTTTCTGGATGCGTTGTACTGCCTGCAGCTCGGCTATGTCGAGCAGCAGATCGCCGACTTGAACAGTCGGCCGCGGGATGCATGGAATCAGCAGGACAAGCAGGAGCTGTCTCGCCTGCTTCAGGAGAAAAAAGATATGAAACAGTTGATTATCGAGAAATCGACGGCTGTGTGAAGGGGCATTGAATATGTCGCGGGATGTTCTCAATCCCCGATGGCATGTAGTAAAATCGGCCGTTTATCGTTAATCCAGTCGACCAGAGGTCGGGACACCATATGAAGCAGGATCAGCAGTCGCAACTCAAGACCTTGATTGCCAAGGGCAAGGAACAGGGATATCTGACCTACCGCGAGGTGAACGACCACCTGCCCAATGACATCGTTGATCCCGAGCAGATCGAGGACATCATCGGTATGATCAACGACATGGGTATCACGGTGCACGAGTTTGCGCCGGATACTGAAAGTCTGTTGATGAACGATGCTGCGGTGGATGGTGATGACGATGTTGCCGAGGAGGCTGCCGCCGCTCTCGCCAGTGTGGACAGCGAGTTCGGGCGCACAACCGATCCTGTGCGCATGTACATGCGCGAGATGGGCACAGTTGAGCTGCTGACCCGCGAAGGCGAGATCAAGATCGCCAAGCGTATTGAAAGCGGTCAGCGTCAGATGCTGCTCGCCCTGACGGAATATCCAGACACCATTGCTGAGCTGCTGCGTTCCTATCAGAAGGTCCAGGCCAACGAGGTGCGTCTGGGTGATCTGATCTCCGGCTATGTCGATCCCAACGAGGGTGACAGTGTACCCATGGTTCAGGCCGCGGTGGTCGAGGAGGTATTCGTTGAGGAAGCGGGTGACGCGGAAGGCGATGAAGAGGGTGGCGAAAGCGGCGAAGCCGCAGATACCGGTCCGGATCCGGAAGTCGCGCGCGTACGGTTCGAGGAACTTGAGAAGCTGTACAAGAAGGCCATCGCTGCAGTCGACAAGTACGGTCGCAGCCACGAGAAGGTGATCAAGCTGCTCAATGAGCTGACCGATTGCTTCATGACTTTCAAGCTCACCCAGCGCACGACGGATCAGTTGATCAGCAACCTGCGTAATACGGTGGAGCGTATCCGCGCGCAGGAGAAAATCATTATGACGGTATGCGTCTCCAATGCGCATATGCCGCGCAAGGAGTTCATCACCTCCTTCCCGGACAATGAGACGGATCTCAACTGGCTGCCGCGCCAGATCAAGGCGGGCAAGAAGCATTCAAAGATCCTGGAGGGACATCAGGAAGAGATTCTGCGCGCTCAGAAGAAGTTGATCAGCATCCAGACCGAATCGGGTATGGCCATCAACGGGATCAAGGATATCAACCGCAAGATGTCCATCGGCGAGGCCAAGGCGCGCCGCGCCAAGAAGGAGATGGTCGAAGCCAACCTCCGTCTGGTTATCTCGATCGCGAAAAAGTATACCAACCGCGGGCTGCAGTTCCTCGACCTGATCCAGGAGGGAAACATCGGCCTGATGAAGGCGGTGGACAAATTCGAATACCGCCGCGGCTACAAGTTCTCGACCTATGCCACGTGGTGGATCCGCCAG
>JADLET010000092.1 GCA_020845975.1 Gammaproteobacteria bacterium | reverse complement strand
TGGTGCTGTTCGCGCTCGGGCTGCTGCATCGCCTGGAGATCTTGCAGTTACCGGCCGCGCTCGAGATCCTCCAGCATCCGCTGGTGATGGGCTGCGCCGGCCTGTTTGCGCTGGCGGAATTCTTCGGCGACAAACTGCCCTGGCTTGATAGCCTCTCCGACACGGTGCATACCCTGATACGTATTCCGGCCGGCGCGGCACTCGCTGCCGCCTTCTTCGCCGACAACGGCGCTGCCGCGCAGGCCATCGCGCTGCTGCTGGGCGGATCGATCGCGGCCGGTACGCATGTGGCGAAGTCCGGGAGCCGGGCAATCATCAACGCTTCCCCCGAACCGGTGTCGAATGTGGCCGTCTCGCTGGGTGAGGAGGCGCTGCTGGTGTCGGGAGGGTGGCTGGCGCTGTTTCATCCTGTGGGCTTTCTGATTCTGCTGGCCTTGTTCATGCTGGGCGTGGCATATTTCCTGCGCCGTCTGTGGCGCGCCGTTCATCAGCGGCCATCGACGGGGCGAGCGTAGGATCCGGTGAAATCCGGGACAGATTTATTTAATTCGACTCGAAGAAGCATTCGACAGGAGAAGGTGGCGATGAGTCAGGCGATCTATCGGGTGAAGGGACTTGCCGCGGGGATGGCGCTCGCGGCGGCGCTGCTGGGTCTCGGTGGCTGCGGCATCAACAACATCCCCACCTACGACGAGCAGGTAAAGGCGATGTGGAGCGACGTTCTGAACCAGTATCAGCGGCGCGCGGACCTGGTGCCCAACCTGGTCAACACGGTGAAGGGTTTCGCGGCGCAGGAAGAGCGCGTGCTGACCGAAGTGGTGGAGGCGCGCGCGAAGGTATCGCAGATGCAGCTCCCGCCGGATGTGTTGACCAATCCGGAGGCCTTCCAGCAGTTCCAGGCCTCGCAGGACCAGCTCGGTTCGGCATTGTCGCGGCTGCTGGTCGTGGTGGAGCGGTATCCCGAACTCAAGTCGAACGAGAATTTCCTCACCCTGCAGTCGCAGCTCGAAGGCACGGAGAACCGCATCGCTGTGGCGCGCCGCGATTACATCGCGGCGGTCCAGCGCTATAACACCGAGATCCGCACCTTCCCGGGCCGCATCTGGAAGACGGTGCTGTACGGGGACTCTGACGTGAAGGAGAACTTCACCGCCGCGCCCGGAGTCGAGCAGGCCCCCGAGGTGAAGTTCTAGCCGTCCGTCCGCGATGCGCGCCTGGAAGATATGGGCGATGGCTGCGGTTGCGCTGCTTGGCGCGGCCGTGTGCGCCGCCGCGCCGGTTTTCCCCGCGCTCAGTGGCCGCGTCGTGGATCAGGCGGGCATCCTGCCCCCCGCGGCGCGCGCTGAACTGGAGGAGATGCTTGCCGCGCACGAGCGCGCCGGCAGCAATCAGGTGGTCGTGGTCACAGTCGATTCCCTGCAGGGCTATGCGATCGAGGACTTCGGTTATCAGCTTGGCCGCCACTGGGGCATCGGCCAGGAGGGGCGCGACAATGGCATAGTGCTGCTCATCGCGCCGCAGGAACGCGAGGTGCGCATCGAGGTCGGCTACGGCCTGGAGGGCGTGCTGACCGACGCCCTCGCGAACAACATCATTCGCAGCGTGATCCTGCCGCGGTTCCGCGCCGGCGACATGCCGGACGGTATCGTGGCCGGGGCGCGTGCGGTGCTGCAGGCGATCGACGGCGCCTATCAGCCGCTGCCCGAGAAGCGCAACGGTAGCCAGGATACCGCCGGCAGTTTCATGTCGCTGTTCATCTTTCTGACCATCGCTGGCGAGATGCTCGCGCGTACGCTGCGCGCGCGGCGCGTGTCGGCTGGCCTGCTCGGCGGCGGCGCGGTACTGATCGGCTGGCTGGTGCTGGGTTCCTTGCTGCTCGGTCTGGTCATGGGGGTTCTGATTGCCGTGTTTCATCTGATGCTTGGCGTCAGCGGTGGACCCGGCGGCGGAGGTCTGCCCGGTTTCGGACGCGGCGGATCGTATTCCGGCGGCCATCGCGGCGGCGGTTTTGGTGGCGGGTTCCGCGGGGGCGGCGGTGGTTTCGGCGGCGGCGGGGCCTCGGGGCGGTGGTAGCATGGCCTTCCTGAATGACCGCGACCGACAGCAGATCGGGCAGGCGATCGCCGCCGCGGAGGCGCGGACGTCCGGCGAGCTGGTCGCCGTGGTGGCGCGCGCCTCCGATCACTATCTGTATATCCCGCTGTTGTGGGCGGCGCTGATCGCGCTGACGTTTCCGGGACCGCTGCTGCTGTTCGGGAATCTGCACGTGGATGAGGTCTATGCGATCCAGGTCATCGTGTTCCTGGCGCTGGCGCTGGTGTTCAACCTCGTGCCGCTGAAGATGCGCCTGATCCCGCGCGCGGTGCGGCAGGCGCGCGCGCACCGGCTGGCGCTGGCGCAGTTCGTCGAGCAGAACCTGCATGCGACCGCTGAACGGTCCGGTGTGCTGATCTTCGTCAGTGTCGCCGAGCACCATGTCGAGATCCTCGCCGACCGCGGCATCGACGCGCGTGTGCCGGCGGACGCCTGGGAGCGCGTGATCGCGGAATTCACCGGGCGGCTGCGGGCAGGCCAGGTGGCGGAGGGTTTCGTACAGGCAGTCAATACCTGCGGCGAGTTGCTGGCCGAGCATTTTCCCGCGGCACCGGGCGATCGCAACGAACTGCCGGACCGGCTGGTCGAGCTGTGATAAGCGGGGCAGCGATCGGGTCCACACCGCTGTTGACGTTGCCCCGAATACGGCGCGGCGCGCCTGCATCCGTACCGCGATCCGTGGCGCCGGAGGGTGCGCAGCGGAAGCCGGGCATGATCCGGTCGAGGCCGACATGATTCCATGGGAACTGCTCGACAGCGCGCCGGTGCCTGACGGCGGCACGCTGCATCTCTACCGGCGCGGTGACGAGTATTCGATCCGCATCGGATACAACGAGCTGATGAACAGCCGTACCCATGGCTCGGAGGACCGGCTCGCCGAGGCCGCCTGCGCGCGGCTCGCCGGCCGCGCGCGCGTGTTGATCGGCGGACTTGGCATGGGCTTCACGCTGGCGGCGGCCCTGCGCATCCTCGGCGCGGATGCCGCGGTGACAGTGGCCGAGCTGGTGCCGGCGGTGGTGCGCTGGAACCGCGGGCCGCTCGGCGGCTGCGCCGGGTTCCCTTTGCACGATGCGCGCGTCGGCGTGCACGAAGGCGATGTCGGCGGCCTGTTGCGGTCGGCGGCCGGTGCGTACGACGCGATCCTGCTTGACGTGGACAACGGTCCCGCCGGACTCACCCAGAAGGCGAACGACTGGCTGTACGGCGCCGTCGGCCTGAACGCCGCGCGGTCCGCGCTGCGTCCCGGCGGGGTGCTCGCGGTGTGGTCGGCGGCGCCGGACCGCAAGTTCCATGCACGCCTGCAGCAAACGGGATTCGAGGTGGAGGAACTGCGCGTGCGCGCGCATGGCAAGCGCGGCGCACGCCACATCATCTGGCTGGCGCGGAAATAATCAGGCAGGGAACGGATTTATATAACGTGCGGGGACAGGGCAGGAGCGGGGACAGACTTAAGTCTGTCCCCGGATTTGATGGCGACGGATTTGAAATCCGTCGCCTACGCCCCGCAGCACTTCTTGTATTTCTTGCCGCTGCCGCAGGGGCAGGGGTCGTTGCGGCCGATCCTGGGGCCTTCGTTGCGCTGTGTGCCGGGCGTCACCATCTTGCCGTCGCTGTAATACCAGCGTCCCTTGTGGCGGCGGAACTCGCCGACCTCATGGTGGGCGTGGGCCACGCCCTTCTGGCGGTAGCTGGCGATGAACTCGACGGTGCCCTCATCGTCATCGGGGCCGCCGCCCGTGGTATCGACGATCTCCAGCTTGAGCCATTCCGCCTTGTCCGCCCAGCGCCGCGTGGCCTCGGGGTCGTGATCGGTGCGCGAATCGGGGTGCAGGCTCGTCTCGAGGTGATCGAGTTCCTTGCGCGCGAATGCGCTGTAGCGCGAGCGCATCAGGGCTTCGGCTGTGGCCGCGGGGTGCTCGCCGCGGATCACGGGGCCGCAGCAGGCCTCGTAGTCCTGGCCTGAATTGCAGGGACACGGATTCATGGTTCTCCTCGGATGTGATCGAATGCCATGGGAGCGTGAATAATAAAAGAACGGGGACAGATTTGAAATCTGTTTGCTTCGTCTTGTCTGGTCTCCCTTGATCGGACACGGTGTGTGCTAGGATGGCCGCATGCTGACAATCGCGGAATGGCTTATCCTGGCCCTGTTCATCGGCGGCGGCTGGTACTGGTATGACGCGATGCGCGCGAAGGAGCTTGCGCGCGAGGCGGGCCGGCGCCGCTGCGGCGAGGTCGGCGTGACCTTTCTGGATGACACGGTATCGCTCACGCGGTGGAGGCTGCGCCGCGACGAGGATGGCCGGGTGGCAATCTGGCGCGAGTTCCAGTTCGAGTTTTCCAGCGATGGCAGTGCGCGCTACGGCGGCGAGATCACCCTGCAAGGCGGGCGCATCCGGCGCATCGAGATGGAGCCCTATCGCGCGGCGGAGCCGGCGCCGGGCATCGGCGTCGAGTCCGCCCGCGAGCGCGCCGAACGCAGATGGCTGCACTAAATCAGCATGGGGACAGATTTTAAATCTGTCCCCATACCGTCCCGATGCCTGCGCAGAGCCCGGGAAGTAATCTCCCAGACCTTGGGATTGATTTCAAATCTGTCCCCGGTCAGGGATGGGCCGCCCCGGGGTCGCCTGTGTCACTGCGGCCTGCGCCTCTCTACCGGATATAAATTCGGAAACTATCATTACAATCAATGAATTATTAATAGAACCTTTCCCTGTTTCGATCGCGAGACAGTTGGCCGCCGTCACAAGGCGTAACGTGTCGGCGGCCGAAGGGCTGTCAGTTCGATGAAAAAAATTCGGTGGAGCATCGTGCCGGGCGTCGTGGATGCGGGGAGAATCCGCTATCCTGTGCGCGGCGTCGGGAGGCCCGGCTTCGATGTCGCACTTGCGTGTGATTTCCGGAATGAAGCGAGGATTGGAACGTGAAAATGAACAGGATCGCGATGGCGGCCGCCATCGTCGTGACATTGCAGGCCTGCGCCTGGGTTGATCTGACCCCCGAGGGGGAGAAGACGCGCGTGCTGAGCGCCGCGGAGGTGACGCACTGCAAACGCCTCGGGACGACCACGGCGAGTGTGAAGGCCGAGCTGGCCGGCATCGAGCGCGCCCCGGAGCGCGTGCAGCAGGAGCTCGAGGCGCTGGCGCGCAACTCGGCGGTGGCGGACCTGAAGGGCGATACCGTGGTCCCCGTCGGCAAACCCAAGAACGGCAAGCAGGTCTTCGAAGTGTATCGCTGCATACCCTAGGGGACAGACTTCAGTCTGTCCCCATGAAGTGGGGCGGATATAATCCGCCCCCGCCTTGTGACCAGTCTGTCCCCAATAGGCCGGGACGGATTGAAAATCCGTCCCGCTTCATCGCCAGTCTGTCCCCATTTAGCGGTGGCGGATGTAATCCGCCACCGCCTATAACCAGTCTGCCCCCATCAGGAGGGGATCGGATTAAAACTCCTATCCCCGCTTCACCGCCAGTCTGTCCGACTTTCAAACGTGAATTCGCCCCGCAATGGTGCGTACCGCCGCTGTCACGAGACGAGCTGAAACGTCTTTGGATTGGCGAAGTCAGCCGCTAGAATGTGGCCTCAAGGGCATGGGACGGCGTGACGGTGGAGAACAATAACAAACTGCTGCAACTCCGCGGTGTTTCCAAATCGTTTGGCGGCAAGCAGGTGCTGGCGCCGACCGATCTCGAGATCCGTCACGGTGAATTCATCACGCTGCTCGGTCCCTCGGGCTGCGGCAAGACGACCCTCCTGCGTCTGATCGGCGGTTTCGAACAGCCCGACAGCGGTTCGATACTGCTCGACGGCATCGATATCGCCGGTCTGCCTCCGAACGAGCGCCCCGTCAATACGGTATTCCAGAGTTACGCGCTGGTCCCCCACATGAATGTGTTCGACAACGTCGCCTACGGCCTGCGCGCCGAGCGGCGCCCGCGCGAGGAAATTGCGGCACGCGTGCGCGAGGCGCTCGCCGTGGTGCAACTGCAGGAACTGGCCGCGCGCCGGCCGGATCAGCTCTCCGGCGGCCAGCAGCAGCGCGTGGCTATCGCGCGCGCGGTGGTCAAGCGGCCGCGCCTGCTGTTGCTCGACGAACCGCTCAGCGCGCTCGACTACAAGCTGCGCAAGCAGATGCAGTACGAGCTCAAGCGCATCCAGCGCGAGCTCGGCATCACGTTCCTGTTTGTGACCCACGACCAGGAAGAGGCGCTGTCGATGTCCGATCGAGTGGTGGTGATGCGCGAGGGATCGATAGAACAGACCGGTACGCCGCGCGACGTCTACGAGAATCCGCGCAGCCTGTTCGTGGCGCGCTTCGTCGGCGAGATCAACGTCTTCGACGTCGAAGTGGCGGAGGTGCGGGATTCCGACCACATCAGCGTGCGCATGGCGGGGCGTGTGGTCGGGCTGCAGGTGCGTGGCAGACGCTACGATCGCGGGACCCGGCTGCACATGCTGCTGCGCCCGGAGGATTTGCGCCTGCTGCCACCCGACGCCGACCGCGGCATCCCCGGCCAGGTCATCGAACGTAACTACAAGGGCATGACGCTGGATTCCGTAGTGCGTCTCGACACCGGGCAGGAGGTGCGTGCGAGCGAGTTCTTCGACGAGGACGATCCCGACTTCGACTACCGGCGTGGCGAGCCGGTGCGGGTGAGCTGGGTGCCGGGCTGGGAGAAGCTGTTGCCGCATGAAGACTAGGACGCCGTTCAAGACCGCTGTGCTGACGGTGACCTGGGGCTGGATGATCATTTTTGTCCTGCTGCCCAACCTGCTGGTATTCAGCAGCAGCTTCCTGCAGCGGGATGAGCTGGAATTCGTGCGACTGCCCGTCACGCTGGAGAACTACACTCGCCTGCTCGATCCGCTCTATGGCGGTGTAATGCTGCATTCGCTGTGGATGGCGGCGGTGACCACCGTGGTGTGCCTGCTGCTGGGGTATCCTTTTGCCTTCGCGGTGAGCCGATTTCCGGCGCGTCTCAAGCCGCTGCTGATTTTCCTGGTGATCGTGCCGTTCTGGACCAACTCGCTGGTGCGTACCTACGCCATGAAGCTGTTGCTTTCGACCAACGGCATCGTCAACGACCTGCTGATCACGATCGGCCTGATCGACGAACCGCTGCGCATGCTGTATACCGAGGGCGCGGTGATCGCCGGTCTGGTGTATATCCTGCTGCCGTTCATGATCCTGCCGCTCTATGCCGTGTTCGAGCAACTGCGCCGCGATCTGCTCGAGGCCTCGTATGATCTGGGCGCGGGCCGCTGGGAGACCTTCGTTCGTGTGGTGCTGCCGCTGACGCTGCCCGGCGTCATTGCCGGCTGCCTGCTGGTGATGCTGCCTGCCATGGGGATGTTCTTCACCGCCGATGTGCTGGGCGGGGCCAAGAACCTGCTGGTGGGCAATATCATCAAGAACCAGTTCCTCGACGCGCGTGACTGGCCGTTCGGAGCAGCGGCGAGTCTGATGCTGACTATCGTGATGGCGCTGCTGCTGCTTGCCTACTATCGCAGCGTGAAACTCATACGGCGACGGGGGAACGATGTGGCGCTGGCTTAGGCACGCCTATCTCTGGCTGGTGTATTTCCTGCTGTACGCGCCGATCGTTGTGCTGATCGTGTACTCGTTCAACGCATCGAAGAACCCCTACCGCTGGGGCGGTTTCAGTCTCGACTGGTACGCCCGCCTGCTCGACAACGACCTGCTGCTGCGCGCGGCCGGCAATTCGCTGCTGCTTGCGGTCTGCGCGGCGACGCTGACCACGCTGATCGGGACTCTCACCGCCATCGCGCTTCAGCGTTACCGCTTCCGCGGCAAGGCGTTGTTCAACGGCATGCTGTTCGTCGTCATGATGTCTCCGGACATCGTGCTGGCGATTTCCCTGCTGACCCTGTTCATCCTGGCCGGTGTACAGCTTGGGTTCATCTCGCTGCTGCTCGCGCACATTACCTTTTGTTTGCCTTTTGTGGTGGTGACCGTATATTCTCGTCTCGTCGGCTTCAACCCGCAGATCCTCGAGGCCGCGCGCGATCTCGGAGCGGGGGAGTTCCACATGGTTCGAACCGTGCTGCTGCCCATCATCTTTCCCGCGGTGCTCGCGGGCTGGCTGCTCGGCTTCACGCTTTCGATCGACGATGTCGTGGTGAGCACCTTCGTCACCGGTCCCACCTTCGAGATCCTGCCGCTGCGCATCTACTCCATGGTCCGGCTCGGCATCCGGCCCGAAGTGAATGCGCTCGCCACGGTGCTGCTGGCACTGTCGCTGATCGCGCTTGCTCTTTCACATTTCTTGCTTGCCAAACGAGAGGGAAATCCCGCATGAAATTCCGCAGTCTCCTGCTGTGCGCCGCACTGGTTCTGGCGTCCTTGTCCACGTTCGCCGCGGACAAGGTCCTGTATCTGTATAACTGGTCGGAGTACCTGCCCGAGTCGGTGATCGAGGGCTTCGAGAAGGAGACCGGGATCAAGGTTGTGTACGCCACCTTCGACAGCAACGAGGCAATGTACGCCAAGCTGCGTCTGGTCGACGCGAAGAACAGTTACGACCTGGTGGTTCCTTCGACCTACTACGTGAGCAAGATGCGCAAGGAAGGCCTGCTGGCGCCGATCGACAAGCACAAGCTTGTCGGGTTCGACAAGCTCGATCCCAAGCTGCTGAACCGCTTCTTCGACCCCGGCAATGAATACAGCGTGCCCTACCTGTGGGGCAGCACCGGCATCGCGATCAATACCGACGAGGTCAAACCCGGCTCGATCACCCGGTGGGTCGATCTGTGGCGGCCCGAATTCAAGGACCGCCTGCTGCTGACCAACGACATGCGCGAGGTGTTCCACGTCGGTCTGCGCGTGCTGGGATATTCGGGTAATTCCACCGATCCGAAGCAGATCGAGGCCGCCTACAAGAAGCTCACCACGCTGGTGCCGAACGTGCGCGTCTATGACTCCGAGGCGCCGCGCATGCCCTATCTGGAGGGCGAGACCGACGCCGGCATGATCTGGAACGGCGAGGCCTTCCAGGCCCATGGCGAGAATCCGGCCATCGAATACATCTATCCGGAGGAGGGTGCCGCCCTGTGGATGGACAGCCTGGTCATTCCGAAGCGAGCGCGCAACGTCGAGAACGCCTACCGCTTCATCAACTATGTACTGCGTCCCGATGTGGGCAAGGCAATCAGCGAGGAGATCGGTTATGCCACGCCGAATATGGGCAGCCTGGCCCTGCTGGATGTATCGCTGCGCAACAATCGTACGGTCTATCCGAATTCCATGGATCTCAAGAACACCGAATTCCAGATCGACGTCGGTGATGCGGTGAAGGTCTACGAAAAATACTGGGAGTTGCTGAAGGCCGGGCGGGATTGATGCCATTCCGGGCGGCGGGCAGGATACGGGCGAGACACCCTGAGGAGGCCTCAATGAAGGCGAGCGTAATTGTGCTGATACTGGCGGTCCTGGTGGCCGCATGCGGGAAGGAACAGGAAGGGCAATCCGCGAACATGCCGGCGCCGGCGGATGCGGTTCCGCAGCGGCAGGATGTTCCCCCGGTGACGGATGGCGCCGTTCCTGAATCCGGATCGATGTCTGGACCGGAAGCCGGGATGTCGGTACCGTCG
This sequence comes from Gammaproteobacteria bacterium, assembly GCA_020845975.1. Lineage (GTDB taxonomy): Bacteria > Pseudomonadota > Gammaproteobacteria > SZUA-140 > SZUA-140 > JADJWH01. The sequence continues at coordinate 25,214 of JADLET010000092.1, read as the reverse complement.
TCCCCCGCGCCTGAAGTGTTGACCACGCAGCGGCCCGCCACGACCGCTCCAGCCGGCGTCCCGAGCCGGGACGAGGGTCTTGCGCTGGCGCAGAAAGGCGGGTGCCTCGCCTGCCACAAGATCGATGCGAAGCTGGTCGGTCCCGCGTGGCAGGATGTCAGTGCGAAATACAAGGGCGATCCTGACGCCATGACCAGACTGATCCAGAAGGTGAAGACGGGCGGCCAGGGCAACTGGACCGAGGTGACCGGCGGAATCCCGATGCCGCCCTATTCGCCGCGGGTCTCCGACGAGGATATCGAACGGCTGGTGATGTTCGTGCTGTCGCTGTGATCGCGAAGGTTGCGCGTACGAATCCGTGGCGCCTCGCGCTGGTCGCGCTGTTGATCGGGTTGTCCGGCTGCGCCGGTCTGGCTACGCGGCTGGAATCGCCGCGCGTCAGTCTGGCGAACCTGCAGCTCGAAGAGTTCGGCGTGTTCGAGCAACGCTACCGCCTCAGTCTGCGCGTGCAGAACCCCAACGACGTGGAGCTGCCGATCGCGGGCATGGAATTCCGTCTGTATCTCAACGACGAGGAATTCGCCCATGGTCTCAGCGACCAGCGCATGACCCTGCCGGCCTTCGGGGAACAGCTCGTCGAGGTGCAGGTGACCAGCGGCATTACCGGTATTCTCGGGCAAATCCAGCGGCTGGGGCGTGGCGAGCTGAAGACCTTCAGCTACCGTCTCGCCGGCCACGTCAAACCCCTGCATCGTGCGCTGAAGTATCCGTTCGAATATCGGGGGGAGATTGATCTCAAGGGATCAGGACTAAGGACTAAGGACTAAGGACTGAGTCGACCTATCCCCGGATTCCGGCGCCACGCGCCTCCATCCGGGCTACATTGATACTGACCCGCATCGCAAGTGTTCAAGGGTTTGAAGTCCTGTTTTTCACAATCTGCACAGCATCCGCGGCGGGGACATATTTCGAATACCGTAGCCCGGATGGAGCGCAGCGGAATCCGGGGATTCGGTCTTCCCGGATTCCGGCGTCATGCGCCCCGATCCGGGCTACAATCTGATCTTTCACTAAGTCCTTAGTCCTTAGTCCTGTACTTGTGCGCGCCCGGATCATGGCTCATCCGCGTGCTGCGCAGTTCACCATGCTGGCGATAGGTCACGCGGTAGCCTTCGATGCGCTGTTCAACTCGCGCGGGATGCGCGCCGCGGCAGCGTTCTTCATAGACGGTTTCATAGCTCCCCTGCGTCCCGTGGTGCGCGGCGCCGCGCGCGATCGAGGAACCGATCAATGCGCCGAGCAGGGTGGCGGCATCCCGGCCATGCCCGTCGCCGATCTGATGGCCGAGCGCGGCGCCGATGATGCCGCCGACAATCATCGGTCCCGCGACGTCACGGCGCGGGCCGGCATGTGTCGGGTAACGGACTTCCTCCAGGCGGCACTCACGCATCGGTGCGCGGACCACGACCTGCCGGACGATGGGTTCCATGTGGACGACGCGCGCATGGCCCGTGTGTCCGTTGTGCCCCGGGCGATGTTCGTCATGTCGCGCCGGATCGGCGAAGGCCGCGGGTGACAACATCAGCGTCAGGATGGCCAGACCGGTGGTGGAAGTAAGCGTGTTCATGTTCGTCTCCTTGCCAGTGGGTTCATTATTATCCTGGCACGTGGATGCTGAACCGGGGCTGAACGCGCGGGGTTTTTCCGGAAGCCCGCGCAAGTGTGCTAGATTATGCTTTCTGAAGCAGCGCTGATTGGGGTAAGGTCATGACGGACAAGGCCATTCTGACGGTCAATGACAAACAGTTCGAACGTCCGCTCGTTACGGGGTCGGAAGGCGGGCCCGCCGTGGATGTCTCCCAGTTGCTGAGTCTGACCGGCCTGACCACGTTCGATCCGGCGCTCGCCAATACCGCGGTGTGCCGCAGCGCCATTACCTATATCGACGGCGAGCAGGGCGTGCTGCGCTATCGCGGCATACCGATCGAGCAGTTCGAGCACAATCCCAGCTTCGTCGAGGCGGCCTGGCTGCTGATCTTCGGCCATCTGCCGCAGGCGTCCGAACTGGCCTATTTTCGCGAGCGTCTGACGGCGAACGAGCTGTTGCACGAAGGACTCAAGAACCAGTTTCATTACATCCCGACGGACGCGCCGCCGATGGCGATCCTGTCCGCCATGGTCAGCAACCTTGCCTGTTTTCACAAGCAGTTTCTCGAGCTGGAGGACGCCGAGAAGCTGGTGGAGGCTGCCGCGCGCCTGATCAGCAAGGTGCGCACCATCGCGGCGTTCTCCTACCGCCGCTCGCGCGGCCTGCCGTTCATCTACCCGGATCCGAGCCTGCGTTACTGCGCGAACTTCCTCCACATGATGTTCTCTCTGCCGTACCGGCAGTACATCGCGCCGCCGGAGATCGAGGAGGCGCTCAATCTGATCTTCATCCTGCACGCGGACCACGAACAGAATTGCAGCACAACGGCGGTGCGCGTGGTCGGGTCCGCGCGTGCCAACCTGTTCGCCTCCTGCGCCGCGGGTGTATCGGCCCTGTGGGGGCCGCTGCACGGCGGCGCCAACGTGGAGGTGATCGACATGCTCGAGCGCATCCACCGCGGCGGGTTGTCGCCCGAACAGTGCATACGCGATGCGAAGGACAAGAACAATCCGTTCCGCCTGTTCGGTTTCGGTCATCGCGTCTACCGTAATTTCGATCCGCGCGCGCGCATGCTTAAGACATTGTGCGAGAAGGTGCTGCCGAACCTGCGCTACAAGGACCCGCTGCTCGACATCGCGCGCAAGCTGGAGGATCTCGCGCTGGCGGATCCCTATTTCATCGAGCGCAAACTCTATCCCAATGTCGACTTCTACAGCGGCATCCTGCTGCGCGGCATGGGCATTCCGACCAATATGTTCACGGTCATCTTCGCCATTGGTCGTCTCCCGGGCTGGATCGCACACTGGAAGGAACAGCATGATGACGCCAACGCCCGCATCATGCGTCCGCGTCAGATATACACGGGTTCCGCTCCGATCGATTACGTTCCGATCGACAAACGCTAGTATTTCCCGGTCGCGCCGGGCGTCTGCCATGCGGACGCCCGGCGCGTTTCCTTGTCATGTTTTCGAGTCTCGCGGCGATGCCATCTCGGGTATCGACCATCTTGTCTAGTAGCATTGAATTACGGCGGAGAAGCGTTTATTGTTATCACGCTCTAATCAGCTGTATAGCGTCATTTTTCCGTCTTCGATCTTTGTGCTCTGGACATAAGACTAAAACATGGAAATAACACGAAAGGGAAATTGCTATGCATATCCGCGTTGCCGTGTTGATGATCACGCTGATCCCGACCTGCCTGATAGGTGCATCGATGCTTGTGATGCCCTACGTGTGAGAAGGGGCTAGAACCGGTTCGGTCTCCGGACCGGAACTGGAGGGGAGGAGGGGCCCCCGGTTGTTCACGCAGCCGGGGGCTTTGTGTTTTCAGGGGCGTGGCGCCTGTGACGAGTGATATATAATGGCGCCTGCGAATTTCGCATCCTGACCGCCGTGCGCCGGACACGCGCCGGTTCATCGACGTGACCCCGCGGCGGGTCTCTGGAACAGCAAGCCATGAACGATCAGAATCTGCTTGAGCAACTGCGCCTGGATCCCGGGCAGCGCGACGGCCACGGCCGGGTGAAGCGACGTTACTGGCTCGTCGCCGGTGTCGTCTTGCTGGTCGCGCTGGGCGGCGGCGCGGCATTGATGCTGACTCCGCGTCCTGTTCCGGTCGAGACCGTGAGGTCGCAGTCGACCGCCGCGCTCGCGGGCGGGGTCGCGGTGCTGGATGCCACCGGATATGTGACGGCGCGGCGCGAGGCGACGGTGTCCTTCAAGATCACCGGCAAGCTCGCCGACGTCCTCATCGAGGAGGGCGACGCGCTGGAGAAGGATCAGGTGCTGGCCCGGCTCGACGATGTCGACGAGCGCACCCGGCTGGCATTGGCGCAGGCGCGGCTGCGCGCGGTCCAGGCGCAGCACGGGCAGATCGAGGCCGAGGCCGATCAGGCCGCGCGCGATCTGCGTCGCCAGCAGGAACTCAGGGAGCGTGGTCTGGCGCCTCAGCAGGCGCTGGAGGACGCGCGCACGCGTGTTGCTTCGCTCGCTGCCCAGCTTGCCGCGCAGCGCGGCCAGGTGGAGGTCGCCCGCGCCGAGCTGCAGGTCGCGCAGGTCAATCTCGACAATACCGTCATCCGCGCGCCGTTCGCCGGCGTGGTGGTGGCGGTTCCGGCCCAGCCCGGCGAGATCGTCTCGCCAATCTCCGCCGGCGGCGGTTTCACCCGCACCGGCATCGCGACCATCGTCGACATGGATTCGCTCGAGATTGAGGTCGACGTGAACGAGTCATTCATCAACCGCGTGCGTCCCGGCCAGCCGGTCGCGGCGGCGCTGGACGCCTATCCCGACTGGCGGATCCCGGCGCGGGTGATCGCCATCATCCCGACCGCGGACCGCAGCAAGGCGACCGTGAAGGTGCGCATCGCGCTCGAAGGGAAGGATGCGCGCATCGTGCCCGAAATGGGCGTGCGGGTGTCGTTCCTGCAGGAGGGCGGCGCGGATGCCGCGCCGGATGGTGTGCTGGTCCCGGCCGCGTCGATCGCGCGGCGCGACGGCGCCAGCGTGGTGTTCATGCTCGAGGGTGAGCGGGTGCGGCAGCGCGCGATCACACCGGGCCAGGCCTATGGCGATCTGGTGCTGGTAGGGGAGGGCCTGGCCGCCGATCTGACCCTGGTGCGTGATCCGCCCGCGTCGCTCGCCGATGGCGTGCGGGTCGAGGTCGGGTCGGGCGGGTGAGCGAAAGCGGTATCGGGGCGGCGTCATGTCGGCATTAATCGAGATCCGTGACGTCAGCAAGTCTTACGAGCGCGGCCGGCAGCGCATCGAGGTACTGCATCGCATCGATCTTGACGTGCCGCCGGGAGATTTCCTCGCCCTGATGGGACCGTCCGGCTCCGGCAAGACGACGCTGCTCAACATGATCGCGGGCATCGATACGCCGAGCGAGGGGAGCATCACCGTCGCGGGTCGCCGCATCGACACGCTTTCCGCCACCGAGCTGGCGCGCTGGCGCGCGGCGCACGTCGGATTCGTCTTCCAGTTCTACAATCTGCTCCCGATGCTGACGGCGCAGAAGAACGTCGAACTGCCGTTGCTGCTGACGCGATTGAGTGCAGCGCAGCGGCGGCACAACGCGCGCATCGCCCTTGAGCTGGTTGGTCTCGGTGACCGCATCGCTCACCGTCCCGGCGAACTGTCGGGCGGACAGCAGCAGCGCGTCGCCATCGCGCGCGCCATCGTGTCGGATCCGACCCTGCTGGTATGCGACGAGCCCACCGGCGATCTCGACCGCCATTCCGCCGAGGAGGTGCTGACGCTGCTGCAGCGCCTCAACCGGGAGTACGGCAAGACCATGATCATGGTGACCCACGATCCGCGGGCGGCGGAATTCGCCCGCCGCGTGTTGCATCTCGACAAGGGATCGCTGGTCGACGCGGGCGCGTCCGCCTGAGGAGGGGTCGTCAAGTATCTGCACCTCATCTGGATGGGGCTGCGGCGCAAGAAGGCGCGCACCCTGCTCACGCTGCTCTCGGTGGCGATGGCCTTTGCGCTGTTCGGGCTGCTCGATGCCGTGCGCGTGGCCTTCACCGCGCCGCAGAACCTCGCCGGCATCGACCGCCTGGTGGTGACGTCGCGCTTTTCCATCATCCAGCCGCTGCCCTTTGCGCAGCTCAACCGCATACGGGCGGTGCCCGGCGTGCGCAGGATCGCCTGGGCCAACTGGTTCGGCGGGATCTACCAGGACCCCAAGAATTTCTTCCCGACCATCGCCGTCAGCCCGCAGCCCTTTCTCGACATTCATTCCGAGATCGTGCTGTCGGCGGCGGAGCGGCAGGCCTTCGTCGCGACGCGCACCGGCGCGATCGTCGGGGCGGCGCTGGCGGAGCGCTTCGGCTGGAAACCCGGCGACCGGATTCCGCTGCAGGCCACCATCTTTCCCACCAGGGATGGCGGCATCGTGTGGATGCTGGACCTGGTCGGTATCTTCCATGCCGCCCAGCCCGAGCTGCGCGGCATGGAGCAGCAGCTGTTCTTCAACTACGCCTATGTCGACGAGGCGCGCGAGTTCGGCCAGGGCACCGTGGGCTGGTACATCGTGCAGGTGGATGACCCGGCGCACGTCGATCGCATCGCGCTGACCATCGACCGTCTGTTCGCGAATTCCTCCGACGAGACCAAGAGCCAGAGCGAGCGTGACTTCCAGCTGTCCTTCGCGAAACAGATCGGTGATATCGGCCTGATCGTCACCGCGATCATGGGCGCGGTGTTCTTCGCGCTGATACTGCTGACCGGCAACACCATGGCACAGGCGATCCGGGATCGCATCCCCGAGCTGGCCGTGCTCAAGACCATCGGTTTCACCCGCCATCTGATCCTGTCCATCGTGCTGGCCGAGTCGATGCTGCTGCTGATGCTCGGCGGCGCGGCGGGGCTCGTGCTGGCGCGCCTGAGTCTGCCGGTGCTCAGCGCCGCCAGCGGCGGTCAGTTCGATCTGCCGATGGCGGCCCAGACCTGGTGGGTGGGTCTGGCGCTGGCCCTGGCGATCGGCCTCGCGGTAGGCCTGCCCCCCGCGCTGCGGGCGATGCGTCTCGGCATCGTCGACGCGCTGAGCGGGCGCTGAGGGCGTGACGATGCGCGGATTCCTGCCATTCCTCCAGGGCGCCGGCATCGGGTTCGTGGCGCTGTGCGTGGTGATGGTCTGGATGTCGGCGCCGCTCGTGCTGCTCGCGCTGAGTCCGGCGCTGGTGGTCTGGTTGTGGTATACGCGCCCAGGGCGTCAGGCGCTGGCCATCGCCGCGAGTGGCCTGTCCACCATCCCTCAGCGTCTCGGCGGCACTTCGGTGATCGTGGTCGGCATCGGTGGCGTAGTCGCGGTGCTGGTCGCGCTGTTGTCAATGGCGGCCGGTTTCGAGGCCACGCTGAAGGAATCGGGCAGTGACGACACGGCGATTGTGCTGCGCGCCGGGGCCGATGCTGAGGTGTCCTCCGGGCTGGAGCGCGCCGACGTGACGCTGATCGCGCAGGCGCCGGGCGTGGCGCGCGATGCGCGGGAGGCGCCGCTCGCCTCGCCCGAGATTGTGGTGATCGCGAACATCCCGATGCGCTCTTCCGGGACCGACGCGAACGTGGTGGTGCGTGGCGTGGGGCCCGGTGTGTGGGGAGTGCGTACGCAGGTGAAGCTGGTCTCCGGACGCCGCTTCCAGCCCGGTCTGCGTGAGCTCGTGGTCGGGCATGCCGCGCTGCGCCGCTTCAGCGGCATTGAGCCCGGCGCCGAGATCCGGCTCAACAACCAGAGCTGGCGCATCGTGGGGTCGTTCGCCTCCGGCGACGCACACGACTCGGAGCTGTGGGGAGACGCGGAGACTGTCGCGACCGCCTACCGGCGCAACGGCTTCCAGTCGGTGACGCTGCGCCTGGACGGTGCGCAGGGGCTGGAGCGCATGCGCGCGGCGCTGGGCGGCGATCCGCGCCTGAAGGTGGAAGTGGAGACCACGCGCGAGTACTACAACAAGCAGTCGGAACAGCTCACCCGGGTGATCCGTGTGCTGGGTACCGGGGTGGCCATCATCATGGCGATCGGCGCGGTGTTCGGCGCGATCAACACCCTGTATGCGGCGATTGCCGCGCGCGCGCGTGAGATCGCCACGCTGCGCGCGCTTGGTTTCACCGGCGCCCCGGTGGTGGCCGCGGTGCTGCTGGAATCGATGCTGCTCGCGCTGGCGGGTGGCGCGCTCGGCGCCGCGATTGCCTATGTGCTGTTCAACGGCTATACCGTCTCGACGCTGGGCGGCAACTTCAGCCAGGTCGTGTTCCAGTTTCAGGGAACGCCCATGCTGTTGCTGAAGGGCCTGCAGTGGGCGCTGGGCATAGGCTTCCTCGGTGGACTGCTGCCCGCCCTGCGCGCCGCGCGCCTGCCGATCACGGTGGCGCTGCGGGAATCTTAGGAATCGGGGACGGATTTCAAATCCGTCCCCCTTCCTACACGCGGGTAGTGTATCCCGCCATTCCTATCTCAAATCGGATTGAAGCCTTCAATTTCACCTTCGTGTAGGAGTGGGGACAGAATTGAATCCTGTCCCCATGCCCAATCGAATTCCGTCCCCCTTCCTGCACGAGGGTGGATTGAATACACCCTAGGCCTTGAAGTCCGATGAGACTGAACACACAATCCACGGGTATGTGCGGGGAATTTCCTAGAGAAAGGGGACGGATTTCAATCCGTCCCCTTTCCTGCCCGCGGGTAGAATTCAATTCTTTCCTCTGATTGGAAATGGGAATGGCACAACGCACTACCTGCGTGCAGGAAGGGGGAAGGACAATCAACACACCGGATATTTACCGGTACTGAGTTCCATGCAGAATTCCGCCATGCCGGCCAGGGCGTGTTCGATCCGGGCCTCAATCGGGGCGCGCACATCCTCGACGTCGACACCGCTCTCCAGTAGCAATTGCGCCGAGGCCATCCACGGCCGGTCGACCGGGTCACCGATTCGGCTTAGCAGCAGCACATAGGCCTCGCGGATGCCGGCGACGTTCTGCTGGATCTCCCGCGCCAGCCGGTACGCGAGCACGTTGTAGATCTTGCCGACATGGCTAACCGGGTTCTTGCCCGCCACCGCTTCGGCGCCGAGCGGGCGGTTGAGGGCGATGATGCCGTTGACGCGGTTGCCGCGCCCGACCTGGCCCGAGTCGGCGTCCTCGGCGGAAGTGCCGAGCAGGCTGAGGTAGACGCCGCCCTGGCCGCGCCCCGGCAGGTCGAGCGCATTGTGCCGGATAGTCACCTCACTGAAGGCCGCGAAGCGGCGCACAAATTCCCCCATCGCCACTCCGACGGCCTCCTTGCGCGCGAAGTACCCCGCCTCGCTGTCGATGTGCGCGGCCAGCAGCGGCATGGCCACGGTCAGTTCGAGCGTATCGCCATGGCGCAGACCCATGACCTTGACGTCTTCGCCGGTCTCGGGAAAGCGCTCCTTGAAGTCGGGCGAGTTGAGGTGATGCTCCAGTTCCAGTACCGCGCGCTCGGTCGGACTCGGCGGCCAGTAGCCGATGGCGGCCGAGGTGTCGTTGGCGGCGCGCAGGACGCCGGGGCGCGCGAAGATATCGGTGAGCTCGGCCGATCCGGGTGCCAGCATGACGCGGGTGTCCAGGTGACGCAGGGGGTCGACGTGGCGCAAATGCCGCTTCAGCCATTCGCGCGCCGTCTCGACGGCGATCTCGGCGACGGGAATTGTTTTGCCGGCCGCGGAGAAGGTGGCGCGGTCGCCGATGGTGAGTTCCATCGGGCGCAGCACCCGCCCACCGCCGAATCCCTTTTCCACCTGGCCGGCGGCGAGCAGGCCCTTGTCGATGTTATGGTGGAGCACGGCGCCGAACTCGCGCAGGTATTCCCGGCACAGCGCGACCGAGATTGCCTCCATCATCGAGTCGCACAGGGTATCCGGGTGGCCCGTCCCCTTGCGCTCGACCACCTCGACGCAGAGGTCGGTGACGGGGCGGCCGCGGTAGGATTCGACGACGATCATGCGGGGATATCCGGCAGAAAACCTGAATGTATACCATACGGCGAACATGGCGGTGGGACAACCGGAGTTTGCGCCGTGAGGTTTGCACAATGTCCCGCGACCCAGTAACGTAGCGGCGGTGCCGGTGGCGCATCCTGCGCGCGGCCCCGAATTCGATAGATATTTATCCCTGGAGCTCCCATGCAGATTGAAAAGAACAAGGTGGTCACCTTTCATTACCGGGTCAACGAGGCGGGGCGAGAGACCCTGGAGGATTCGCGCGAGGGCGATCCGCTGGTCTATCTGCACGGCTATGACTCGATGATCCCCGGGGTGGAGGAGGCCCTGACCGGAAAACAGGCCGGCGACCACCTGGATGTGACGGTGCCGCCGGAGAAGGGGTACGGCCCGCGCAACGATAACGCGGTGCAGCGCATATCAAAGAGCCACGTGCTGCATGCCCCCAGGGGGACGAAGTTTCTGCCCGGCATGATGGTGCAGGTCAACACCCCCAACGGGCCGCGCTCAGTCATCGTGTTCAAGGTCGGCATGACCACGCTCGACGTCGATGCCAATCACCCGTTGGCCGGCCGCACGCTGGAGTTCTCCATCGATGTGGTCGACGTGCGCGACGCCACCGAAGAAGAGATCACGCACGGTCACGCGCATGGGGTCGGCGGGCACGAGCACTGAAATCAGGACTAAGGACTGAGTAAGGTGCGCCAGCTGCGCTGGGATGATCGGGATGCATCTCGTAAGCTTTATTGAATCCGGCGCCGGGCGCATCGGGGTGCTGGACCCGGGGCGGGGAGAGGTGGTGGATCTGGCGCGGGCGGCGCCGGGCCTGCCGCGGGACATGCAGGGCCTGATCGCGCTGGGTGAGGCGGGCCTGCGGGAGGCGCGGGATGCGGTTGCCTCCGGCGCCGCGCGCCTGCCGCTTGCCCAGGTGCGCCTGTGCGCGCCGCTGCGACCGGTGCGCAATGTCTTCTGCGTGGGCAAGAACTTCCGCGACCATGTCCATGAGGTGCGCGCCCAGGTTGTTGCCGGTCAGGGGGCTGAGGCGGCGCCCGAGGTCCCGATCTTCTTCACCAAGTCCACCTCCAGCGTGATCGGTCCCGGCGAGCCGATCCCGGCCAGCCAGGATCCCACGGAAACCGCCGACTATGAGGGCGAGCTGGCGGTGGTGATCGGACGCGGCGGCCGTGGCATCGCGCGCGCCGAGGCGTTCGATCATGTGTATGGCTACACCATCCTCAACGACGTCACTTCGCGCCGCCTGCAGAAGCAGCACCAGCAGTGGTTCCTGGGCAAGAGCCTCGACGGATTCTGCCCGCTGGGGCCGGCGCTGGTGACGCGTGATGCGATCCCCGCTATGGCCGCGCTGCGCATCCGTACCCACGTCAACGGCGAGTTGCGGCAGGATGGCATGGCGGCGGATATGGTCTTCGACATCCCGACCCTGGTCGCGGCGCTGTCGGCCTTCATCACGCTGCAGTCGGGCGACATCCTTTCCACCGGGACACCCGCCGGCGTCGGCGCCGGGTTTGCACCGCCGCGTTACCTGCGCGCCGGCGACCGCGTCGCCATCACCCTCGAGCCGATCGGGACGCTGGAGAATCCGGTGGGCTGAGCGCATGTGGACGGAATGGAATTCCGCCCACATGCAATCAATCAAATCGGGGACGGATTTCAAATCCGTCCCCCTTCCTGCACGCGGGTGGAATTGACGCCCACCTGATTTTGAATCCGGGTTGGGTTGCTGGGGCTACCTTCGGGTATGTATGGGGACGGAATTGAATTCCGTCCCCATGCCTTTAAATATGAATCCGGGCTACGATGGCGGGTCACATCGGAATGATGCGGCGAGATCGACCATCGGATGCGGATACGACCTGCTGCGGGGCGTGGTTATAAAGCGGTATGATGGTTTGCTCCGACCGCAGGGCCGCCGTCAGCGCGGGTTGGTCGTTCAGGCTCAGTTCATCACGGAACCAGACGATGGCGGTCATCACGGGATGCGGGGTATCGCGGTCTCAGATCAGCAGCATGGCGCTGCCGAGCAGGGTCGCGGCGGCGCCGAGCGCGAAGATGAGCCAGTCTCCCGCCCCGCCGCTCAGTTCGAGCAGGGCGTTGTCCGGCCGCCGCGGATCGTAATAGACCGTGACCTGGCCGCCGGCGGGATAGTTGCGCCGCCAGGCCGCGGCAAGCTCGGGCGAGGGCAGCGCTCCGGGTGGCAGTTCAAGGATTCTGTGATAGTTTTTCCCGTCCACGCGGTAACTGAATACAATATGCGGCAACAGGTCATCTTCGCCGCCGATGACTTCCGCGGTCTCGATGATCCCTTCCGTGGCGGGCCAGAGGCGCATGGCGCGCGCGCGAACGATCAGGCGCCAGCCCCAGCCCGCGGTGATGAGGCCGCCGGCAATGAAGAGACCGATGATGAGCGCGTATGCGTTGAACATGATGTCCTCCGGGACGACTCTATCACAGTTTGCGCCGCCCACCGTTTCGGTTGAGCGGACAGTGCAGGATGAGGGATGAAACGGGAAGAAGACGAGATCAGTATCGAGGGACGTCCGAACAAGACGCAATTGAAGCGCGAGACCGAGGCCCTGCGTGAGCTGGCGCAGCGGCTCATCGCCCTCCCGTCCGCGCGGCTGGCGAAACTGCCGCTCGACGACGAGCTGCGTGAGGAATTGCTGGCGGCGCAAGGTTTCGAGCGAGGGGCGCTCGCGCGCCAGCTCCGTTACCTGACCAGCCTGCTGCGCGCGGCGGATCCGGCGCTGATCCTGCGCGAGCTGGATCGGGTCGATCAGCCGCGGCGCGACGAGGCGCGGGTATTCAAGCAGGTGGAGCAGTGGCGCGATGCACTGGTCGCGGGGGACGATACCGTGCTGGATGAACTGGCCGCGCGCTTTCCGGAGATCGACCTCGACCCGGCGCGGCGGCTCGCGGCCGACGCGCGCGAGGAGCGCGCGCTCGGCAAGCCGTCCCGCTCGGGGCGTCAGTTGTTCCGTTATCTGGCCGGACTGCTCGAGGCCCCATGAATCCGGTCGAACTGATCGGTGCCCTGGCTGGCGTACTCACGACGATCGCCTTCGTGCCCCAGGTACTGAAGATCTGGCGTTCCGGCACGGCGGAGGACATCTCGCTGCTCACTTTCTCGCTCTACAGCGCCGGTTTGCTTCTGTGGCTGCTGTACGGGATCGCGCTGCGTTCATTGCCACTGATCGCGGCGAACAGCATCACCTTCCTGCTTACGCTGTCGGTGCTGGTACTGAAGCTGCGTCACATGCGCAGAATGCGTCGCATGCTGGAGGCGGCGGGGGAGAGGGCGCTTTGAACCAGGGGAGGCGTGATGGGTGAATGGTGATGGGTGATGAAAACCTTGGGACAGCAATCACCCATCACCCATCACCGGTTCCTAGTCCTTGCTGATCTTCGCCTCTTCGACGATGACCGGGTAGGTGTAGCCGGCGCCGAAGTCGCGGTCGATGACCAAGGTGCCGGTGATTGTCACTTCGTCGCCGATCTCGGCGGTGTCCTGGCTGGTGACGGTGAGGTCGTTGCTGCCGTCCGCGCCGGTGCCGTCCTGGATGTGCAGGAAATTCTTGTTCATGATCCCGTTGTTGACCTTGACGACCTTGCCGTGCACGGCGACCTGCTTGCCGCTGAGGGTGGTCTTCTGCTGGTGGACCTGCTCCACCGTTTTGTGGTCGTCGGCCGCCTGCGCCGTGGTCAGGGTGAACAGGGCGAGGGCGGTGCACAGGGTCGTGATCATTCGTTGCATGTCGGGCCTCCTGGTTGGATACGCCGTTGTATCACAGTCGGGCGCGGGGGGACAACCGCGGCGCGCTGTCTCCGTGCTATGCTGGCGGGCGGCGCGCCGTGCGCGCCGCGACGAATGATGAGTTATGAACTGACGGAGAAACGGTGATGACGATCTCGATGTACCAGGCCTGCATTCCCCCGCTGACGCGCGTACTGACCAATCTCACCGGCATCCTTGAGAAGACCGCCGCGCACTGCGAGACGAAGAAGATCGACCCCGCGGTGCTGATCGGCAGCCGGCTCTACCCCGATATGTTTCCCTTCGCGCGCCAGGTGCAGATCGCGACCGACAACGCCAAGGGCAGCGCCGCGCGCCTCGCCGGCATGGACCCGCCGCGCTATGAAGACACTGAAACCACGTTTCCTGAGCTGATCGCGCGCGTGCGCAAGACCGTGGACTTCCTCGCCACGTTCACGCCCGCGCAGATCGACGGTTCGGAGGAGCGCATCATCACGCTGACCATGCGCCACGGCACGCTGACCTTCCCCGGTCAGGCCTACCTGCTGACCTATGCGCTGCCGAACGTGTACTTCCACATCACGACCGCCTACGCGATCCTGCGTCATAACGGCGTCGAGGTCGGGAAGCAGGACTTTCTGGGGAAGTTCTGAGTTGATTCGATGCGTGCCGGAGTGTTCCGGAACCGTTGGTCAATATCGTGGCTGTCCTGGGCGTGACGAATACGTCACGCTGGTGGCGTAGCCCGGATGGAATGAAATGGAATCCGGGGAATCTTTTGAGCCCGGGCTGCACTGCTCCAGGTAAAGTGACAGGGTCATGAATCCCGGATGCCGTTGCACCCTTTCCGGGCTGCGATGAAGAGAGTGTCGAGCGTGTCATGAGTGAATCTGTCTCGGTCAAACTGACCTATTTCTCCGACCTGTTGTGCATCTGGGCCTATGTGTCGCAGATCCGCGTCGATGAGTTGCGAGCCAATTTCGGCGGGCGAGTGGAGTTCGAGTACCGTTTCATCCCGGTGTTCGGCGCCGTCGCGCACCGGATCGACAAGGGCTGGGCCGCGCGCGGCGGGATGGAGGCGTACGCGACGCACGTGCATGAGACGGCGCAGCGCTTTCCCCACGTCGAGGTGCACCCGCGCCTGTGGCTGGACGATGTGCCGGCCTCGTCGGCGGATGTCCACCTGTTTCTGAAGGCGGCGCAGAGGCTCATCGATGCCGGCGCCATCCCGGCGCGGACTGGTGCGACCGGACGCAATACCTTCGAAGAGCTGATGTGGCGGCTGCGTCTGGCGTTCTTCCGCGACGCGCGCAACATCGCCCGTCGCGAGGTGCAGTTCGAGCTGGCCGCCGGGCTGGGTCTGCCGCTGGACCCGATTCGGGCGGCGCTGGAGGATGGCGCCGCGATGGCGGAGCTGTGCCGCGATCTCGAGTTGTGCAAGGATCTGTCTGTCGGCGGCAGTCCGACCTACGTGCTGAACGAAGGACGCCAGAAGCTGTACGGCAACGTCGGTTACAAGGTCATCGCCGCGAACGTGCAGGAGATCCTGCAACGGCCGGAAGACCAGGCGAGCTGGTGCTGAGGAGGTATCGCTGTGGACGCAGGATTCTGGCATCGAAAATGGGAGACGAATGACATCGGTTTCCACTGTGCTGAGGCCAATCCTCATCTCGTCGGATATTTCAGTGAGCTTTCCCTGGAGAAGGGCTGCCGCGTCTTTTTGCCCTTGTGCGGCAAGACGCTCGATATCGCCTGGTTGCTTGCCGGCGGCTATCGTGTCGCCGGGGCGGAACTGAGCAGAATAGCCATCGAACAATTGTTCGCGGGGCTTGGGATTGAGCCGGAAATATCGCAGGTCGGTGAATTGAGCCGCTATAGCGCGGAAGGCATCGACATATTCGTCGGCGATATTTTCCGCTTGTCCGGCGCGGCGCTCGGGCCGGTCGATGCGGTTTACGATCGGGCGGCGCTCGTGGCCCTGCCCGGAGAGATGCGCGAGCGCTACGCGGCGCATCTGGCTGAAATCACGGCCAGGGCGTCACAGTTGCTGATCTGCTATGAGTACGATCAGGAAATGGCGGCGGGTCCGCCGTTCTCGGTGTGTAATGAAGAAGTGGACCGCTGTTATCGTGACGCATACGACCTGACCCGGCTCGCCGTCACGGAAGTCCCGGGCGGGATGAAGGGAAAATGCGCGGCGCGGGAGAACGTCTGGCTGCTAAGAGGCCGGGTTAACGGCTGATCCCGAAGGCATTGTCCAGCGCCGCCCGCAGCGTCTGTTCGTCGCGCACGCTGACCAGCATGCCGCGGCGCGACCCGTCGGGTCCGAACAGCAGCAGGACGCTGCCGCCGATCTGTTCCCGTTCCATGAAGGCCTTGCCCGCCTCGGTGTCGATGTCGACGGCGAGGAATTCGATCCTGCCGGCATAATCGCCGCGGATATTATTCATCAGCGTCATCAGGTCCAGGCTCTGCACCGCTTCCTTGTTATGGGTTAGCACAACCACGTTGGCGTCCTGGCCGATGCGCGAGAGATCGTCGCTGAAGCCCTTGGGCAGCATCAGGAAGGCGATCACCAGCAGGGTGGCGATGACGCCCACGGTGATCAGGCTGGAGCGCAGGGCGGACCCGGTTTCATTTCGGTGCATGGCGCCATCATAGCCGCTCCCGCCGCGAAAAAGAACGGGGCGCGTATGGATCGGCGAGGCGCCCAGGCAGTAAGATACGCCCATCGGTTCTGATGTGATATTGATGATCCTGCGACGGGGGAGTGTGCGGTGAGCCAGTTCGATGATGTCAGCGTGGTGAAGAAGGCGAATGTGTATTTCGATGGCCGGTGTGTTTCGCACACGGTGCTGTTCCGGGATGGCAGTCGCAAGAGTGTCGGCGTGATCCTGCCTGGCGCGCCGCTCACCTTCAATACCGGCGCCCCGGAAGTGATGGAGCTGACCGGAGGCCGCTGCCTCGTGCGGCTGCCGGGTGCGCCGGACTGGCAGGCCTTCGGCGCGGGGCAGTCGTTCAAGGTCGCGGGCAACAGCCGTTTCGACATTGAGGCGCTGGAGCCGCTCGATTACGTCTGTCATTTCGGCTGAGGGGCGCGCATGGATACCGGCGGAGTGCGGATCGGCGGGCAGGCGGGCGCCATTATTTCCCTGCCGCTGCGCATGGCCAACCGCCACGGCCTGATCAGCGGCGCGACCGGCACCGGCAAGACCGTGACCCTGCAGGTGATCGCGGAGGGATTCGCGCGCGCCGGGGTGCCGGTGTTCATGGCCGACGTGAAGGGCGACCTATCGGGACTCGCCGCCGCCGGCGCTCCGCACGACCGGATCTCCCGTCGCCTCACCGATCTTGGACTGCAGGACTACACCCAGCGCGCCTATCCGGCCCTGTTCTGGGACCTGTTCGGCCAGCATGGCCATCCGATTCGCGCCACCGTGTCGGACATGGGGCCGCTGCTGCTGGCCAACCTGCTCGAACTCAATGACACCCAGACCAGCGTGCTGCACGCGGTGTTCAAGATTGCCGATGATCAGGGTCTGCTGCTGCTCGACATGAAGGATCTGCGCGCGATGCTGACCTGGGTGGCGGAGCACGCGAAGGATCTGCAGGCCAGTTACGGCAATATGAATACGGTCAGCATCGCGGCCATCCAGCGCAATCTGCTGGTGCTGGAGCAGCAAGGCGCGGAGCAGTTCTTCGGCGAGCCGCAGATCGCGCTGGCCGACCTGATGCAGACGGATTTTTCCGGCGGCGGTGTCATCTCCGTGCTGGACGCCACCGCGCTGATGACGCGCCCGCGCCTGTACGCGATGTTCCTGTTGTGGCTGATCGCCGAGCTGTTCGAACAGTTGCCGGAGGTCGGTGATCCCGACAAGCCGCGTCTGGTCTTCTTTTTCGACGAGGCGCACCTGCTGTTTGACGGCGCGCCGAAGGCGCTGGTCGACAAGATCGAACAGGTGGTGCGCCTGATCCGCTCCAAGGGCGTTGGCGTGTATTTCGTCACGCAGAGTCCGCTCGATATCCCCGAGGACGTGCTGGGACAGCTCGGCAACCGCGTGCAGCACGCCCTGCGCGCCTTCACGCCCAAGGACCAGAAGGCGGTCAGGGCCGCCGCGCAGACCTTCCGCGCGAAGGAGGGTCTCGATACCGCCAAGGTCATTACCGAGCTGGGAGTGGGTGAGGCGCTGGTCTCGGTGCTGGACGTTGAAGGCCGGCCGACTCCGGTGGAAAGGGCGCTGATCTGTCCGCCTGAGTCGCGCATCGGACCGCTTACCGAGGCGGAGCGCGCCGAACGCATGGCGCGGTCACCGCTCAAGGGCCGCTACGATCAGACGCTGGACCGGGTCTCCGCCTACGAGGCGCTGAAGCAACGCGCCGATGTCGAGGCGCAACAGGTGGCGGTGGAGCGTGCGCAGCGCGAGCAGCCGGTGCTCTCACGCGCGCCGCGCGGACGACAGACGCCGATCGAGGCCATGGCCCAGAGCGCGGCGCGCGCCATCGGCAGTTCGATCGGGCGCCAGATCGTGCGCGGCGTGCTAGGGTCGCTGCTGGGCAAGCGGCGCTAGTAATAACAGGCGTGGAGCCGGATTCAAGTTGGGGGGAAGTGGGGGGCAGGTATGGGGACAGACTTAAGCCTGTCCCCATTCTTAATCACCCATCACCCATCACCCATCACCCATCACCCATCACCCATCACCCATCACCCATCAGTAACACCCCCTCTCCGCCCACGTTTTTTGATAGCATAGGCCACGGTTTTGATGTCGGCGGCGGGGTATTGATGAAGGCGAACGAAGTAAAGCGCGGGATGGTCATCCAGGTGGAAGGCCAGAACATCCTGATCCTGCAGACGACGGTGCAGACGGCCTCGTCGCGCAGCGGCAACACCTTGTACAAGGTGCGCGGGCGCAACATCGTCACCCGGCAGAAGTTTGAGCGTGGCTTCAAGGGCGACGAGCTGGTCGATGAGGTCGAGTTCGCGCGCCGGCCGGTGCAATTCCTCTACCGCGACGCCGATGGCTGTACCTTCATGGACAGCGAGAGCTACGAGCAGTTCACGGTGCCGGACGAATCGATCGAGGAAGAGCTCCAGTATATCGGCGAGGGGATCGAAGGCCTGGTCGCGCTGGTGGCGGATGACAAGGTGCTCGGCATCGAATTGCCGCCGACCATCACATTCGCCATCATCGAATGCGCCCCCGGCATCAAGGGTGCCTCGGCCTCCGCCCGCACCAAGCCGGCGACGTTGACCACTGGCCTGGTCGTGCAGGTGCCCGAATACCTGGAGCCGGGCGACGTGATCAAGGTGAATACCGAGACCGGCGCCTACATGTCGCGCGCCTGAGGCCATCCCGGACCATGCATCTCTCCGGTTTTCCCGCCATGCGTGATGTCCGCTGAGAACAACGTCGCCTCCGACGAGGCGCTGAGTCTGCTGAACAAGGTGTTCGGCCATCCGGACTTCCGCGGCGCCCAGCGCGAAATCGTTGAGCACGTGGCCGCGGGGGGCGACGCCCTGGTGCTGATGCCGACCGGCGGCGGCAAGTCCCTGTGCTATCAGCTGCCCGCCTTGTTGCGCCGCGGCACGGCGCTGGTGGTCTCTCCGCTGATCGCGCTGATGCAGGACCAGGTGGATGCGCTGCGCCAGCTTGGCGTGCGCGCCGCGCTGATCAACTCCACCCTCGATGCCGACGCGGTGGCGGCCACCGAACGCGCGCTGCGCAAGGGCGAGATCGATCTGCTCTATTGCGCGCCCGAACGCCTGGTGATGCCGCGCATGCTGGCTGCGCTGGAGGACGCGGATCTTGCGCTGTTCGCCATCGATGAGGCGCATTGCGTCTCGCAGTGGGGGCATGACTTCCGCCCCGAATACCTCCAGCTCTCGCTGTTGCACGAGCGCTTTCCGCAGGTGCCGCGCATCGCGCTCACCGCCACCGCCGATCCGCAGACGCGCGCCGAGATCATCCGTCGGCTCGGTCTCGGCGAGGCGCGCGTGTTCGTCTCCAGCTTCGACCGCCCGAACATCCTCTATACCATCGTCGACAAGCAGGATGCGCGCGCGCAGTTGCTGCGCTTCATCCGCGCGGCGCACGCTGGCGAGGTCGGCATCGTCTATTGCCTGTCGCGCCGCAAGGTGGATGAGACCGCTGCCTGGCTGGCGGGTCAGGGCGTGCGCGCCTTGCCCTATCACGCCGGCATGCCCGCCGAGGCGCGCGCGGAAAATCAGGCGCGTTTCCAGCGCGAGGATGGCATCGTGATGGTCGCCACCATAGCCTTTGGCATGGGTATCGACAAACCGGACGTGCGCTTCGTCGCCCATCTCGATCTGCCCAAGAGTATCGAGGGTTATTACCAGGAGACCGGGCGCGCGGGGCGCGACGGCGCGCCCGCCGACGCCTGGATGACCTACGGCCTGGGCGACGTGGTGCAGCAGCGCCGCATGATCGAGCAATCGGAGGGCGGCGAGGATTACCGGCGCGTATCCGCCGCCAAACTGGAAGCACTGCTCGGCCTGTGCGAGACCGCCGATTGCCGCCGTGTGCGCCTGCTCGCCTATTTCGGCGAACAGGCCGGGCCCTGCGGCAATTGCGACACCTGCCTTGAACCGCCCGAAACCTGGGACGCCACCGAGGCGGCGCGCAAGGCGCTGTCCTGCATCTACCGCACCGGCCAGCGTTTTGGCGCCGGCCATTTGATCGACGTGCTGCGCGGCCGCGCCACCGAGCGCGTCAGCAACTACGGACACGACGGCCTCGCGGTATTCGGGCTCGGCGCCGAGCTGGACGAGGCTGGCTGGCGCGGCGTGTTCCGCCAGTTGATCGCGCTCGGTTACGCGCGCCCCGATCACGAGGCCTTCGGCGCGCTGCGCCTGACCGAGGCGAGCCGCCCGGTACTGAAGGGTGAACAGCGCATAGAGCTGCGCCGCGCCGCGCCGCGCAAGGCGAAGCCCGCGACGCGCCAGCGCGCGGCGTGGGCGGGCGCGGCATCGCCGGCGGAGGCCGCGCTGCTGGAACGCCTGAAGGCCTGGCGGGCCGGGCAGGCGCGCGAGCAGTCAGTCCCGGCCTATGTGATCTTCCACGACAGTACGCTCGCCGCGCTGGCCGTCACCCGGCCGTCCGATCTGGGCGCCCTGTCCGCCATCGACGGAATTGGCGCCCGCAAGCTCGAGCGCTACGGGCCGCAGTTGCTCGAGCTGCTGAGGGGCTGAGGCTGAACGGGAAATTTATCAGCACAATCATTGGGTAAACAGCGACATCTGCGGCGATGTTGCGGCCGTTGCCGTCGCCTGTGGCGGGAGGAACGGCAGTGACGAACCTGGGGTGCTGTGATGCGTTTGGACGGTGTAACTCTTTGTTTTGCGGTCTGCCGCGGGTTTCTGTATAGTAGCCCGGTCGCAGCTTATTTCTTGTGGCGGTTCGGTGCAGCCCTCCTGTTGTACGGAAGACCCTCCGCAGACTTGCACTACAAGAACAACTGCAAACATTAAATTTTTTTGATTGAGGTATTTCCGTGACGACAGGTACTGTTAAGTGGTTCAACGATAGCAAGGGCTTCGGCTTCATCACTCCCTCCGACGGCGGCAAGGATGTGTTCGTGCATCACTCCGCGATCCAGGGCAGCGGCTTCAAGTCGCTGGCTGAAGGTCAGCAGGTGCAGTTCGAAATCACCCAGGGCCAGAAGGGCCCGGCCGCGGAGAACGTGCGTCCGCTGTAATCGTCCGACACTGCTACGCAGAGTTAGACCCGAACCCCGCCCTCGTGGCGGGGTTCTTATTTTCCGCGGTCATATACCGCGTCTTTTGATGATCCCCGTTCAACATTTGGATACGGGAAAGATTTGATTAATTCGTCATTCCCGCGCAGACGGGAATCCGGTGGATAAACTCCTGGATCCCGGCGTGCGCGGGGATGACATGTCTGAAACCCTTCAGTTGGAATCGTACCTTGCTCGCAACCGCTAACCTCACCATGCAGTTCGGGGCGAAGCCCCTGTTTGAAAATATCTCGGTCAAATTCGGCCATGGCAACCGCTACGGACTGATCGGCGCCAACGGCTGCGGCAAGTCGACCCTGATGAAGATCCTCGGGCGCGATCTCGAACCCACCGCCGGCAACGTCAGCGTTGATACCGGCGAGCGCATCGGCAAGCTGCGCCAGGACCAGTTCGCCTTCGAGCAGAACACGGTGCTCGATACCGTCATCATGGGTCATGCCCGCTTGTGGGCGGTGAAGCAGGCGCGCGACCACATCTACGCGAGCGCCGAGATGAGCGAGGCCGACGGCATGAAGGCGGCCGAGCTGGAGATCGAATTCGCCGAGCTGGACGGTTATACCGCGGAGGCGCGCGCAGGCGAACTGCTGCTCGGCGTCGGCATCCCGCTGGAACAGCACGCCGGCCTGATGAGCGCCGTGGCGCCGGGCTGGAAGCTGCGCGTGCTGCTCGCGCAGGCGCTGTTCTCGGATCCCGAGATCCTGCTGCTGGACGAACCGACCAACAACCTCGACATCAATACTATCCGCTGGCTGGAGGAAGTACTGGTCGATCGCAGCAGCACCATGATCATCATCTCGCACGACCGCCATTTCCTGAACCGCGTATGTACCCACATGGCGGACCTCGATTACGGCGAGCTGCGCGTCTATCCGGGTAATTACGACGAATACATGATTGCCGCCACCCAGGCGCGTGATCGCCTGCTGAGCGACAACGCTAAGAAGAAGGCGCAGATCGCCGAGCTGCAGACCTTCGTCAGCCGCTTCTCCGCCAACGCCTCCAAGGCCAAGCAGGCGACCTCGCGTGCGCGCCAGATCGAGAAGATCAAACTGGACGAGGTGAAGCCGTCGAGCCGCGTGAACCCCTTTATCCGCTTCGACCAGGAGAAGAAGATCCACCGCATGGCGCTGGAGTTGAAGGATGTCGCCAAGGGCTTCGGCGGAGCGCCGCTGTTCAGCGGCCTCGACATGCTGGTCGAGGCGGGCGAACGCGTCGCGGTGATCGGCCCCAATGGCAGCGGCAAGACCACGCTGTTGCGCTGCCTGCTGGGCGAACTGGCGGCTGACCGCGGCCAGATCAAGTGGTCGGAGAACGCCGTCCCGGGCTACTTCGCGCAGGACCATGCGGCGGATTTCGCCATGGACATGTCGCTGTTCGAGTGGATGAGCCAGTGGAAGCGGCCCGGCATCGACGATCAGGCGATCCGCGCCACGCTCGGCCGGCTGCTGTTCTCGACCGATGAAACCGACAAGCCGGTGCGTGTGCTGTCGGGTGGAGAGCAGGGACGCATGCTGTTCGGCAAGCTGACGCTGCAGCGGCCCAACGTCCTCATCATGGACGAGCCGACCAACCACCTCGACATGGAGTCCATCGAGTCCCTCAACACCGCACTGGAACACTACCCCGGGACGCTGATCTTCGTCAGCCACGACCGTGAGTTCGTCTCCTCGCTGGCGACGCGCATTATTGAGCTCGGCACGCCGCGCGGCGCCGTCACCTTCAACGGCAACTACGAGGATTACCTGCGCAGCCAGGGTGTGGTGTGACGGGACTAAGGGCTAAGGACTAAGGACTAAGGACTAAGTAACCCCGGATGCCGCTGCGCTTTATCCGGGCTACATGATCCGGGCTGCATGCTAAGAAGGTTGAGTCAAATCCGACCTGGGTCGAGGTTGTGGCGTGGGCTGGAGAGAAAGGCGGAGGGACGGTAGTCTGGATCTCGCTGTGCTTCATCCGAGCTGCATACCTGAAACTCGGGGACAGATTTATAAATCTGTCCCCGAGCCGGATTGAGTCTGGCTTTACTTAGTCCTTAGTCCTGGAACCTGAGGACTGTCTTTTTCACGCGCCGTCACGATTGCCGCTGCGGCGGGAGCCCTGCTGGTGCTGGGGGCGGCCCGTGCCCTGGCGGTGCGATGACTGTGAGTGGTGGTGCCGGCCACCGGCCGGTTTGCCGTGTCCAGGGCGGGCGGGGCGCTGCTGCTGACCGGGGTTGCCGCGGCCAGGCTGTGAGCGACCGCCACCGTGAGTGCTGCGACCGTTGACGATCGGCTCGGGCCGGATCGACGGATCCGGTTCATAGCCGGAGATGACCTCGCGCGGGATGGCGCGCTTCATCACGCGCTCGATGTCCTGCAGCAGCTTGAGTTCGTCCACGCACACCAGCGAAACCGCCACGCCCTCGTTGCCGGCGCGGCCGGTGCGGCCGATGCGATGCACGTAGTCTTCCGGCACGTTCGGCAGCTCGAAGTTCACCACATGCGGCAGCTGGTCGATGTCGAGTCCGCGCGCCGCGATGTCGGTCGCCACCAGTACCCGCACCGTGCCTTGCTTGAAGTCCGCCAGCGCCCGCGTGCGCGCGCCCTGGCTCTTGTTGCCGTGGATGGCCGCGCAGCGGATGCCGTCGCTCTCGAGCTGGTGCGCGAGGCGGTCGGCGCCATGCTTGGTGCGGGTGAACACCAGCACCTGGCGCCAGTTCCGCGAGCCGATCAGAAAGGACAGAAGCTCGCGCTTGCGAGCCCGGTCGACCGGGTGGATGGTCTGGGTCACGGTCTCGGCCGCGGTATTGCGGCGCGCGACCTCGATCAGGGCCGGGTTGCGCAGCAGCGAGTCGGCCAGTTTCTTGATCTCGTCAGGGAAGGTGGCTGAGAAGAGCAGGTTCTGGCGCTGTTTCGGCAGCAGGGCCAGGATGCGGCGGATGTCGTGGATGAATCACATGTCTAGCATGCGATCCGCATCGTCCAGCACCAGGAACTCGATGCGGGACAGGTCCACGTTTTTCTGCGAAACGTGGTCGAGCAGGCGTCCCGGCGTGGCGATCAGGATGTCCACGCCGCGGCGCAGCGCCGCGATCTGCGGGTTGATGCCGACGCCGCCGAAGATCACGGCGGATTTCAGCGGCAGGTGGCGGCCGTAGGCGGCGACGCTCTCGGCGACCTGCGCCGCGAGCTCCCGCGTCGGTGTCAGGATCAGGGCGCGCACATTGCGCCGTCCCGCCGCCGGTGCATGCGCGCTCATCAGGTGCAGCAAGGGCAGCGTGAAGCCGGCCGTCTTGCCGGTGCCGGTCTGGGCGCCGCCCATGATGTCGCGGCCGGCGAGGATCACCGGAATGGCCTGGCGTTGAATCGGTGTGGGCTCGGTGTAGCCCTGTTCGGTGACGGCGCGCAACACTGCGGCCGACAGGCCGAGGGTATCAAATGACATGGATTCTCCTGCTGGGATGTTTCCGGACGCATGGGCCCGGATAAGTCTGGTGCGATTTGCGGCGGGTGGTGGGGTTCGCAATCGGCGTTTACTGGAGGCGCGAACCTTGCCGCGCGACACGGACGCCATTATACGGAATTTTGGCCGCGGGCGTGGCTTTTTTTCCCATTCGTGCCGGCCATGAGGGCGCCGTCCGGGGAAAATGGGATCGCGACGGGGTGTCGATCCGTGCGCGGCGGGGTATCATGGGCGGGATTTTCAGGCCATGCAGGGCCGCAACGGGAGGAACATGAACGGGAAGACCAAAACGGAAAACATGGCGCTGTTCTGCGATTTCGAGAACGTGGCGCTCGGTGTGCAGGATGCGCGCTACGCCGCCTTCGACGTCCAGAAGGTGCTGGAGCGCCTGCTGCTGAAGGGCAGCATCGTGGTGAAGAAGGCCTACTGCGACTGGGAGCGCTACAAGGAGTTCAAGAAGTCGATGCACGAGGCCGCATTCGAGCTGATCGAGATCCCGCACGTGCGCATGTCCGGCAAGAACTCCGCCGACATCCGCATGGTGGTGGACGCGCTCGACCTGTGCTACACCAAGGAGCATGTCGACACCTTCGTCATCATCAGCGGTGACTCG
>JADLET010000091.1 GCA_020845975.1 Gammaproteobacteria bacterium | reverse complement strand
CGACATGATCGGCCCCAGTCCCATCGACACGGTCGGAAACTGCCAGAAGTCCGGCATCAGCCACGGATGCGGATACGATGACAGCCCGTTGCCGTCGACCTCCTGGCGAAAATGATCCAGCTGCTCTTCGGTCAGCCGGCCTTCGAGAAACGCCCGGGCATAGGTGCCCGGCGAGGCATGTCCCTGCGAGAAGATCAGGTCGCCGCCGAAATCTGCGCCCGGCGCACGCCAGAAATGGTTGTAACCGACGTCGTACAGGGTCGCTGCCGAGGCAAAGGTTGCAATATGGCCGCCGAGTTCCGAGGCCTTGCGGTTGGTCTTGACGACCATCGCCATCGCATTCCAGCGGATATAGGCGCGGATCCGGTCCTCGATCGCCGGGTCGCCCGGCATCGGGACCTCAAGCTGGGTCGGGATCGTATTGACGTACGCGGTGTTGGCCGAAAACGGCAGGTGCGCACCGGTACGGCGCGCTATGTCGATCATCTGCTCCAGCAGGTAATGGGCACGCTCGACGCCTTCGTTTGCGATCACGGCATCCAGCGCATCGATCCATTCCTGGGTTTCGATCGCATCGACATCTAGGTATTCTGCTTGCTGAGACATGGTTCCAACCTCGCTAAACTCGATCAGCCCGGCACTGTTGAGGTCAATCGTCAGCGGTGGAACTTAAAAAGTGTTCCGTTTGCACAGGCCGATGCAGGCTGACCCTCGAACCGCTGCTTGGACCCGCAGGACCGGTCCCGCCACGGCCCGCCAGCACGCTGATAGGCAATCGTAGTTGTTTTTGCTACGCTTTTTCTCGCCACCGGATCTGATTCGGCGACCGTGCCAAACCATCAAAATCGGGCAGACATGATCGTGTTTTTCCCCGGTCAGGTCAAGCTGACGCCCGAACTGCCTGGACCTGACAAAAATGAAAGTCACCCTGAAACAACATAATAAAATCCCCGGCGCCGCATCGCTGGCCGCGCTGGAACACCTCGTCGTGCTGCTGCCGGCCTCCCGGCGCCACCGGCCGCCACCGGAGTTCACCGACGCCGGTCTGTTGCTGCAACGACTGCATCAGGCGCAGGGCGACGACGCCACCGGCCCGTTCGCGACCGATCTGCCGAACCGCCGCGCCACGCATGTGGTGCTGGCGCTGGCCGATGACGCGGCCAGTCCGTTCACGCTGCTGACACTGGCCCGCAAGTTGCTGGCCCCGCTGCTGCAACGCAATCCGCGCCGGATCGGGCTGCTGGTCGCCGGCTTCGCCCCGGAACCGGCACGGCGCGCCGCCGAGGCGCTGGTCGCCGCGGCGCTGGCCGGCCATTTCACACTGCCAACGATCAAGAGCACGCCGGCCAGTGCACGTCGTCTGAACACGATCGACATCTACGGTGTCGCGGCCGCCCTCGATACCGAACGGCTGACTGCCGAGGCCGTGGGCAATCACCTGGCCCGTTCGCTGACCACACTGCCGCCTAATCTGCTGACGCCCGGTGAATACCGGCGACGGATCGCGTTGCTGGCGCGCCAGCAACGCTGGCAGATGTCGACACTGAACAGCCGGGCATTGCGACGACTGAAGGCCGGCGCCTTCCTCGCCGTCGCCCAGGGCAGCGCGCGTGACGATGCCTGCATCGTGCACCTGCGCTACACCCCGCCGCGCGCCCGCCGCACGCCGAAGCTGGCCCTGGTCGGCAAGGGCATCTGCTTCGACACCGGCGGGATGAACCTGAAGACCTCCAGGCACATGCACGGCATGCACGAGGACATGCAGGGCAGCGCGGTGGCGCTCGGCACCCTGCTCGCATTGAGCCGTCTCAAGGCCCCGTTTGTCGTGGACTGCTGGCTGGCGCTGGCCGAGAATCACATCGGGCCGCATGCCTACAAGCAGAACGACGTCGTCACTGCCTGCGACGGCACCACCATCGAGATCGTGCACACCGACGCCGAGGGACGCATGGTACTGGCCGACACGCTGGCGCTCGCAAGTCGCGATAAGCCGCATCTGATCATCGATTACGCGACACTCACCGGCGCCTGTGTCTACGCGCTCGGCACGCGCTACAGCGGAGCGTTCACCAACCGCGACGATCTCATCCCGGAGATCATCGCGACAGGCCGCGAGAGCGGCGAGCGCGTGTGGCCCTTTCCGCTCGACGAGGACTATGAAGAGGCGCTGCAGAGCACGATCGCCGACATCAAGCAGTGCACGCTGGAGGGCGAGGCCGATCACATCCTGGGCGCCCGCTTCCTCAAGCGCTTCGTCGACGATCGCCCGTGGCTGCACATTGACCTCTCCGCCGGCAACAGCAAGGGTGGCCTCGCGCACATCCCGACCGACGTCACCGGCTTCGGCGTGCGCTTCACACTCAGGCTGCTGCTCGACCGCGGCGTCCTGGAGAAACTGCGGTGATGGGTGATGGGTGATGGGTGATGGGTGATGGGTGATGGGTGATGGGTGATGGGTGATGGGTGATGAAAAATCCCCACGCCTTCCGATCCCCATTCGTCCATAGTTGCCGTTGAACTGATCGACTCATCCTTGTCATCCGCCTCAAGTGGCGATGGATACGCACGCCCATCCAAAAGATTACGAAATTATTACGCCATCGATATTCGGCACATATAGAAAACTTACGCACAACCTCCCTAAGCTGGGCCCTAATCCATCAGATCGGAGCCCGCCATGTATTACATCCTCATCGCACTGACTGTCGCATTGCTGGCCTACCTGCTGACCGCGTTGCTGCGGCCCGAGAGGTTCTGATCATGATGATCCTCGGAATACTCATTCTGCTTGCCTTGTTCGGAATGTGCTTTCTGTTCATCGACCGGGAAGAAGGCATATGAACGAAGTCCTCCTGATCTACGCCACCGCACTGCTTCTGGCCTGGCCGCTCGGTCGCTACATGGCATCGATCTATTCGCCGGCGCCGGATTTCTCCAGGCGCGGCTGCGGTGCGATCGAGAACCTGGTGTACCGGGCGATCGGCGTACGTCCTGACGTGCCGATGAACTGGAAACAGTACGGCAAGGCGCTGCTCAAGCTGCATGTCATCGTCGCGGTGACGGCGTTTGTGATATTCATGCAGCAGGGACGACTCCCGCTCAATCCTGACGGCATCGAAGGAATGAGCTGGGACCTCGCCCTCCATACGGCGGCATCGTTCATCACCAATACCAATCAGCAGCATTACTCCGGCCAGGCCCAGCTCTCCTATTTCTCGCAACTGATCGCCATCGTCAGCATACAGATCGTCACGCCCGCGGCCGGGCTCGCGGTCCTGGCCGCGATCCTGCGCACCCTGTTCGCGAGGCAAGATGAGCGCAGAATGACCTCATCCGGCGAGATCTCGGTGGGCAACTTCTATGCGGATCTGGTGCGCACCGTGACGCGCCTGTTCATACCGCTTGCACTTATAACGTCGCTGCTGCTCGCCTGGCAGGGCGTGCCAGGCACCTACCAGGGGGCACAGTTCGCGCACCCGATCGACAGCAGCGCGGAACTGAGCGAGCAACGCATCCCGGCAGGCCCGGTGGCTCCCATGGTGGCGATCAAGCAACTGGGCACCAACGGCGGCGGCTGGTACGGGCCGAACAGCGCCGTGCCGCTGGAGAACCCTACCCCGATCTCCAATTTCATCGAGACGGTTGCGATCGTGCTGGTTCCGATGGCGTCGGTGTTCATGGCGGGATATCTCACCGGGCGGCGGCGGTTGGCTCTTTCCATCCTGGGTGTGATGCTGGCGCTTTCCGCGGCAACATCGGGCCTGGCGATCTGGTCCGAAAACCAGCCCAACGCCGCGTTCGCCGGACTCGCGGCCGAAGGTCCGAACCTGGAAGGCAAGGAAGTGCGCATCGGGGCGTCCGCGACCGCGTTATGGGGCGCCTTCACCACGCAGACCTCCAATGGCTCGGTAAACGGCATGCTCGATTCCTTCAATCCCCTGGGCGGCGCCGCAACCCTGATGGACATGTTCGTCAACGCCACCTTCGGCGGCGTGGGTGTTGGCCTGATCAACTATCTGTTGCTTCTGCTGCTCGCCGTCTTTCTCGGCAGCCTCATGGTCGGGCGCTCACCTGAACTGTACGGACGGGCGCTGGAGGCCAAGGAAATCAAACTGGTCTCCATCGCCCTGCTGCTGCAACCGCTGCTGATCCTCGGACTCACGGCGCTGGCGGTGACACTGCCGGGGCTGGCGCAAAACTCCAATCCCGGAGTCCATGGACTGAGCCAGGTACTGTATGAGTACGCCTCGGCCTTCGCCAACAACGGCTCAGGCTTCGAGGGCTTGGGCGACAACACTGTCTGGTGGAACGTGAGCTGCAGCGTGGCGCTCATCCTGGGTCGTTTTATACCGATCCTGGCCCCGCTGGCGGTGGCCGCGCACATGGCCGCCAAGCGGGCCGCTCCGGTCACGATCGGCAGCCTGGTGATCGAAACCCCCACCTTCGCACTGCTGACTCTGGGGGTGATCCTGATGCTCTCGCTGCTCAGCTTCTTCCCGGCACTGGTGCTTGGCCCCCTGGCCGAGTACCTGTCGCTCGCCGGCTGATCGACAGGAGAAATCATGAAGCACGAACGCAATCAACCGAGATGGCCGGACGTACAGGCATTGGCCGGCGAATCGCTGCGGCGACTCGCCCCCCGCTCGCTGGGACGCAATCCGGTGATGTTCGTTGTCGGAGTCGGCATGCTGGTTACCCTGTGGCAAACCGGTGCTGACATCGCCGCGGGTCTTCCATGGAAATTCGACCTCGCCATCACCCTCATCCTGTTGTTCACCGTGTTGTTCGCCAACGCCGCCGAGGCGCTGGTTGAAGCGCGGGGACGGGCGCAGGCGGACAGTCTGCGCTCAACCCGGGAACAGCTGTTCGCCCAGCGGCTGGCCGCCGGCGCCGAGGAGCGCGTCCCGGCCCAGGATCTGCGGATCGGCGACCGGGTGCGGGTCAGGGCCGGCGAACTGGTCCCCTGCGATGGAGAGATCGTGGAAGGCGCCGCCACCGTCAACGAGTCGGCCATTACGGGAGAATCCGCGCCGGTGCTGCGGGAGGCGGGGACCGATAACAGCGGCGTCACCGCCGGCACCAGGCTGCTTTCCGACAGCATCGTGGTCGAGGTGACCGTGGAATCCGGTCATTCGCTGCTGGATCGCATGATCGCGCTCGTGGAGGGCGCCAAGCGGCAGAAGACACCGAATGAAATCGCGCTGACGGTGTTGCTGGCGGCACTCACCATCGTGTTCCTCATCGTGGTGGCGACCCTGGTGCCCTTCGCCGGCTTTGTCGGCGCGGCCACTGAGATACCGGTGCTGGTCGCGCTGCTCGTCTGCCTCATACCGACCACCATCGGCGGGCTATTGCCGGCCATCGGTATTGCCGGGATGGATCGCGCCCTGCGCGCGAACCTGGTGGCCAAGTCCGGCAAGGCGGTGGAGGTGGCCGGCAATATCGACACCCTGTTGCTGGACAAGACCGGCACCATCACCCACGGCGATCGCCAGGCCAATGACTTCCTTGCCCTTCCCGCTGTCGGCGCGGAACGCCTGCGGGACGCTTCCTTGCTCACCTCGCTGGCGGACCCCACGCCGGAGGGCAAATCCATCGTTGCGCTCGCGCGGAACCGCGGAGCACTCGCGGAGGCATGCCCACAAACGCAGTTTATACCCTTCTCCGCCAAGACCCGCTTATCCGGCATCGACCAGCCCGACGGCCGCCGCATCCGCAAGGGTGCGCCGGACGCCATCCGCCGATTCGTTGCGGATAACGGCGGACGGTACCCGGACGAAACGAATGCCCTGGTCGAACGCGTGGCCCGCGGCGGAGCCACGCCTCTGGTGGTCGCCGATGGCGGCCAGGTGCTCGGCGTGATACCGCTGTCGGACATCATCAAGGCCGGCATCAAGGAGCGCTTCCAGCGCCTGCATGCCCTCGGCATTCGCACCGTGCTGATCACCGGCGACAATCCTCTGACCGCCGCCGCCATCGCGGCCGAGGCCGGCGTGAGCGATTTCATCGCCGAGGCGACGCCGGAGAACAAGCTGGAATATATCCGGCGCGAACAGGCGCAAGGACGCATGGTCGCGATGATGGGCGACGGCACCAATGACGCGCCCGCCCTTGCCCAGGCGGACCTAGGCCTGGCGATGAATTCCGGCACGCAGGCGGCCAAGGAGGCCGGCA
Source organism: Gammaproteobacteria bacterium (assembly GCA_020845975.1). Lineage (GTDB taxonomy): Bacteria > Pseudomonadota > Gammaproteobacteria > SZUA-140 > SZUA-140 > JADJWH01. The sequence goes on along the minus strand of JADLET010000091.1, from coordinate 17,955 downwards.
ACATGGTCGACCTGGATTCCGATCCAACCAAGCTGCTGGAGGTGGTGGAGATAGGCAAGCAGCTGCTGGTGACGCGAGGCGCGCTGACCACCTTCTCCCTCGCCAACGACGTGGCGAAGTATTTCGCCATCCTGCCGGCCATTTTCGCCGCCAGCGTTCCCGCGCTGGAGACCCTCGATATCATGCACCTGCACAGCCCCGAAACTGCGGTGTTGTCGGCGATCATATTCAACGCCCTCGTGATCCCGGGGCTTATCCCCTTTGCCCTGCGCGGCGTGCGCGTCCGCCCATCCAGCGCGGACGAGCTGCTGCGACGCAACCTGCTGGTCTACGGGCTGGGCGGCGTTCTGCTGCCGTTCCCCGTCATCAAACTCATCGACCTGGGACTCGGCCTGTTCATATAGGAACCTGACATGAAAAAGCCCGCATCGACCCGTCTTCCCGCCCCTATCGCCACAGCCGGCACCGGCTGGGGACACGCCACGCGCGCCGCCGTAGTGCTCATGGCGCTGTGTGGCGGTGTGTATCCCTTGCTTGCAGTCTCCATCGGCGGAGTGCTATTCCCCCACCAGTCCACCGGCAGTCTCATCGAACGCGACGGCAAAATCGCAGGCTCACATCTGGTAGGCCAGCCGTTCACCAGCCCGCGCTATTTTCACGGCCGGCCATCAGCCGTCAACTACGATCCCTTCAGTGTTTCGGGCTCGAACCTCGCGCCCAGCAACCCGCAACTGCGCGCCCGGGCGCAGGCTGACGCGGAGGCTATCGTGAATGAATACGGCGTGACGAAGGATGCGATCCCGGTCGACCTGGTCGCCGCTTCGGGCTCGGGAATCGATCCGCATATCAGCCCCGACGCCGCGCGCCTGCAGATCAGGCGCGTTGCCGCGGCGCGGGCCATACCGGAAGCGAACGTCGCCGCGCTCGTTGAGGCGCGTATAGAGCCGCCGGTGCTCGGCATCCTGGGACAAGCGCGCGTGAACGTCCTCACGCTCAATCTGGCGCTGGATGCGCTGCCCTGACCCCCTGCACGTGGACAGGCGGCGCACAACCGCGCGCCCTGCGTAACGGGAACACCAATTGCGTGTCTCGGGATTACCTTGATTTAAGCGGAATGCAATGGCGATCTTCGGCGGGACGGAACCCAATACATACGGCACTATTCATCCGTCGCCCGGAATAATGACACCGGAGCAGCCCGTCGCGTACCATGCGGCAATGGATCTGAATCGATATCGTTCGAAATCCGGCGAATCGAGACATCTTGCATGAACAATAACCACATCCCCGGCCGCCCCGATCCACACGCGCTCCTGTCTGAAGTCGATCGCGAACGCCGCGGCGCCCTCAAGATCTTTCTCGGGGCCTCTCCCGGAGTCGGCAAAACCTACAAGATGCTCGAAGCGGCCCGGGAAGCCCGCAAGGCCGGCATCGACATCGTCATCGGCATCGTCGAGAGTCACGGCCGGCAGGATACGGAAGCGCTGTGCGAAGGCCTGGAGGCCGTTCCGCGGGCGCGTGTCGAATATCGGGATTCGGCCTTCCCGGAGATGGATCTCGACACCATCATTCGCCGGGCTCCGGCAGTTGTGCTCGTCGACGAACTGGCCCACCGCAACATCCCCGGCACCCGCCACCCACGCCGCTACCAGGATGTGGAGGAATTACTGGAACACGGCATCGACGTCTGGACCACGCTCAATATCCAGCATCTGGAAAGCCTGAACGATGTGGTTGCGCGGGTTACAGGCGTGCGCATGCGAGAAACGGTTCCGGATACCCTGCTGAATGACGCTCTGGATGTCGTACTCGTCGATCTGACGCCGCGCGAACTGATCGAACGGCTCAAACAGGGAAAGGTGTATGTCCCGGAACAGGCTCGCGCGGCGATGGACGGATTCTTCAGCCCCTCGAATCTGGCTGCTCTTCGGGAACTGGCGTTCCAGACCGTCACGGAACGCATCGATTGCGATCTGCGCGAAGAAAGGCAGCGCAAAGGCACAACGAGTCTGTGGCCGGTACGCACCCGCGTGGTCATCGCCGTTGATGGCGGCCCCAGCAGCGAAGAGATTATACGCCACGGACGGAGGCTGGCCGAGCGGTACCGCGCCCCCTGGACCACAGTGTTTGTCGATCAGGGCAACGACGCATCTGAACTGCGCACCGGCGTGGACCGCGCATTTGATCTGGCGGAGCGACTGGGGGGCGAAACGGCGATTCTTCGCGGCTACGATCCGGTATCGGAGCTGCTCGCCTTTGCTGGCGAGCAGAACGCCACCATGCTGGTGGTCGGCCGTAACCGGCGGCGCTCCATCAGCGCTTTCTTCGGCCGGGCATTCGGCCAACGCCTGCTGAAAGAGACGAATGAAATCGACATCGTCTTCGTCGCCTCATCCGGAGCTCGAACGCGCCATCCATGGACCTGGCTGCGACAGATGGAGCCGGAACCCGTGCGCGATTACCTGTACGCGTTCGGCGTGGTGTCCGCCGCGGTCGCCGTCGGCGCCATCATCAGGCCCTGGCTGCCGCTGGCAAACCTCTCCCTGTTATTTGTCACCGGCGTGCTGCTGGTGGCTGTCAGAACCGCCTTGCGTCCCGCACTGTTCGCCGTGCTCATCAGCGCGCTGGCATACAATTTCTTTTTTACCGAGCCACTTTATTCCCTCACGATATACCACACGGATGACCTGCTCACGGTGGGCTTCTTCCTCGCCATGGGGCTCATCGGCGGACGCCTCGCCAGCCGGCTACGCCATCAGGTACTGGCTCTGCGTGACTCCAACCACCAGGTTCAAACATTACTGTCGGTCAGCAGGAGACTGGCGGCCGCGGCCGACCTGCCAAGCGTCCGCAACGAAATTGTGGCATCCATTGCCGAGCATACCCGGGCCCCGACAGCGCTTCTTTCCCCCGAGGGTGATAATGTCTCGCTGGCCCTGACAGGCGCATCAAATGAAGCCGTCAGGCTGGAATGGAAATCAGATGAGAAGGCACGTTCGGCCGCACTATGGGCGTTCGATCGCCGCAAAACCAGCGGCTTTCGCACTGACACCCTGGGCAGCCTCGATTGGTATTTCATCCCCCTGGACTTCAAGCAGGAGTGCTTCGGCGTGATCGGCATCTATTTCGGCAAGCTGCTCGCCGAAGACAAGAATCCCACCGACGAACAGTTTGCCAGCATCCACGCCCTGGCGAATCTTGCTACGCAGGCCATCGCGAGAGCGGCGCTTGCAGCCAATCTGGAACAATCGAAATTGTCCGAGGAAACGGAGCGGCTCCGCTCCGCGCTACTGTCCTCGGTTTCACATGATCTGCGAACTCCGCTGGCGTCCATGCTCGGATCCGCCAGCACCTTGCGCACGCTCTCCCATGATCTCTCCAAGGCAGACCAGACCGAGCTGCTCGATTCGATCATCAGCGAAGGCGAACGCCTCAATCGCTACATCCAGAACCTGCTCGACATGACCCGACTCGGGCATGGCACCCTGAAGCTGGAACGGGACTGGATCGGCATTGATGACATCGTCGACGCCGCCCTGCGACGCACGAGCGGCCTATTGCGCAATCATCGTGTTACGCGTGACGTCTCGCCGGACCTCCCGTTGCTGTACGTACACCCCGCCCTGATCGAGCAGGTTTTGATTAATATCATCGAGAACGCCGCAAAGTTCACGCCCGCGGATGGCGAGATCCATCTGGCGGCCAGCCGTGATGACAGAGAAATGCTGATAACCGTCACCGATGAAGGATCCGGGATTCCGCCCGACCAGCGCGAAAAGGTCTTTGACATGTTTTTCACGGGCGGCGAGAGCAATCAGAACAAATATGGCAGCGGACTTGGGCTGGCCATATGCAAAGGCATGGTCGGCGCCCATGGCGGCCGCATTGAGGCGCTGCCGGGAACCAACGAGCGCGGGACGACCATTGCTGTTCACCTGCCGCTCATCGAGCCGCCCGCCGCAGACCGGGAACAGAATACATGAACGACACATCGGCCCGGCCGCGCATACTCATCATCGACGACGAGGAGCAGATCCGGCGCTTTCTGCGCATCAGCCTCAAAAGCCAGGGCTATCAGGTACTGGAGGCTGCAACCGCGGCGGACGGGCTGGAACAGGCAGCAACCCAGATGCCGGATCTCGTGATACTGGATCTCGGGCTCACCGATGCCGACGGCAAGGAGGTTCTCAGGGAAATTCGCAGCTGGTCGGCGTGCCGGATCATTGTATTGTCGGTGCGGGCATCGGAAAGCGAGAAGGTGCTCACCCTCGACGGCGGGGCCAACGACTACATTACCAAGCCATTCGGCATACAGGAATTCCTGGCGCGGGTTCGCAATGTCCTGCGCGCGCCCGGGGACCTGGCAGGAAGCGGCGGCGTCTATAACGACGGGTACCTCCACATCGACCTGACCAGACGCCAGATACTGGTAAACGGAACACCCGTCCATATGACCCGCAAGGAATTCGCCGTACTGGCAAGTCTGGTGACCCACCCCGGCCTGGTAATCACGCAATCCCATTTGCTGAAGGAGATCTGGGGGCCAAGCCACGCGGAAGATACGCATTATCTGCGCAACTTCGTCGGAAGAATCCGCCAGAAGCTCTGTGACAATCCTGAACAGCCCCACTACATCGAAACCGAACCCGGCGTCGGATATCGCTTCATAGATCACCGAGCGACATAAACGGGGGCGCCCGGGAAATCGCGCGTCCCCCGGGATGCATCGTCGCGCCACTCCGCGTATACTCCCTGAAGTCCGGCCGGACCGAATCACCGGTAAATCCACGATGATATCTCCGCCATTCGGCCGGCAAGCGTAACCAGGATCAGCGGGATCCGGAAAGGAATCGCATGTGCGTCCGACCTCCGACCGCGGATATGACGCAGCCCAAACCAATCATGTCGCCCTAACTCTCAGCACAGAAAGGTCCAATCATGAGCGAGCCATCCCCACTCAACGAGGCGCAACGGAAATTCAGTGACGCCATTCCCTTCCGCCGCCTGAACAGCGAGAGCTGCGCGCTCGAGCAGTCGCTCGGCCGCGTGACGGCGCGGGACATCAGCGCGCCCGAGGACCTGCCGGCGTACACCCGCGCCATCGTCGAGGGGTTTCTGATTCACACCGAGGACGGCGCCGGCGCCTCCGAGGAGAAGCCGGTATCGTTCAGGATCGTCGGCGCGGTAAAGCCCGGCGACAGGCAGTGCCCGGCCTTCAAGCGCGGCCAGGCGGTGCGCATCGCGACCGGCAGCCTGGCGCCGGACGGAGCCTATTCAAGCGTGCGCGCGTGGGAGGCGAAGGAAGACGGCGACACCTTCACCATCACCCGCCCCTTTCCGCCGCGCTTCTTCATCGAGGAAAAAGGCTGCGACCTGAAACAGGGCGCAGTGGCGCTGCCGGCCGGGACCTGTGTCGACGCCGCCGCGATCGGCACCATCGCCGCGCTGGGCATCCCGCGCATCGACGTGTCCACGCGGGCGAAGGTCACGATCTTCGCCTCGGGCGACGAGGTCATCCCCTACACGCAGGCGCTGACACCGGGCGCGATCCGTGACAGCAACACGCTGATGCTCGCGGCGGCCGTGACCGCCGCCGGCGCCAGCCCGCTCACCGGCGGCATCATGAACGACGACTTCGACGCCTTCGTCGCCGCCGTGCGCAAAGCGCTCGAGGGCTCCGATATGATCCTGATCTCGGGCGGGACCGCCGTCGGCGGCCGCGACTTCATCTCCGACCTGGTCAAGGCCGTCGGCGAGCTGGTCATCGACGGCGTGCCAATGCGCTCCGGACGCCCGCTGATCATGGGCCACGCCCAGGGCAAGCCCATCGTCTGCGTCGCCGGCCATCCACCCGAAGCCCTGCGCGGCTTCCGCCTGTTCGGCGCCGCGGCGCTGAACCGGTTGACGGGCTGCACGGCGGAATTGCCGAAGGACGAGTGAGTGATGAAGGTGATGGGTAATGGGTGATTAAATGCGCGATCCTCGTTTCTTCTCAATCACCCATCACTCATCACCCACAACGCCTTTCCTCTATTCATGAACCACCTCACCCTCCTCCGTCCCGACGACTGGCACATCCACCTGCGCGACGGCGATGCGCTGAAAACGACGGTGGCACACGCGGCGATGCAGTTCGCGCGCGCGATTGTCATGCCGAATCTGGCGCCGCCGGTGGTCACGGCGGAGCAGGCGCTCGCCTATCGCGCGCGCATCCTGCAGCACGTGCCGGCCGGCGTGAAGTTCGATCCGCTGATGACGCTGTACCTCACCGACAGCACCCCGGCGGAAGAGATCCCGCGCGCAAAGGCGGCGGGTGTCGCGGCGCTGAAGCTGTATCCGGCGGGCGCCACGACCAACTCGGAATCCGGCGTAACGGCGATAGAGAAGGTCTACCCGGTACTCGAGGCCATGCAGACCCACGACCTGCCTCTGCTGGTGCACGGCGAGGTCACCGATGCCGCAATCGACATCTTCGACCGCGAGACGGTGTTCATCGAGCGCGTGCTGGCGCCCTTGGCGCAACGCTTTCCCGCGCTGCGCATCGTGTTCGAGCACATCACGACCCGCGGCGCGGTCGATTTCGTCACCACCGCGCCCGCGACGATCGCCGCGACCATCACTGCACACCACCTGCTGTACAACCGCAACGCCCTGCTCGCCGGCGGCGTGCGCCCGCATTACTACTGCCTGCCGGTGCTGAAGCGCGAGGCCGATCGCCAGGCGCTGCTGCGCGCGGCCACCTCCGGCAACCCTAAATTCTTCCTCGGCACCGACAGCGCGCCGCACGCGCGGGCGCGCAAGGAGACCGCCTGCGGCTGCGCCGGATCCTACACCGCGCACGCGGCGATCGAGCTGTACGCCGAGGCCTTCGACGAGGCCGGCGCGCTGGACCAGCTGGAAGGCTTCGCGAGCCGGCATGGCCCCGACTTCTACCGCCTGCCGCGCAACACCGACCGCATCACGCTGAAACGCGAGACCTGGACCGCGCCGGATCACTACCCCTTGGGAGACGAGTTGTTGATTCCGCTGCGTGCGGGGCAAGGCGTCCGCTGGAGAATGGATACCTGACGCGCCCTGGATCGGCGCGGTTTGCCGCCCTCAACCCGGCCATCCCGCCCACCGCAGGCCAACACCCGCCAGAGAACACAGCCCCAGCGTCGTCAGCAGCCCAAGGCGCAACAGGAACTGACACACCAGCGCGAACGTGACCAACCCGAGCGCAAGCGGATCGACACTGTCGATCACCGGCAATGTCGCCCGGATCAGCCCCGCACGCACGGACTCAACCTGCGCGAACACAACGTGCATGCCGAACCACAGGGCAAGGTTCAGGATCACGCCTGCGACCGCCGCAGTAATCGCCGCGAGCGCGCCGCCCAGCGCCGGGCGGTTGCGCAATCGCTCGACGTATGGCGCGCCGAGAAAGATAAACAGAAAACTCGGCACAAAGGTCGCCCAGGTCGCAAGCAGACCGCAGGTCACCGCACCGAGGAGCGGATCGAAGCCGCTTTCGCGAAAGCCGGCGAGGAAGCCGACGAATTGCACGACCATGATCAGCGGGCCCGGCGTCGTCTCGGCGAGCCCGAGACCGTCGATCATCTCTCCGGCCGTCAGCCAGCCATGATGCTCGACGGCCTGCTCCGCCATATATGCCAGCACCGCATAGGCGCCGCCGAAGGTTACCAGCGCCAGCTTGCCGAAGAACAGGCCGACCTGGGTGAACACATGATGCAGGCCCAGCGTCGACGCCGACAGCGCGGTCGGCAAGACCCACAGCGGCAACCACACGGCCAGGGTGCGCATGGCATGCCAGCGATCGGGCGGCGGGCTGTCGAGATGCGTTTCGTCGATCCTGTCGCCACCCGTGTCGTGCATGGGCGCCTCGAAGCCGCGCCAGCCCCGCCAGCCTCCGACAAAGCCGAGCAGACCGGCCGCGATCACCACCAGCGGGAACGGAACGCCGAAGACGAAGAGGCCGGCAAAGGCGGCGATGGCGATGCCATAACGGGCGGCCGTGCCGAGCGCCTTCTTCGAGAGCCTGATCACGGCATGGATCACGATCGCCAGCACGGCCGCCTTGAGCCCGAAAAACAGCGCCTCGACCAGCGGCACATTGCCGGCCAGCGCATAGACGAGGCTCAGGACCAACAGCGCAATGACACCGGGCAGCAGGAACAAAAGACCGGCCATCAGTCCGCCGATCGTGCGGTGCATCATCCAGCCGACGTAGATCGCGAGCTGGATCGCCTCGGGGCCGGGCAGCAGCATGCAGTAGTTCAGCGCGTGCAGAAAGCGCTGTTCGCTGATCCAGCGCTTCTCCTCGACCAGGATCCGGTGCATCAACGCGATCTGGCCGGCGGGACCGCCGAAGCTCAGGAGACCGACGCGCAGCCAGACCGCAAAGGCCGCTCCAATGCCAATACTGCCCGATCGTGGTTCCGGCTCATTCATGCCCGGACATCATATACACTCCGCCGGCGCGGCGGCAGCCATCGATCGCGCACCTGGCTGTTATCCCGCCCCGCTGGCGAAGACGCGCAGGTTTCGCGGCTTGATGAACACCTTCTGGCCGAGCGCCAGCGGCGAGCGCAGATAGCGTTCCCGCACCATCTCAACCTCGACAAGGCCGTTCTCCTCGCCATCGCGCTCGATTTCGATACGCACCATCGGCCCTATCGACAGGATGCCGCGCACACAGCCCGCGGCGATCGCGCCTTCCGGACTGTCGGCAATTGATACTTCGTGCGGCCGCAGGTGCGCGACCGCCGCGCCGGCCTGGGTGTCGGCGTCGTGCGGGAGCGGCGCCCGCACATCACCGATGTGGGCCCAGCCGTCATGGATGCGCCCCTTGAAGAGATTGACACTGCCGAGGAAGCGCGACACGAACTCGGTTGCAGGCGCCCCGTAGACCTCGTCTGGTGTACCCACCTGCTCTACCCGACCCTTGCTCATTACCACCACGCGACTGGAGACCTCCATGGCCTCTTCCTGATCGTGGGTGACGAAGACGCTGGTGACGTGGATCTCGTCATGCAGGCGGCGCAGCCAGCGCCGCAGGTCCTTGCGCACGTTGGCGTCGAGCGCGCCAAATGGCTCGTCCAGCAACAGCACCTTGGGTTCCACCGCGAGGGCGCGCGCCAGTGCGATACGCTGGCGCTGTCCGCCGGAGAGCTGGCTTGGATAGCGGTCCGCCACGAATTCGAGCTGCACGAGTTTCAGCAGATCGTGGACCCTGTCAGCTATCTCGCCCCTGGAGGGACGTTCCGCACGCGGCCGGACCGTGAGACCGAAGGCGACGTTGTCGAATACCGTCATGTGATGGAACAGCGCGTAAGGCTGGAACACGAAACCGACGCCGCGCTCGCGCACATGGCGCCGGGTGGTATCCTCGCCATTGAAACGGATGCTGCCGCTGTCGGGCTGCTCCAGCCCGGCGATGATGCGCAGCAGGCTGGTCTTGCCGCAGCCGCTTGGCCCGAGCAGGGCCACCAGCTCGCCGGTCGGGATGGTCAGATTGACATCCTGCAGCGCATGAAAGCCGCTGAAGTGTTTGTTGACGTTTTCGATGATGATGCTCATGGATATGTCTCCTGTGTATCAGGTGGACGGCTGTACGGCCGGCAGGGCAATCGGCGCCAAGGCGCGCTGCGCCTGTCCGCGCCATTCGACGAAGCTCTTGGCCGCCAGCGTGACCAGTGCGAGCAGCGCCAGCAGCGAGGCGCAGGCGAAGGCGGCGACGAAGTTGTATTCGTTGTAGAGGATCTCGACGTGCAGCGGCAGCGTATTGGTCTCGCCGCGGATATGACCGCTCACCACCGACACCGCACCGAACTCGCCCATCGCGCGGGCGTTGCACAGGATCACGCCGTAGAGCAGGCCCCATTTGATGTTGGGCAGGGTCACGCGCCAGAAGGTCTGCCAGCCGCTCGCACCCAGCGTCAGCGCCGCCTCCTCCTCGGCCGTACCCTGCTCCTCCATCACCGGGATCAGTTCGCGCGCAACAAACGGAAAGGTGACGAAGACCGTCGCCAGCACGATGCCGGGGACGGCGAAGATGACCTTGATATCGTTCTCGAACAGATACTGGCCGAACCAGCCTTGCGCGCCAAAGATCAGCACGTAGATCAGTCCCGCGATCACCGGCGACACCGAGAACGGCAGGTCGATCAGCGTGATCAGCAGGCTCTTGCCGCGGAACTCGAACTTCGCGATCGCCCACGCGGCGGTGACGCCAAAGATCAGATTCAGCGGAACGGCGATACCGGCGGCGATGAGGGTGAGTTTGATCGCCGCCAGCGCCACGGGCTCCTGCAGCGCGACCAGATAGGCGCCGACGCCCTGGCGCAGCGCCTCGGTGAGCACCGCGGCGAGCGGCAGCGCCAGGAACAGGCCCAGGAAGGCGAGGCCCGCGCCGATCAGCAGCCGGCGGAACCATGCGGGTTCATTCAGTGTTGGTGACGTGGTCGTATTCATGGGGACCTCACTGGTGGCGATGCCTGCCCCACCACTGGAGCAGGTTGATGATCAGCAGCAGCAGGAACGAGATGACCAGCATCGCCACGGCGATCGCGGTGGCGCCGGCATAGTCGTATTGCTCCAGCTTGGTGATGATGAGCAGCGGCGTGATTTCGGACACCATCGGCATGTTGCCGGCGATGAAGATCACGGATCCGTATTCCCCCAGCGCGCGCGCAAAGGCGAGCGCGAAGCCTGTCAGCAGCGCCGGCCACAGACTGGGCATCAGGACACGAAATATGGTCTGCCGGCGCGAGGCGCCGAGACTCGCCGCGGCCTCCTCCAGCTCCGGCTTGAGCTCCTGCAGCACCGGCTGCACGGTACGCACGACGAATGGCAAGCCGATGAAGATCAGCGCCACCAGCACGCCGGTGGGCGTGAACGCCACCTTGATGCCGAGCGGCTCGAGATACTGCCCCAGCCAGCCGTTCGGCGCGTAGATCGCTGTCAGCGCGATGCCCGCCACGGCGGTCGGCAGCGCGAACGGCAGATCGACCAGGGCATCGATCAGGCGCCGGCCGGGAAAGCGGTAACGCACCAGCACCCAGGCGACCAGCATTCCGAACACCAGGTTGATCGCCGCGGCGAGGAACGAGGCGCCGAAACTCAATTTGTAGGAGGCGACCACGCGCGGAGCCGTGACCGTTGTCCAGAATCCTCCCCAACCCAGCTGGGTGGACTTGATAAAGGTGGCGGACAACGGGATCAGGATAATCAGACTCAGATACAGCAGGGTGAAACCGATGGTGATGCCGAAACCGGGGATCACGCTGCGACGACGCAAGGCCAGGGTTGCCATGGGACTCACTCTCTCTCTTTGCCAGTAGACGTATCGCGAGGGAGCGGCTGGAATCTCGTCAGCACGACCTCCGTCGCCTTGAAGACCGCCATGGCCTCATGCCCCTCGCGCAGATCCAGTTCCTGCAGCGAGCTGGACGTCACCACCGATGAGATGGTGCCGGCCGCCGTCTCCAGCTGGACCTCGGAGACGACCGGGCCGCGGATGTTGCGCGCGACCCGCCCGCGGAACTGGTTACGTGAGTTGAGGACGATGATGGCCATGGCGAACTCCGATTGCTGACGAGTCTCAGTTGGACGGGACGTAGATCTGGTCAAAGACACCGCCGTCGCTGAAGTGCTCCTTCTGCGCCTTCTGCCAGCCGCCGAAGGTCTCGTCGATGGTGAACAGATTCAGCCTGGGGAAGCGCTTGATATCTTCAGGAGCGGCGCTCTCCGGCTTGAATGGACGGTAATAGTGCCTGGCGGCCAGGCGCTGCCCGACCGGTGAGTAGAGATATTCCAGATAGGCTTGGGCAACCTCCGTGGTGCCGTGCTTTTTCGCCACGGTGTCCACCACTGTCACCGGGGTTTCTGCCAGGATGCTGACGGACGGGATGACGATGTCGAACTTGCCAGGCCCCAGTTCGTTCAGGGTCAGGAAGGCCTCGTTCTCCCACGCCAGCAGCACATCGCCGACGCCGCGCTGAACGAAGGTGTTGGTCGATCCGCGCGCGCCCGAATCCAGCACCGGGACGTTCTTGTAGAGCTGCGTGACAAACGCCTTGGCCTTGTCGGCGTTGCCGGTCTTCTTCAGCTCGTAGCCCCACGCAGCCAGATAGTTGTAACGCGCCCCGCCCGAGGTCTTCGGATTGGGCGTGATGACAGACACGCCGGACTTGACCAGATCGTCCCAATCCTTGATGCCCTTGGGATTTCCACTGCGCACCAGAAACACGATGGTGGAGGTGTAAGGCGCGCTGTTGTTGGGCAGGCGCGTCTGCCAGTCCTTGGGGAACCAGCCGGTCTTCTCGCTGATCTGGTCGATGTCGTAGGCCAGCGCCAGCGTCACCACATCCGCCTCCAGACCGTCGATCACGGCGCGCGCCTGCTTGCCCGCGCCGCCGTGCGACTGGTTGATGATGACGTTGTCGCCGGTCTTCTCCTTCCAGTACTTTCCGAACTCCTTGTTGAAATCCTGATAGAGCTCGCGCGTGGGGTCATAGGACACATTGAGCAGCTTGATGTCCTTGGCCAGCGCGCCCGCGCTGATGCCGGCGGCAAGCGCGACGCCGGTGATGGCGGTGATTATTCGTTTCATTGACATGTACTCCTCGGTCAAGGGGGGCAGATTTAAAATCTGTCCTGCATGGGTTGTAAGGGGACGGATTTGAAATCCGTCCCCAATCGGCGCCTAGAACTTGATGATGGTCCCGAGCGAGATTGCCCTGGCGGAATCACCGTTGGCCGCTACCGCCAGGCTGTCACTGCGACCCTCGCTGTACGGAGTCACGCCGCGGCCGTCGTCATTGCTGGTTCCGGCATAGGCGGCGTACAGGGTCAGTCCCTTCTGCAGGGTGTACTCGGTGCCGAGCGCGACCAGGCTGGCATCCCGCTCGTCCGCGTCGGCAGACAATTGGTAGACCTGTCCTTTGAACGCCCACGCGCCGGTCTTGTAGCGGACACCGAGGCCAAACACGTCCTCATCCTGACTGCCGTCTGCGGCCGCTCCGGAGAGCGTTTGCCACAGGCCGGTGAAACGCCAGGCGTCGAGATCGTAATACGCGCCCAACCGGATGATGTTCGGGTCGTCCTGGGCGGCGGTCGCGTTGCCCGCCGACTCGTAACCGACGCCGACGAAGAGTGGGCCCTGGGCGTAATTCACGCCGAGGCTCAGCAGATCGTTGTCGTTGGTGCTGGTGGCCGCGGTGTCGACGTTGGTGGAATACAGCAGCGTGCCTTTGAATCCAGCTCTTTCAGGGGAGGTGTAGTCGATGCTGTTGTTGGGCCGTTCGTCAAAACGGTTGATGCCACCGGCGGCCCGGGTCAGGTTGCGCGCATCGCCGACCTGGTCGCCGAACAGGTCGACCTGGCGGCCGATGACCTTCACCGGCGTATCGAAGCGGCCGACGCGCGCGACGCCGAACGCGCCCTGCAGACCGACGAAGGTGTTGCGGCTGGCCAGTATGCTGTTGCGATTGCTGTTGCCCGACTCGGAGGTATCCGCACGCACCTCGGACTCGATCTGGTAGATGCCCGCGAGGTCGCCACCGACCTGGATATCACCCTTGAAACCGATACGGCTCGAGTTGCTCGAGATGTTGAGCGCGCTGTCCGTGCTGTTGTCCAGGCTGTCCAGGGAAATGTTGAGCTGGCCATAGAGCGAAGCCGCGGCAAACACGTTCTGGGCCGCCACTCCACCCGCCAGGCCGACTGCCAGTACCAAAATGCGATTTCTGCTTTTCATGTCTTTATCTCTCGCCGGAAACATGAGCGCGGCCTCCGGTCATCCGGTCAGCGCAAACCGTTTCAGACTGCTTGGTGATCAGGGAAAGAACCTCCGGATGTCCGGTCGGTAATGGTTTCATTCAGGATGTACAGGACCCGGGATTCATTTGACCTGGCACCCCGGAGTACTCGGAGCCTCCGCTTCCGACGCGGACTGAAAGCGCAGCTTTTCCTTGCGATCGATCTGAACCACGCGTCCGTCGTGGACAACGATTTCGATGGAACCGAAACGCAGCGAGCGCAGGGTCTCGCGCAGGACTTCGATAACCTCGTCCGTTCCCTTGCCAGACAGATGCAGTGATTTCATCGCTAATACCGCGCTCGCTATCGTTGCTCTTCGTGAATACGCTCAAACCCCGGCTGTCCGGGGTGGCCGTCCCTGGCCCATTTGCATGCCGGCCCGTGATTCCGGCTCAATCTTGCTATTTCAGCTTTCGTGCCAGCACCGAATAATTTTCATAACAGATTGTTATTAATGCTGTTATTTGAACTGGCGCGACAACCCCGATGGATCCATCCTGTTTTATTAAACGGATTTCTGTTAAAAATGCAGTAATTCCGTTAAATGAAACGAATCGCGATGGACAAATTCGAACATCTGTTACTGGACGTATGGCGCGAAGTCGGTCGCCATATGGAACTGACTGAAGCGGTGGACAACATCACCGCCCTGCTGGCGCCCGCCCTGCCGCTCAGCGCCCTGGAGATACTTCATCTCGATGCAAGGCGCGGCGACATTGAGACCATCGCGGTCGGCCGGCGCGATGGCAGGCCGGCCGCGCACGGCCGCCGGCTCGGCATGACTACGATGCGCTTTGAACGTCTGCTCGAATGGATGCGCCAGGAACCGATGGCGGTGCTGTCCGTCGGCGCGGACTGGCCCGACGCCCTGGTCCCGTTGCAGGACCTGTACGCCGGCAGGGAGACGCTGATCGGGGTGCTGAAGGACCGCACCTCACACCCCGAAGGACTGGCGGTGATCCTGCTCGAACGTGGCCAACTCAAGCCGCGCCATCAACGCCTGCTGGAAGGACTGCTCGAACCGCTGACCGTAGCACTGGAAAACGACAAGCGGCTGCGCGAACTGGGTCAGTTGCGCGCCACTGCGGAAGCGGATAAACAGTCGCTACTGACACGGCTCGGCCGTGAAAAGGTCAGCGACACCATCGTCGGCGCCGACATGGGCTTGCGCGCCGTGCTCGCGCGGGTGGATCAGGTGGCGCGAACCGACACCTCGGTGCTGCTGCTCGGCGAAACCGGCTCAGGCAAGGAAGTCGTGGCGCGCGCCATCCACGAGCGCTCGGCAAGGGCACAGGGACCGTTCATCCGCGTAAATTGTGGCGCGATCGCGCCTGAGCTGATCGACTCCGAACTGTTCGGCCACGAGAAAGGCAGCTTCACCGGTGCGCTGGCGCAACGCAAGGGGTGGTTCGAACGCGCGGACGGAGGCACCCTGTTTCTGGACGAGATCGGAGAGCTGCCTGCCTCAGTGCAGGTACGCCTGCTGCGCGTGCTGCAGGACGGCAGCCTGTACCGCGTCGGCGGCGAACAACCGATCCAGGTCGATATCCGCGTGCTCGCCGCGACTCACCGCGACCTCGCCGCCATGGTGCGGCAGGGCGGCTTCCGCGAGGACCTGTGGTATCGCATCGCCATTTTTCCGGTGCTGATCCCGCCGCTGCGCGAACGACCGGAGGATATCCCCGAACTCGCGCGCCACTTCGCGCGACGCGCGGCGGTCCGACTCGGCCTGCACACGCAACTGCCAACCGCGGACGATATCGAGCAGTTACGGAGCTACGCCTGGCCAGGCAATGTGCGCGAAATGGCGGCAGTGATCGAGCGCGCGGCGATCCTTGGCCAGGGCGAGCGGCTGGCAATCGGCGCGGCGATTGGCCTCGGACCCGTCCCCGGCACCAGCGCCGCGACAGCGACCGCGCCCGCCGCGGAACGCCGACTCACCTTCTCCACGCTCGAGGAAACGACCGCGGACCATATCCGTAACGCATTGCGCCGCACCTTGGGCCGCGTCGACGGACCACAGGGCGCGGCGCGCCTTCTCAATATCAACCCGCACACGCTGCGCTCCCGCATGCGCAAGCTTGGCATTGATCCCGCGCCATTCCGCCACCTCACCGATTGATCATTTGCCCCGGAATGACGTTCGAGCTTTACTGAACGCGCACCGATGAGTACCCTGCTCATAACCCTGTCAGGATCACACCACGTGTCAGCATCAGAACCCAAACGCATCGCCAACCGCTTCCGCGGTTTTCTCCCCGTCGTCGTCGATGTCGAGACGGGCGGGATCAATCCCGCCACCGACGCACTGCTGGAGATCGCGATTGTGCTGCTCGACTATGACGAGCATGGCCGCCTGGCGCCAGTCTCGACGCACAGCCATCATGTGCAGCCCTTCCCCGGCGCCGTGTTGAATCCGGAGTCGCTCGCCTTCAACGGCATCGATCCGCATCATCCGTTTCGCGGGGCGATCGATGAAAAAGAGGCCCTGCGGGCGCTGTTCCAGGAGGTGCGCCACAAGGTGCGCGACACCGCCTGCACGCGCGCGATCCTGGTCGGGCACAACCCCATACTGGATCTCGGCTTCCTGAACGCCGCGGTGATGCGCTGCGCGATCAAGCGCAACCCCTTCCACCCCTTCAGCAGCTTCGACACCGCCTCACTGGCCGGACTCGCCTACGGCCAGACCGTGCTGGCCCGCGCGGTGCAATGCGCCGGAATTCCCTGGGACCAGAATGAGGCCCACTCTGCGATCTACGATGCCGAACGCACAGCGGAACTGTTCTGCGCGATTGTGAACCGGTGGGATGAAAACATAGGACTAAGGCCTCAGGACTAAGGACGGAGTAAAAATCCAAAAGACATAAAAAAGGGAACAGACCTGGCATCTGTTCCCTCATCATTCGGATTGAGTGCCTGTTGTGTCCTTTGTCCTGAGTCCTTAGTCCTGATTTTTATGCGGCTGCACCGCGCACAGAATCGGTACCGGCTCGCGCGCCCAAGACTCGATGCAATCCCCGCCGGCGATTTTGATGGCAAATGGGCGGGCCTCACGCTTGTTGTTTACTTAGTCCTTAGTCCTTAGTCCTTAGTCCTTAGTCCTTAGTCCTTAGTCCTTAGTCCTTAGTCCTGTTTTTTTACGCCGCTTCCTTCACCAGCTTCTGCAGTTCGCCGCTCTGGTAGAGCTCCAGCATGATGTCGCAGCCGCCGATCAGTTCGCCCTTGATGTAGAGCTGGGGAAAGGTCGGCCAGTTGGCGTAACGGGGCAGGTTCTGCCGGATCTCCGGATCCTGCAGGATATCGACGTACTGAAACTGGGCGCCGCAGCCGCGCAGCGCCTGCACGGCGCGCTGCGAAAAGCCGCACTGGGGAAAATCCGGGTCACCCTTCATGTACAGCACGATCGGGCTGCCTTCGACCTGCTGCTTGATCCTCTCCATCACATCCATAACCACACCTCGTCTCGGCTCGCACCCGCCGGGATCGGCGGGTCTCAACAGTGTTCAAATGATAGATTTAATACCTGAGTAATTCAATCAGGTATTATCCGCCCCGGCCAGGGCGCCCCAGCCGGCAACCCCGCACTAACTATAGGCGAGGGAGGCAGAATCCAAGGCCAGACGCACAATACAGTAATGTAGCCGGATGGAGCACAGCGGAATCCGGGGACCTCGCCCCCGGATTCCGGCGCTACGCGCCTTCATCCGGGCTACATTTGATGTCTCCCCACCCTCCGCCGCCCGCGGATTCGATGCACACGCGATCCCCGGCCAACGCCTCGAAACAAACCTTCGCGGGTAATACCTGCCCGTTGTGCCGGTTTTCCCCCGGGGTCCCCGCCGAGCCGCCCGCGAGCCCCCACGGCGCATGGGTACGACGCTCGGTGATCAGGGTGACGGTGGCGGGGGCGAGGAGTTCGTACTCGCGCACCAGACCGTCTCCGCCCGGTCTCCGGCCGGCCCCTCTCGAGCCGGTGCGCAGCTCATAGCGACGGATGCGCAGCGGATAATGCAGCTCCAGACTTTCGATCGGTGTATTCAGCGTATTCGTCATATGGGTCTGCACGCCGCTGAGTCCGCCGCCCGCCGGACCGGCGCCCATGCCGCCTCCCAGGGTCTCATAGTAATCCCAGCT
>JADLET010000090.1 GCA_020845975.1 Gammaproteobacteria bacterium | reverse complement strand
CGAGCTGCGGCAATCGGCGAGACTGCGAGAGGTCCCGCGTATGTCAGATCGGGCCCAGAGGTAGATGAGTTCATAGTAATTCTCCCAAGTTCGTTATTGCTCGGGTGATTCACTATGGGTTAAGCGCAAACCTCGGGGAGGAGAAAACCTGATTCGATCAATGTCAGGGCGTTTTGGGGACTATAACCGCCCGGATGCCATGCCATTTCTTGGCGATCCTTTCGACAGCACTCCCATCAGCGTCAGGGTAGATAGGCTGCAGGGCAGCCGCCGCAAATCTTGGGAAATTGGAGCGGGGGGCGGCACCAACTTCCCAGTCCTCCACAGGGACAGACACGTATCGCTGATAGACCGTAAGCAATGAAAGTATCAAAGTTGTAGTGCGGCTATCAGGCGGGCGCCCACCGTTGGTTCCCTCGCGCTCCTTTTTCTCCAAATTTGATACTGCCTCGGAAAAATACCCATCGTTATCTTCATGTATATTCAGAATTTCGTCCAAGTCGGAGCGAAGATCGACCTTTTCAGATTCCGAAAGTTGAGTATTGCGGGGGAACGCCGCAATAGTATTTTTGAAGGTTTCGTCGGTATGAGCGTTATGCATGATTCCTTCTAACATCAAAGTACGGAGCGGACGAGATCGTTGGCATGTTTAATG
Organism: Gammaproteobacteria bacterium; assembly: GCA_020845975.1. Classification (GTDB taxonomy): domain Bacteria; phylum Pseudomonadota; class Gammaproteobacteria; order SZUA-140; family SZUA-140; genus JADJWH01. The sequence goes on along the minus strand of JADLET010000090.1, from coordinate 2,776 downwards.
GCACATGTCCTCCAGATGAAGTCATTCGATAGGGCCGGGATGCACTAGCACCGCTATGGGATGGCATCCACGATCACGCGGGGGAGAGAGCAATAGATTGATTGGGCTCTAAATGTCCGTTTTGCGCCATAGTGGACATTCGCTGCCTGCTGGTTTGCCAGACAAACTGGGTATAGAACCCTTCTAGGAAGTCGTGTCGCGAGTAGAGCGGCTGCCGCGGTGGAGCGCGTCCTGACATGGCTATACCCCGATACCGTTCGGCTGAAGCATGGCCCCTTCTTTCGGCAGGCTTCCGCCCCTTCTTTCTTGCGGCAGGTCTCTGGGCCTGTTTCTCCATGGCGATCTGGATTCTAATGCTGAGTGGCGCTATCGCGCTCCCGTCAGCGTTCAATCCGGTCGCCTGGCATTTCCACGAACTTCTTTTCGGATTCGTCGTCGCCGCTATCGCCGGATTTCTCCTCACCGCCATCCCCAACTGGACGGGGCGGCTCCCGCTTCAGGGCTGGCCGCTCGGCACCCTCGTCCTTCTCTGGTTTATCGGGCGTGTCGCTGTCGCTTTTTCCGCCTGGACGGGCCCTGCCGCAGCCATGGCGGCAGATCTTTCCTTCCTGATTGTCTTCGGCGCGGTTATTGCGCGGGAGATCGTCGCTGGGCGCAACTGGCGCAACCTGCCTGTTCTGGCGGGGGTGGCGATGCTGTGCGCGGCGAATGCCATGATTCACGCCGGACTTTTCGGCCAATCCGAATGGGAACAGGCCGGAAAGCGCCTGGCCATTTCCATCGTCGTCCTGCTGATTTCGTTGATCGGCGGCCGCATCATCCCGAGCTTCACCACCAACTGGCTGCGGCGGCAGGGCGCGGAGGATTTTCCGGTGCCGTTCGACCGCTTCGACCTGGGGGTGCTAGCCGTCAGCATTCTTGTCCTGGCGGTCTGGGTGGTCCTCGGGCTGAACACAGTGTCGGGAACCGCGCTCATCATCGCGGCCTTCATTCATGCCCTGCGCCTCGCCCGCTGGCGAGGTCAGGCGACCCTGCGCGAACCGCTTCTGTGGATTCTCCATATCGGTTACGCATGGCTTCCGCTGGGTCTTGCGCTTCTGGGAAGCGCGGCTTGGAAACCGGAACTGGCCACCACCGCGCTGCACGCACTCACCGTTGGCGCCATGGGAACGATGATTCTCGCTGTCATGACGCGCGCCAGTCTGGGCCACAGCAAACGGGAACTGACCGCCGGGCGCGGCACAGTGATCGTCTATCTGCTGGTCCTGATTGCCACGCTGGCGCGTCTCGCTGCCCCCTTTGTCGGGGCCGACTATATCGCCGCGATCGACATTGCGGGCGGAGCCTGGATCGCCGCCTTCGCGCTATTCGTCGTGCTTTACAGCCCGCTTTATCTGCGCCGTTGATCGGCCATCATCCTGCGGCGGCGTGGAAGACGCCCAGCGGATCATGGGCTGCGCTTGGTCGCTGTTTGGGGCTGCTTGATTGGGCTAGAATCCCAACTCACCATCGTAAGGGCTGTTGCCTGGCCACAGCCTTCACAGGACAGAAGTCCGGGATGCCCGGCATATCTCTCTCGCATATCTTAGACCGCCATGCTGTGGCGAGCAGTCTGCCGAGGCAAATATTGATCGAATGCCGCACAGACCAGCCTTACGGCGGAACGCCATGCGGGTGAAACGATTATGGTTCCATCACATATTTCAACGACGCCTCGCTTTACGAGAGGGGAAATCTCTTCCAGTGAAGCTGAGAAAACCTCTGGCGTCAGATGATATCCCGCCGCTATGGCATTGAGATCAACGCGCAGGTCGCACATCAGGCGCTCGATGATATCGCGGCGCATGCGGTCTTCGCCCTGCAGCGCAACACCGCGTGCCACGGGCAACTCGCCGGCATTGATCGCGTCACGATATGCCGGGACGCCCGTGACGTTCTGCACATAACCCTGAGGCATGGATCCAATGGCCGAGGCGCCCATGCCGATCAGGCTGGGCGCGGAATCCGTCGTGTAGCCCTGAAAATTCCGCGAGACGGTGCCGCTCGCGGCGGCGCGCGCCAAGGGGTCGTGGGACTTGGCAAAGTGATCCATCCCAATAGCGACATAGCCATGCGCACAGAGAACTTGGCGCGCCAACTCCGCCAGGTGAAAGCGTAGATCAATATCAGGAAGGGCTTCTCGGCGAATAAGAGCTTGGTGCTTCTTAAACTGAGGAACATGTGCATAGCCGAAGACCGCAAGGCGATCAGGGCTAAGCGAAAGAGCGAAGTCCAGCGTCTTTTCCCAGCTCGCCAGGGTTTGGTGCGGCAGGCCGTAGATGAGGTCCAAATTGAGGCTGGCAATTCCAGCGTCGCGCAACATGCTGACGGCACAGGCAGTCTCTTCAATACTCTGCACACGGTTGATGGCGCGTTGAACCATAGGGTCACAATCTTGAAGACCCAGGCTTGCGCGGGTTACGCCAGCGGCTTTGAGTGCCAGCACAGTGTCTGGCGAGAGGCCTCGGGGGTCTATCTCAACAGCAAAATCCACTTCTGGCAACACATCGAAACGCGAGCGTGTTCTTTTGTTCAGCCGCGCAATATCATCACTAGACAGTATTGTAGGAGAGCCGCCGCCCCAGTGGATGTGACTGATTGCATGGCGCTTCCTAAGGGCCGCAGCAACTAGTTCGATTTCTTCCAGCAGCAGGGCCCGGTATTCCCTGACGGGGGCGTAGCCATTGACCACACTCATGTGGCAGCCACAGAACCAGCAGAGCGTGTCGCAGAATGG
>JADLET010000089.1 GCA_020845975.1 Gammaproteobacteria bacterium | reverse complement strand
CCGTACAGCTTGACGATCTCGACCTGTTCGCCGCGCGCGGCGAAGTAGCGCCGGGCCGTCTCGACGTACTTTGTCGCGACGCGCGCGCGCCGGGGGCGCGGCACGGGCTGTTCCGGACCCGCGAGCATCAGGCGGCAGCACGCAATGCGGAGATCGAGCGGTTCGTACAGCCCGCCACCGCCGTATTCCATCAGCACATCCGTGCCGGCGATACCCATGTCGGCGGCCCCATGCTCGACAAAGGTCGGCACGTCGGCGGCGCGAATCACCACCAGACGGGCATCCTGGCGGCTGGTCTCGAAGATCAGTTTGCGGCTGGTATGCGGGTCATCGATGGGGGCTATGCCGGCGCGGGCCAGCAAGGGCAGCGCCTCAAGCAGGATGCGTCCCTTCGATACCGCGATCGTGATCATGCCACGCCCCTGCCGCCGGCCATCACAGTTTCGGCACCCGGCGGATATCCGCGCCAAGCGACGCCAGCTTTTCCTCGATGCACTCGTAGCCGCGGTCAATGTGATAGATGCGGTCGACCACGGTCTTGCCTTCCGCCACCAGGCCGGCCAGCACCAGGCTCGCCGAGGCGCGCAGGTCGGTCGCCATCACCGGCGCGCCGGCCAGCGCGTCCGTCCCGCGGCTGAATATCGTGTTGCCTTCCTGGCGCAGGTCGGCGCCCATGCGCTGCAGCTCGGGCACGTGCATGAAGCGGTTCTCGAACACCGTCTCGATGATGGTACCGGTACCGCTGGCGACCGAGTTCAGCGCGGCGAACTGCGCCTGCATGTCGGTCGGAAACGCCGGATAGGGGGCCGTGCGCACGTCGACCGCCTCGGGACGCCGGCCACGCATGTCGAGCTCGATCCAGTTGTCGCCTGTCTCGATCGAAGCCCCGGCCTCGCGCAGCTTGGCCAGCACCGCGTCGAGAATATCCGGCCGGGTCTTCTTGACCCGGATGCGGCCGCCGGTGATGGCGGCGGCAACCAGATAGGTGCCGGTCTCGATGCGATCGGGAAGGATGTTGTATGTGGTACCACCGAGCTCCTGGACGCCCTCGACGACAATGGTGTCCGAACCGGCCCCGCTGATCTTCGCGCCCATCTGGTTGAGACAGTTGGCCAGATCAACCACCTCGGGTTCGCGCGCCGCGTTCTCGATAATGGTGGTGCCTTCGGCGAGTGTGGCGGCCATCATGATGTTCTCGGTCCCGGTCACGGTCACCATATCGAGAAACAGGCGCACACCCTTCAGCCGCGGCGCGCGCGCGCGCACATAACCGCCCTTCACCTCGATCTGGGCGCCCATCGCCTCCAGCGCGCTGATATGCAGGTCCACCGGCCGGGTGCCAATGGCGCAGCCGCCGGGCAGGGAGACGTCGGCCTGACCGAAACGCGCCAGCAGGGGCCCCAGCACCAGGATCGAGGCACGCATGGTCTTGACCAGATCGTAGGGCGCACAGAATTCCCGGATGTCGGAGGCGTCGGCCTCGACATTCATATTCTCGTCCACCATCAGCCGCACACCCATGCGGCCGAGCAGTTCCATGGTGGTGGTGATGTCGTGCAGATGCGGCACGTTGCAGACGGTAACCGGCTCCCGGGTCAGCAGCGTGGCCGCCAGAATGGGCAGCGCGGCGTTCTTTGCCCCAGAGATGGTGATCGTGCCGTCTAGTGGCGCGCCGCCGGTGATGATCAGTTTATCCATGATATAGGCCGGGTCTTTCGTTCGTTGAGGAAAAATTCAGCGTGCCCGCACGGGCCAGCGCCTTAACGTATGCCGCGACGCGCCCATTCCTCCGGCGTGTACGGCCGGATCGACAGGGCATGGATGGCGCCGCCGCGCATGCCGTCACCCAGCGTGGCGTAGACCATGCGATGTTTCTCCAGCAGGCTCTTGCCGCCGAAGGCCGCAGACACCACATCGGCCTCGAAGTGGGTTCCATCACCGCTTACACGCGCCTCGCAGCCGGGAATTCCCGCCTCGATCATGCGCTTGATTTCATCTGCCTGCATATTCTCCAGCAAAAGCTTGAAAACCAAGGGCCAGGCGACGCGGGCGCCGCCACCAGAAGCCTGTTACTTTATCTCATCCGCCCCGCCCATGGGCAGGATGCTGTCGAGGCCGCTCACGCGGGCAATCGCCCGCAGCTGCGCCGGCATGTTCCGGATCTCGAGGCGTGCACGGCCGCGGCGCGCAACCCGCAGCCATTCGATTAGCAGCGCCAGTCCCGCGCTGTCGGCGCGCGTCACCCCCCCGAGATCAAGGCGAACCTGGCCTTCGCACCCCGCGAGCAGCGCGGAGCCGCGTTCGAGCAAGGCGGGCACAGTGGAAAAATTCAGCTCCCCGCTCACATTCAGCACCGCCGGATCACCGGGATCGACCCGGATCTCACTCATTGGCCGCCTGCTGGTTGCGTGCGCGCAGTTTCTGAATCAGCGCGGCCAGACCGCCGCCGCGTATCTCGCTGGCGAAGGTGCCGCGATAATTCACCACCAGGCTCACATTATCGATCTTGACGTCGAACACCTTCCAGGCATCACCCATGCGGTAGAGGCTGTAATCGATCGGGATCGGCGGCCCGCCATCCTGCTCGACCTCGGTCTGCACAACCTCCTCGCCATCGCCCGCCTTGCCGCGCCCCGGAAGAAAATTGATCTTCTGATCAGAGTACTTGAGCATCGCCGTGGCGTAGGTACGCACCAGCAGCAGGCGGAACTCCTCCACGAACTGCTGCCGCTCAGCGGGCGTCGCGGTGCGCCAGTTCTTGCCCAGCACCAGTTGCGACATCCGCTCGAAGTCAAAGTGAGGGAGAAGATATTCCTCCACCACGCCATAAATCAGTCCAGGCTTCTTCTCCAGCTCGACATGCCTCTGCTGCAAGACCTTCTGCACTTCGATCGACGTATCGCGCACCAGATCGAGCGCGCTGCCGCCGGCCCGCGCCGGAGACGCCCCCAGTGCGAGGATCAGCAGCAGGCCACACAGGCCGGCACAGGACCGGACGTCCCGGAACATCGACATGAATCTCTTGAACAAGGGAACCATGGCTATTGCTTTGTCACACCTTCCGCGGCCTGACTGAACATAAACTGGCCAATGATCCGCTCCAGCACCAGCGCCGACTGGGTCAGGGTCAGACGGTCCCCTTCCCCGAGAAAAGTATCCGAGCCGCCGGGCTCCAGACTGATGTACTGTTCGCCAAGCAACCCGGAGGTATAGATCCCGGCGGTGGTGTCGGTCGGCAGCCGGTTGTATTTCGGATCGATCACCATGCTGACTTCGGCCTCATAGCTGTCCTGATCGTATTCGATCTCCACCACGCGCCCGATCCTGACGCCACTGGCGCTGACCGGCGACTGCACCTTGAGCCCCCCGATGTTGTCGAAGTGCGCCTTCAGGTGGTAGCCATCCTTGACGCTGAATGCGTTCAGGTTGCTGACCTTCATCGCGAGCATGAACAGCGCGGCAATCCCCGCCGCGACGAACAGCCCGACCATAATCTCGACCATCTTGCCGTTTATCATATCAAATGTCCCCGAACATCAGCGCGGTCAATACGAAATCCAGACCCAGCACGGCCAGTGAGGCATACACCACCGTGCGCGTGGTGGCGCGACTGACGCCCTCAGTGGTCGGCACGGCGTCGTACCCCTCGAAAACCGCGATCCAGGCCACCACGACGCCGAAAACGATACTCTTGATAATGCCGTTGAGCACGTCCTCGTGCCAGTCGACCTTGGACTGCATCTGGGACCAGAAGGCCCCGTCATCGACGCCGAGCAGTCCCACGCCGACGAAATATCCGCCCATGATGCCGACGGCGCTGAAGATCGTCGCCAGCAGAGGCATGGATATTATGCCGGCGAGAAAACGGGGGGCCACGATCCGCCGGATCGGGTCGACCGCCATCATCTCCATGCCGGACAACTGTTCGGTCGCCTTCATCAGCCCGATCTCCGCCGTCAGGGCCGAGCCGGCCCGACCGGCGAACAACAGGGCAGCGACCACCGGCCCCAGCTCGCGCAGGAGTGACAGGGCAACCACCGGGCCAAGCGAGGCCTCGGCCCCGAAATCCACCAGGGTATTGTAAGTCTGCAGCCCCAGCACCATACCGACATTGAGCCCAGACACAACGATGATGACCAGCGACAGCACACCCACCGAATGGAGCTGGGCGATCACCAGCCCAGGCTGGGTAACCAGCGCGGGGATGCCCGCGAACACGCGCAGCACGAACAGGTGCGCGCGTCCCAGTCGTTCGAAGAAACCCAGCCCGCCACGCCCGAGGCGCCGCAGCAGATTGATCATGCGCGCGCCTCTCTGGCCCGCCGCTGCTCCCCGGGGTCACGCATCAAGCAGGTCCTGCGTCAGCTCCACGGCCGGATAGTGGAACGGGACCGGCCCGTCCGGCTGCGCGTCGAGAAACTGCCGCACCCAGGGTGAGGCGGAACGGCCAAGTTCCGCCGGTGCGCCCTGACCGATCACCTTGCCGTTCGAGAGCATGTAAATGTAATCCGAAATGGCCGAAACCTCCTGCACGTCGTGCGAAACGATGATGCTGGTCATGCCCAGACTGTCATTGAGCATGCGAATCAGCTTCATGATCACACCCACCGTGATCGGATCCTGCCCGGTGAAGGGCTCGTCGTACATGATCATCATCGGGTCAAGTGCGATGGCGCGCGCCAGCGCCACCCGCCGGGCCATGCCGCCGGAAAGCTCCGAGGGCATCAGGTCGCGCGCGCCGCGCAGCCCGACCGCCTGCAGCTTGAGCAGCACCAGATCGCGGATAAGGGATTCCGGCAGAAGGGTATGTTCGCGCAACGGAAAGGCGACATTATCGTACACACTGAGCGAAGTGAACAGCGCCCCGGTCTGAAACATCATGCCCATGCGCTTGCGCAACTCGAACAGCGCCTTGCGGCGCAGGGTCGTCACCTCGGCGCCGTCCACGTTGACGCTGCCGGAATCGGGACGCAACTGCCCGCCGATCAGGCGCAACAGGGTCGTCTTGCCGGTGCCGCTCGGGCCCATGATGGCGGTAACCGCGCCACGCCGGATGTCGATATCGACATCGTCGAAAATCACGCGCCGCCCAAACCGGAATACCAGATTGCGGACACTGACCAGATTTTCCGTGCCCCCGGTCATCGGCCCGACACTGTTGGAAACCGCTGCATCGGCCTATTATCGACCCGGCTCACCCGGCAGACCAGCGAAAATTTCGCGGCGCCGGTGCTGCAGGGATGGGAAATTGCGGCGAATGCGCGCCAGGTAGGCGAGGTCGATCTCGGCGCTGATCACGCCGGCGCCGCGCGGCAGGCGCTCCAGCACCGCGCCCCACGGATCGACGATCATGCTGTCGCCATAGGTCTCGCGGCCGTTGAAATGATATCCGCCCTGCGCCGCCGCGATCATATAGCTCTGGTTCTCGATGGCGCGCACGCGCACCAGCGACTCCCAGTGTGCCTTGCCCGTCAGCGCGGTGAATGCGGATGGCAGGGCGATGATTTCCACCCGCAGGTCTGACATGCGGCGAAACAATTCGGGGAAACGCAGGTCATAGCAGACCGCGAGGCCGAGGCGACCGAACGGCGTGTCAGCCACCACCACCTGCTCTCCCGGGGCTATGGTCTGCGACTCAGCATAGCGCTCCCCGCTCTGCTCGAGCATGACGTCGAACAGATGCATCTTGTCGTAGCGCGCCACCTGCTTGCCTTGCGCGTCGAACAGCAGGCAGGCGGCGTACACCTTGTCGGCAGCGGGCGCGGCAAGCGGCAGCGTGCCGCCTACGATCCAGATCCCGTGCTCGCGCGCGCGCGCGGCGAGAAAATCCTGAATTGGTCCGTGCCCCTCTTCCTCCCGCACCTGTACCTTGTCACGCTCGGTCATGCCCATCAGCGCGAAATTCTCCGGCAGTACGACCAGCTCGGCGCCCGCAGCCGCGGCGCGCGCGATCAGCCGGCCAGCCTCCATCAGGTTGGTGCTAACGCTCGGCCCCGAGGCCATTTGTATCGCTGCGACTCGACTGTGCATCTCGGTTTCTCTCTGGTGGTCCCGCCGCGAGGGTTTCCGGCGCGCAAATATTACCTGTTATCGGAACGCTCCGCATCCTGCAGGCGTTCGATCACCGGATCGCTCCAGCCCCCGGTAACGCGATACGTGATTCGCGTCAGGCGTTCAATGATCGGTCGGAGCATCTTTTCCATCAACAGAATCACGGCGCCAACCCCCATTCCCCCGGCGACGGCGCCGGCGACCGGCAGGCCGGAAGTGACGCTCGGGGTCACCACCACGGTCTGGTCATAAGTCCTGGCCGCGAGATCGATGCCCCCGTCGACCGCGATCCTGGCCGCCGGCCCGTCCATGAGCAGGTCATGCGTCGAGGCGCGGCCGTCCTTGATCGCGAAGTTCCCGAGGATACTGTCGAAGCTGAAACCCTTGCGGAAAAAATCGCTGAAATCGAGACTCAAGCGACGCGGCAGATACTGCAGACTGAGCAGACCGAAAATGCGTCCCGCGCCCGGCTCAACGTCGAGCAGGCGGCCATTCTCGACCTTCATGCCCATCGATCCGTCCAGATGTTCCAGCGCGAAATCGGTGGGCGGCCCGTCCCAGCTCGCATTGATATCGAGATGCGCCTTGCCCTCATCGATGGTGCCGGCATAACCCAGGTCCGTCAGCGCCGCGCCGAAATCGTCGCTGTCCAACTTGATGCTGAACGCCGAGGACTGCCCGTCCACGCTCACGACCCAGTCGCCCTTGGCGTCGATGCGCATATGCCGGGAGGACAACAGCAAACGGTCCAGACGCAGGCCGGCCTCCTGGCGCGAGGCTGCGAGATCGAGGTTTCCAAAGGCGATGTCGTTATAGCGGAAATCCTGGCTCTGGAGGCGCACCGCAGGCAGTTCGCGCGGGTCTGGCCCGCGCGTCGGCGCACTGTCTTCCCCGGTCCCCGCCGGCTCCGGTGGCGCCTTCAGATACAGCCGGTCGAGATCCATGGTCCAGGGCGTGCGCGAATCCGCCGGGATGGCGATATCGCCCTGCAATTCCGCGCTGGCCACCCGCAGCGCCCAACCCGGGGTCTCGCGCCTGCCCACGATATGCGCCTGGTGATAGGCGCGACCAAAGAATTCCGCCTCGTCCGCGAACAGGTCAAAGCCGGTAACCGCCGGAGTCGCCATCGCGCCGGGCGCCCCCTCCGTCGCCGGCACAGCGGAAAATAGCTCGGCCCACTCCGCGTACGCCAGATGTTCAAACCGACCCGCGATGCGCAGCCCGCTGCTGTCCGGCAATTCCGCCGCGCCGGCGCCGACGCGCAGCTCGCCGCGGCGCAACTGCAGCTCATCGTCCAGTTCAAACAGACCTGTAAGGCGATCGCCCATACGCATGCGGACAGGACGCTCGCTGGCATGCGGCACCACGGCGTCTATCCGCATCCGGAGCGGCTCACCCGCCGGCTTGCGCAGGGGTGGCGGGAAATCCAGCTCCGCCTCCGTCAGATCAACCGCGATCGAGAGTTCGGGGCGGATCTCCTCTGTCTCGGCCCCGGGGATATGCAGCTCCGCCTCCCACGGCAGGGCGCCGCTCCGGATACGACTGAGCATCGGCAGGCGGGACCAGCGCTCGAGCACGGCGGTATCGGCCCGGCCGGCAGCGGTCACCCGGGTCCGCGGCCCACCCGCTCCGCTCTCCGTAAGCACGTCGATACGGGCCGGCAATCCGATGATGTCCGCCTCTATGCCGCGCGCGTCCAGTCCGGCCTCGGAAAACCCCAGTTCGCCACGGATCCGCTCCATGTCGAAGGCGCCGCCGCTTGTCCGTAATTGACTGCCGTCCAGATACAGGCGGCCATCCACCCGCGTGGCCGAGACGTCGTTCAGCGGAATAGCGAGCTTGAGACCGAGCCGGCTGTCGCCCCCCGCATGGAGGTCGGCGACATAGGCCCCGAAGCGCTTGCGCAAGGGACTTTCGCGCAGATACCGCAGCACATCCTGCGTGGGCCCCTTCACCCGGCCATCGATATCGAGCACGGCGGGACGCCCCCTCATATCCGCAATAATGATCTCCGCCTGCGTCACCATGGACGCGAGACTGCGCCCATCGGCCGCGTGGATCTCCATGCGACGACCATCGAAAACCACGTTGGCCTCGACCTGGTCGAGCGGCGGCCAGTCGACGGCGTAGTCCAGTACCCCTTTGCGCACATCGAAATCAATGCGGAATCTGCCGTCATCGCGATCGAAGGGAAATGATCCCGGCGAGCCGAAGAACATCAGGGTCCCGCGCGGCACCGATCCGCCCAGAATCGAGCGATCCAGCCAGCGTACCGTCCCCTCCGGCATCACGCCCACCGGCAGATAGCGCGAGGTGTGTTCAACCGATTCCGCCTGAAAATCGCCAAACACGGCGAGGGTCGGCGCCAGGCCGCCGGCCGGGGCGTCGAAACCTCCCCACAAATGCATCACCAGGTCTTCGTTGCGCAGCTCCAACCGAGGCGCCGATACGCGCCAGCCGCCAGCGTCACGAGTCCAGCGCAGCTCCCCGCGCAGCACATCCACCGGCAACGGGGCGCGGAACAGGCGCGGAAAGCGCACATCGGCCGCGACGGCGTCCAGATCGATACGGCCCCCGTACGCATCCGCGACGAACCGGCCGTCCATGCCCGTCATGCCGGGCGCCCGTTCCCAGGGAGAGGTGGACAGCTCCTCGAAATCCGCTCGCACCAGGGTGGGGGCAACCATGGAGGCATCGAATAGCAGATCGACATCCCGCAGGCGTCCGCGGGGCGCCAGTTGCTCGAGGATCTCCGCCTGGCGGGGTGCAAGCACATCGCTGAGCAGGAGCACGTCGGCCGCGTCACCCAGATCGACATACCCGGCATGCAGACGCACACCGCCCGGAGCATCGTCGCGGGGCTCCTGGTATTGCAGGCCGAAACTGCTGGCAGGCCACACCCTGCCGGCGCGGGCGAGCGTAAGATCATTGGCATCGACACGCCAGCCGTCGCCCTTCCGGCGCCAGGCGAAACGACCCGAGACGGCATCGATATCCAGTACTGGCGTGGCATCCACACGGGCGCCCGCCAGCCTGAGGCCCGCGGCCGAGGCGATGCCTTCCAGCCGTGCCATTCGTCCATGCCGCCATTCCCCCCACAACCGGGCGCTGGCGCTGCCATCGCGCAGCGCCAGCCCGGCGACCGTCATTTCCTGTAACAGCCCGGCCAGGCGCAGGCCGATGCCATCCACATAGAACAGCGCATTCCAGTCCTGCGGGCGCGCCGGTTCACCGCGGGCATCGATGGCGAAGGAAAAACGTTGCCCGACCAGATCCGGTAACAGGGCCGATCCGGTGAATTGGTGGCGCGCCCCGGCGTTGTCCATTTCCAGGCTCACGGCGCTGAAATGGAACTCGGCCGGCCGCGGTCCGTGGCGGTCGATCCAATCCAGCTCGACGTCATCCACCGCGAGGCGGCCCTGTGAGAGCACCCACGCCAACAGCGGATCAACGTCGTCTTCCGATAGCTCTTCCGCGGGCGCCGGCACGTCGATCCCCGCAATACTCAGCCCACCGTCTTCGGCACGGACGACCACCAGACTCGCCCCGGAGACAGTAAGTTGATCGATATACCAGCCGCCGCGCAGAAGGGATACCAGCAGATCGACCTCGATGTCACCGCGGACAAAACGCACCAGTTCGCGGCCGCTTTCCGCATCGCGCAGGCGAATGTCGTTCATCCGCAGGCGCGGCCCGAAACGGCGCCAGTCGATGCTGACGGCGCCGATCTCGATGCGCTGGCCGATCAGCTCCCCGACCTTCCGCTCGATGTCCGCGTGGTAGTCAGCCGCATAGGGCGCCAGCAGGCGCGCGACGGACAACAGCGCTGCGAGCAGGATGACCAGACCCGCCCCGAACAGCCACAGGCGACTATAGAGGAGACGGATCAAGGGAAAATCCCGCGCGCCGGGTTGCAGGGGTGAAACGCATGACGGGGAACCGCTTTCACAGCATGACTACGTCGAACTGCTCCTGGGTATACAGCGACTCGACCTGCAGCCTGATCGACTTGCCGATGAATGCCTCGAGCTCGGCCAGACTGGTCGATTCCTCGTCCAGCAGCAGGTCCACCACCCCCTGGGCGGCCAATACCAGAAACTCGCGGGCCTCGAACTGGCGCGACTCGCGCAGGATCTCGCGGAAGATCTCGTAGCACACGGTCTCGCGTGTCTTCACCAGTCCGCGCCCCTCGCAGGACGGGCAGGGTTCGCACAGGATGTGCTCCAGGCTTTCGCGGGTACGCTCGCGCGTCATCTCCACCAGGCCGAGCGGCGACACCTCGGAAATATAGCGCTTGGCGCGGTCCGACTCCATCGCCTTCTCCAGCGCGCGCAACACCTGCCGCTTGTGCTCCTCCGTGAGCATGTCGATGAAATCGATGATGATGATGCCGCCCAGATTGCGCAGCCGGAGCTGTCGCGCGATGGCCTGCGCGGCCTCCAGATTGGTCTTGAAGATGGTTTCCTCGAGATTGCGGTGACCAACGAAGGCGCCGGTATTGACGTCGATGGTGGTCATCGACTCGGTCTGGTCGATGATCAGGTAGCCGCCGGACTTGAGCTGGACCTTGCGCCTGAGCGCCTTCTGGATCTCGTCCTCGACCGAGTAGAGATCAAAGATCGGGCGCTGGCCGGGGTAGTGCTCGATACGGGACACAAGTTCGGGGATGAAGTTGCGAACGAACTCCAGCACAGCCTGGCAGGTTTCCCGCGAATCGATGCGCACGGTCTCGATGCGATTTCCGGGATAATCACGCAGGATGCGCATCACGAGCGGGAGCGCCTGATATACGAGGCCGTCCTCTCCGCGATCCGCCGCGCGCTGGCTGATCGATGTCCACAGCCTGGCGAGAAAGCTCATGTCTTCCTGCAATTCGCCGCGCGCCACGCCTTCCGCGGCGGTGCGCACGATGTAGCCGCCGGCGCCGCCCTCACCGCGCAGCTCGAGCACCAGATCCCGCAGCCGCAGGCGTTCTTCCTCACGCTCGATCTTCTGGGAGACCCCGACACTGTTCATCTCGGGAACATACACCAGGTAGCGCGACGGAACGGTGATATGCATGGTGAGGCGGGCGCCCTTGCTGCCGAGCGGATCCTTGATTACCTGCACCAGCACCCGCTGCCCGTCATGCAGCAGGCTTGCGATGTTCTCCGGAGGCTTGCGCGGGACGCCTTCCTCGCCGCCATCCCCCGCGGCCTGGATGTCGGCGGCGTGCAGAAACGCCGTGCGCTCCAGACCGATGTCGACGAAGGCGGCCTGCATCCCGGGCAGGATACGGCTGACCACACCGCGATAGATGTTGCCGACCAGGCCGCGCTTGCTGGCCCGTTCGATGTGCACCTCCTGCAGCAGGCCGTTCTCCACGAGGGCGACGCGGGTTTCACGCGGCGTCACATTGACCAGGACTTCGTCACTCACGCTGTGGGCCTTGTCTGGATTGGATCGGAACCGGGCGGACGCCCCAATTATGACACACGGCCCCGCCCCGGGTTCCGCGCCGTGCCACTCACTCCTGCCACGCGTGGTAGAGATCCATGCCGCACTGCGTCAGCATCTCGGCCGTCTCTCGCAGGGGCAGACCGACCACACCGCTGTAGCTCCCCTCCAGGCGATCGACGAATACCGCTCCCCGGCCCTGGATGGCGTATGCGCCAGCCTTGTCCGCCGGCTCCCCGGTCTCCCAGTAGGCCTCGCATTCGCGCGCCTCGATGCGGCGAAAGCTCACGCGCGACTCGCTCAGGCGCGCGAACTCGCAGCGTCCCGCAAGCGCAACGCCGCTCAGCACCCGGTGCGTCCGGCCTGACAGGCGGGCGAGCATGGCCAGCGCCTCAGGACGCCCGGCCGGTTTCAGCAGGATCTCGCCGTCCAGCACCACCACTGTGTCGGCGCCGAGCGCGAGACGCGTCTCCGCCCGCCGCGCCGCGGCAATCCCCGCCCGGGCCTTCTCCAGCGCCAGCCGGATCACATAATCTTCCGGCGCCTCACCCGCACGCAGGCCTTCATCGACATCCACCGCAACGACCTCGAACGACACCCCGATCTGCGCGAGCAGATCACGCCGGCGGGGGGAAGACGAAGCGAGGATGATCGGATCCATAAAAGAAGGACTAAGGACTTAGGACTAAGGACTGAGAGAAAACATAAGACATGCGAATCACGGAATCTAAAACTCAGCAGCTGATATTCATATGGTTTTTATATCCTTTACTTAGTCCTTAGTCCTAAGTCCTGTCTTTTAGGCTCTATGATACGGATGCCCCTTGTACACCGTCCACGCGCGGTAGATCTGTTCGGCGACGACGATGCGCACGAGGGCGTGCGGCAGGGTGAGGGGGGAGAGTGACCAGCTCACGTCGGCGCGTCGCAGGCACTCCGGTGCCAGGCCATCGGGGCCACCGGCCATCAGCGCCACATCCCGTCCGCCCTGCAGCCACTCGGCGAGACGGGCGGCCAGCTGTTCGGTACTCCAGGCCGCTCCGCGCACATCGAGCGCGACGACACAGGCGCCACGCGGCAGCGCCGCCAGCAGGCGCTCGCCCTCTTCTGCGCGCAGACGGTCGATGTCCGCGCCCTTGACGCGCCTGGCGGCGGCGATTTCGGTCAATTGCAGGCGACACTCGGGGGGTAGCCGGCGGGCGAATTCCTGATAGCCCTCCTCCACCCATCCAGGGACTCGTTGTCCGACCGCGAGGAAATGGATGCGCATCGGTCAGTCGTGCCGGGACCGCGGTCGCGCCGCCTCAGATCCGCTGCTCCCGGGCGTCGAAGCTCCACAGCTTTTCCAGCTGGTAGAAGTCGCGCATCTCCGGCAGCATGATGTGCACCACCACGTCGCCCAGATCGACCAGTGCCCACTGGCCATGCTGCTCTCCCTCGACACCGACAGGAACCACGCCGCTCTCTTTCGCCTTGACCACCACCGAGTCCACCAGTGAACGTACATGGCGTGCCGAGGTACCGCCGGCGACGATCATGAAATCGGTGACGCTGGTCATGCCACTGACGTTCAGGACGCGGATATCCACCGCCTTGATATCCTCGAGCGCGGCCACCGCGATGTCCTTCAGTTTTTCCGGTGTCATTGTCCCGCCTCCATGATGTGTGCCGCGCGGTACAGGCCCGTCTGGCGAATATAGTCCAGCACGCCGTCGGGCGTGAGATAGTGCGCATCGCCGTCCTGCGCCAGTAGCGCGCGGATCCGGGTCGCGGAGATCTCCAGACGGGTGACCGGACAGAAAACAATGTGCCCCGCCGGGGTATCGTGCAGCATGCGCGGATCTTCGACCCGATGCTGTCGCAGCAGCGCGGCCACTGCGTCGCCCGGCTCGGCCTCCGGTCCGGGCCGCGTCATCACCGCGAGGTGAGCCAGCTCGATCAGCCGTTCCCAGCGGTGCCAGGTGTGCAACTGGATGAAGGCGTCGACACCGAGGATCAGACACAAGGACTGTCCCGGCAGTTCCTCGCGCAGCGACGTCAGCGTGTCGACCATGTAGGATGGCCCCGCCCGCCGCAGCTCGCGCTCATCGATGGAGAATCCGGCCTGTCCCTCCAGCGCGAGCCGGAGCATCGCGAGCCGCTGCGCGGGGCCCGCCGTCGGCGCGGGGCGGTGCGGCGGCTGGCGGCACGGCAGGAAGCGGACCTCCGCCAGACGCAGGGCCTGCCGCACTTCCAGGGCACAACGCAGATGCGCGATATGAACAGGATCGAAGGTGCCGCCGAGGATGCCGATCATGGGAATAGAGCACAGAGTAAAGAGGATAGAGAAAGGATTTCCAGATGTGCTTTCACCTTTCCTCTTTACTCTTTGCCCTAAGTCCGCACATGACCGTCGCCGATGACGACGTATTTCTGGGAGGTGAGCCCCTCGAGCCCGACCGGGCCGCGCGCGTGCAGCTTGTCGGTGCTGATGCCGATTTCGGCGCCCAGTCCGTATTCATAGCCGTCGGCGAACCGGGTTGAGGCGTTGACCATCACCGAGCTCGAATCGACCTCGCGCAGGAAACGCTGCGCACGCCCGATGTCCTCGGTGAGGATGGCGTCGGTATGGCCGGAACCGTAGCGGAAGATGTGCTCCATCGCCTCATCCAGGCCGGCAACGACGCGAATCGACAGGATCGGCGCCAGGTATTCGGTGATCCAGTCCTCTTCCGTCGCCGCGGCGATATCGGGCAGGATCGCCCGCGTCGCGGAGCAGCCGCGCAGCTCGACACCCTTGTCGCGATACAGGCGCGCCAGCGGTGGCAGCACCCGGGCGGCGACTCCCTGCGCGACCAGCAGGGTCTCCATGGTGTTGCAGGTGCCATAGCGCTGGGTCTTGGCATTGAAGGCAACCTTCACCGCCTTGTCGAGATCGGCGCGGTCATCAATGTAGACATGGCAGATGCCGTGATAGTGCTTGATGACCGGGACGAGCGATTCGCGCATGACGCGGTCGATCAGGCCCTGCCCGCCGCGCGGGACGATGATGTCGACGTACTCCGTCATGCGCAGCAGCTCGCCTACCGCCGCGCGGTCGGCGACCTCGATGACCTGCACCGCATCGGCGGGAAGATTCGCCTCGGCCAACCCGGCGCGGATGCAGGCGGCGAGCGCCTGGTTGGAGCGCAGCGCCTCCGAACCGCCGCGCAGTATCGCCGCGTTGCCCGACTTCAGGCACAGCGCGGCGGCATCCGCGGTAACGTTCGGACGTGATTCGTAAATGATCCCGATCACACCCAGCGGGACACGCATGCGACCGACCTGGATCCCGGAGGGGCGATATGCCATATGGCTGATCTCGCCGATCGGATCCGCCAGCGCCATGACCTGGCGCAGGCCATCGATAATGGCGTCGACACGCTTGTCGTCAAGGGTCAGGCGATCGAGCAGCGCCGCATCCAGTCCGGCCGCGCGCCCCACCTCGAGATCGGCGGCATTGGCGCGAACAATGTCGGCGCGCGCGAGGTCGATGGCCGCGGCGATCGTCGCCAGGGCAAGGTTTTTGTCCGCCGTGCCGGCGCGCGCCATGGCGCGCGCCGCTGCGCGCGCGCGGCGGCCGACTCCGGTCATGTATGCCTGAATATCCATAACTGCATCGACGGTCATGCCAGCGCCTCGATCCGTACCCCTGCGGTAAGCAGGCACAATTGTAGCAATTCGTCCCAGACATTGCCCGCCGCCTGCCCCTTGCTGATGCGATCCACGCGCGCGCAGCGCCCCAGCAGTGCGCGCCACCGCGCCAGATCGTGCCGTTTCAGCGCCTGTTCCAGCAGGGGCTGGCGCTTCTCCCACACGCGGTGCTGCTGATACAGGGCGAAGGCCTTCTTGCCCTGCGCGAGCCCCTGGGACAAGACGGTCAGCAACCGTATCTCGCGTGTCAGCGCCCAGCCGACCAGGACCGGCTCCACTCCCTCGCCTTCCAGGCCGCGCAGGACGCGCACGCAGCGCGCGGCATCCCCCGCGAGGGCACCGTCGACGAGGGTAAAGACATCGAAACGGGCACTGTCAGCCACCGCGTCCATCACGTCCGCCTCGTCGATCGCGCCCGGCCCGTGCAGCAGCAGCATCTTCTCGATCTCCTGCACGCAGGCGAGCAGGTTGCCTTCGATGCGTCCGGCCAGGGCCGCCGCTGCCGCGGGCGTTGGCTGCATGCCGCGCGCGCGCATGCGCTGAGCGATCCAGCCGGGCAACTGCGCCGGGGCAGGAGACCAGAGCTGGATCAGGACGCCGCAGCGCTCCAGCGCGGCAAACCATTTGGCGGACTGCATTGCCTTGTCCGCACGCGGCAGGCTGATCAGCAGCAGATCCCCATCCGCGTGGTGCTCGGCATATTCGCCCAGTGCCCGCGCACCCGCATCCCCGGGCTTTCCGCCCGGCATGCGCAGCTCGATGAGCCGCCGCGCCGCGAACAGGGACATCCCGGCCGCCGCCTGCGCCAGCTCACCCCAGTCGAATCCCGGTTCGACGCTGAATACCATGCGCTCGACACAACCCTGCGCGCGCGCGGCGGCGCGAACGGTGTCAGCGGCCTCCTGCAGGAGCAGAGGCTCGTCCCCGCTGATCAGATAGACGGGGGCCAGCGTCCCCGCGAGGTGTCCCTCCAGTTGTTCCGCCTTGAGCTTCATGGCGCCGTCCCGGCGGCGCCCGGGTCATGGAGGGTCGAATTGATCGCCTGAACGCGTATCAGGATCTGGCGCACCACATCAAACACCATGCCCCGGTAGAGGTCGTCCTCCTCATTGCTCTTGGCGTTCACATCCGTGCTGTCGAAGGAATAAACGCGCTGGACGGCCACGGACTGCTCGGGCGAGAGCTCGGCGCCGGCGGGATCGTTGACGCGGAATCGCACCACGTAATTCAGCTCATACTCCTGCACCCGGCCCGCGGACCCCACCGCGGAGGCCCGGCGATCGCGCCGCTCATTGACGATCGTTACGACCAACCGTGCCTGGGCGGCATCCTCGACCACAGAGGTCCCTCCGCTGCGTAGCGCTCGCTTGAGCTCAGCCCCCGCGGCGCCATCGCCCTTCACCAGGACAGGCGGCAGGGCCGCGAAGTCTCCTTGCGAGCCGCGCAGATGGAAGCCGCAGCCGGCGATGAGCAGAACCAGTGTCGCCAGAAATAACCATCCAGCCACGCCTTTGCACACTGCATACCCCACCGGGTGATGGGTGATGGGTGATGGGTGATGGGCAATTACCTTCAGCATCGATACATCAGCCATTACTCATCACCGTTCACGCCCTAGACAACGATATTGACCAGCTTGCCCGGCACCACGATCACCTTCTTCACCGCCTTGCCGTCAATGAAACGCCGTACGTTTTCCTCGACCAGCGCGGCCTGTTCGATCGCCGCCTTGTCGGCGCCGGCGGGCACGTTGACCTGGCCGCGCAGCTTGCCGTTGACCTGCACCACGATCTCCAGTGTATCCATGACCAGGGCGGCCGTATCCACCTGCGGCCAGGCGGCGCAGACGACGGAGCCTTCCTTGCCAAGGGCCTCCCACAGGATCTCGCAGATATGCGGCACTACCGGCGCCAGCAACAGCACCACCGTCTCCGTCGCCTCGCGCATCACCGCGCGGCCGGCCGGGCTGTCGTCTTCGAAACGACTCATCGCGTTGACCAGCTCCATGACAGCGGCGATTGCGGTATTGAAGGTATAGCGCCGACCGATGTCGTCGCTTACCTTCGCGATGGCCTGGTGGACCTGGCGTCGCAGGCCGCGCTGGGCCTCGGTAAGCGCATCAGGCGGCGCCGGGGCGGGCGCGGCGCCCTGCTCGATATGTGTGTTGACCAGCCTCCACAAGCGCTTCAGAAAACGCGCGGCGCCCTCGACGCCGGCGTCCGACCATTCGAGCGTCTGCTCGGGCGGAGCGGCGAAAATGATGAACAGGCGCACCGTGTCGGCGCCATAGCGCTGCACCAGCTCCTGCGGATCGACGCCGTTCTTCTTCGATTTCGACATGGTGCCGATGCCGCCGTATTCGACCGGCTGACCATCCTTCTGCGCCGTCGCGGCGACGATGCGGCCCTGCTCGTCGCGCGTCGTCTCGACCTCGTCCGGCCCGAAATACGTGATGCCCGAGGCCGCGCCCTTGCGGAAAAAGATATGGTTGAGCACCATGCCCTGCGTGAGCAGCTTGCGGAACGGTTCGCGCACCGTGGTCAGCCCGAAATCGCGCATGACCTTGGTCCAGAAGCGCGAATAGAGCAGGTGCAGGATGGCGTGCTCGATGCCGCCGATGTACTGGTCCACCGGCATCCAGTAATCGGCGCGCGGGTCCACCATCGCCTTGCCATCGAAGCATGTGTAGCGGAAGAAATACCAGGACGAATCGACGAAGGTGTCCATGGTGTCGGTCTCGCGCTGCGCCGCGCCGCCGCACCGCGGACAGGTGCAATTCAGAAACGCCGCAGTCTTCGCCAGCGGGTTGCCGGAGCCGTCCGGCACCAGGTCATCGGGCAGCACCACCGGCAGCTGCTCATCCGGTACCGGCACGTCACCGCAGCCGGGACACTTGATCATCGGGATCGGAGTGCCCCAGTAGCGCTGGCGCGAAATACCCCAGTCGCGCAGGCGCCAGGTGACCTTCTTTTCACCGAGATTCTGCGCGGCGAGGTCGGCGGCGATCGCATCAATGGCCTGATCGAAGTCGAGACCATCGTACTTGCCGGAATTTACACATATGCCGTGTTCTGCATGGCGGTCATCCCAGCACGACCAGCCTAATGAATCATCAGCGGTTTTATTGTAGAAAAGTGGAAATTTCCTATTCGAAAGATCCCCATCGCGTTGCTCAAAAACTCCAGGGCCGAGATCATAATCAGAATCTCGCCAACTTTCAGGAACGATGACGGGTTTAATAGGCAAGCCATTAATAATTGCAAATTCGAAGTCACGCTCGTCGTGCGCCGGCACCGCCATCACCGCGCCCTCGCCGTAGCCCATCAGCACGTAGTTGGCGACCCACAGCGGCAGCGGCTCGCCGGTGAGCGGGTGGGTGACGGTCAGGCCGGTGGCCATGCCCTTCTTTTCCTGCGTCGCGATCTCAGCCTCGGTGACCCCGCCGCGCTTGCACTCCTCGATGAAGGCGGCAAGCTCCGGATTGCTCCCTGCCGCATGCAGCGCGAGCGGGTGCTCGGCGGCGACTGCGACGTAGGTCGCGCCCATCAGCGTGTCGGCGCGGGTGGTGAACACCCACAGCACGCCGCCGCCATCGATCGCGTGCGGAAAACCGATGCGCACGCCGAAGCTCTTGCCGATCCAGTTCTGCTGCATCAGGCGCACCTGCTCCGGCCAGTCGGCGAGCGTGTCGAGGTCAGCGAGCAGTTCCTCCGCATACTGCGTGATCGCCATGTAGTACATCGGGATCTCGCGCTTCTCCACCTCCGCGCCGGTGCGCCAGCCGCGGCCATCAATGACCTGCTCGTTGGCGAGCACGGTCTGATCAACCGGGTCCCAGTTCACCGTTCCGGTCCTGCGGTAGACAATGCCCTTTTCCAGCATGCGCAGAAACAGCCACTGGTTCCAGCGGTAGTATTCGGGACGGCAGGTGGCGAGCTCGCGCTCCCAGTCGATGGCGAAGCCAAGCGACTTGAGCTGGCCGCGCATGTAATCGATGTTCTCGTAGGTCCAGCGCGCCGGAGGCACGCCGTTGTTCATCGCCGCGTTCTCCGCCGGCAGACCGAAAGCGTCCCAGCCCATGGGCTGCAGGACATTCCTGCCCTGCATGCGCTGATAACGGGCGATCACGTCACCGATGGTGTAATTGCGCACATGGCCCATGTGCAGACGCCCGCTCGGATACGGAAACATCGACAGGCAATAGTATTTGTCCCGCGCGGGATCCTCGACCGCCCGGTACACACCAGCCTCGTTCCAGGCGCGCTGGACGCGCCCCTCGAATTCCGCGGGGAGGTAATCCCCGCGTGGAGTTACTTGCTTCATCTGCGACAACAGCCCGGGGGAAAGTGGGTGAATATAATGGTGGTAGCATACCGTAGCGCGGGTAAAATGGACAACACGACCCACTCCTGACGAAGCGAGACCGGCCCATGAGCGACAGCGGCAAACACGGCGACGATGTGCGCCACATCCATGCCTACAACCGCATGCTGGAGCACATCAGGCACCTGGGCGAAGAGGCGGGGAAACATACGCGGCCCGCGCTGAGGCACCTGATCGACGCCGCCGAGCTGAAGATGATCGAGCTCAACGAACTGACGCGCGAAGAGGCCGTCAAGATCGGCGCCTTCGTCCAGCGCGACATCGAACATGCCGCGGACTACCTCAATCGCCCGGAGAATCGCGAGTTGATCGACTGGTTCAGGTTCGATGTCGGCCAGGTCGAATCACGCCTGCTGGAGCTGTTCGCCGGCGTCGCCGACCAGACCCGGCTCGGCCTGCTCGCCCTGGAACAGCAGGCACGCCGCGCCTCCGAGTATCACACCGGCGAAATCACCGGCATTGGAACCCTGCAATGCGCCGCCTGCGGCGAGGAGCTGCACTTCCACGCCACCTCGCACATTCCGCCCTGCCCGAAGTGCCGGGGAACTATTTTTACCAGAGATGCGGCCCGTGATGGGTGATGGCAGAGATGTTGGATTCGCGTGGAATTTCGAATCAAAGTAATTTATTCATCACTCATTACCCATCACCCATCACCATTTGACCGTCTTCTCAATCCAACCAGCAGCATCGCGCCGGCGAGCACCAGAAACGCCGCATTCCCCACCCGCACATAAGGCGTGGCGCCCTGGCGTGGCTGTACCTCGCCGCTCAGGACGTGGACCTCGAACTGGGGGGAGGTGTCGAGCAGTTCGCCGCGATATCCGATGAGGGCCGAGATGCCGGTGTTGGTGGAACGCAGCAGTGGCCGACCCGTCTCGATCGCGCGCATGCGCGCGATCTGAAGGTGCTGAAAGGGGGCCACGGAACGGCCGAACCAGGCGTCGTTGCTGACGTTGACCAGCAGGGTGGCGCGCGGCAGCATGCGGATCATCTCCTCGCCGAAGGCATCCTCATAACAGATCGACATCCCGACCTGCTGGCCGGCCACTTCGAACGGGGCCTGTCGCGCGGAACCCGCGCTGAAATCCGACATCGGGACATTGAGCAGGTTCACGACACCGCCCAATGCATCGTTGAGCGGCAGATACTCGGTGAACGGCACCAGATGGTGCTTGTGATACACCTGGCGGGCAGCGGGCTCTCCGCCCGCGCTGACCATGCTGTTGTAGTAATTGCCGGAGGCGGGATCCAGGTAGATCAGGCCGACCAGCAGCTCTGAACCGTGCGAGCGCGCCTCCTCGCCCAGTTCGTCCAGATAGGGCTCGGCCTGCAGGTAATACATCGGCATCGCGGTCTCCGGCCACACGATCAGGTCGCTGTCCCAGTGCGCGCGCGATAGCTCACTGTAGAGAGCCACAGTCGGCTCCATCATACCTGGCCGCCATTTCATATCCTGCGACACATTGCCCTGCACCAGGCTGACGCGCAGCGGCCGCCCCTCCGGCTGTGTCCACTCGATCGCGCCGGCAAACACCGCGGCCAGCCAGAGGCTGGCGAGCACGGTCAGACACCCGGCGCGAAATGCGCGCGTGACGCGGCGCTGGAATATAGCCAGCAGCAACGCCCCGCTCAGCGCTACCGCAAGCGAAAGGCCATAGACCCCGACCAGTGGCGCGAAGCCCGCCAGCGGCCCGTCGACCTGACTGTAGCCGAGATTGAGCCAGGGGAATCCGGTCAAAAACCAGCCGCGGATCCATTCGAAAAAGGTCCAGACCGCCGGATATACCAGCAGGATCGCCGACACCGGCTCCCGGCCTCCCCGCCGCGACAATCTCACCGCCAGATAGGCGGCGAGCGCCGGGAAAACCGCCAGCACGGCAACCAGCAGCGCGGTCATGGCCGTGGACATCGCCGCGCTCATGCCGCCGAAATCATGCATGCTCACATAAACCCAGTTCACGCCGAGGCCGAACAGGGCGAGTCCGGACAGGTAACCGCGCCGCAAGGCCAGTCGCGGCTCGATCCCGCGCCAGGAGGCGAACAGCAATGCGGCGCACACCGGCGCGAGCAGGTAAAAATCGAACGGGGAAAACGCGAGGGGCAGCGCGGCGCCGGCGACCAGCGCCAGAAGATTGCCCCGCCAGCGGGACGTCACCGGAGTCACCAGGTGGAGTCGATCAGCGCGGCGCTTCCGCCGCGGCCGCACCGGCCCCGCTCTCGCCGGCCTCGTGGTCGACAAGCGTCAATTGCAGCAGGTGAATCCGGCGGCTGTCGGCATGCAGCACCTTGAAACGGAACGAGCCGACATCGCGTACTTCACCACGCCGGGGCAGGCGACCGAATTCACGCATCACGAGCCCACCGATGGTGTCATACTCCTCGTCGCTGAAATGGGTGTTGAAGTATTCATTGAAATCGCCGACAGGGGTAAGCGCCTTCACGGTGTAGCGCTTCTCGCTGTGCTTCAGGATATAGAGATTGTCATCGATATCGTGCTCATCGACGATTTCGCCGACGATCTGCTCGAGCACATCCTCAATGGTGACAAGACCATCGATACCACCATACTCGTCAACGACCAGCGCGATATGGTTGCGCGACGCACGAAACTCCTTCAGCAGCATGTTCAGGCGCTTGCTCTCGGGAATGAACACCGCCGGACGCAGCATATCGCGCACGTTGAACTCATCTTCGCGGCCGCCAATCAGATAGGGCAGCAGGTCCTTCGCCAGCAGGATACCGACCACCTCGTCCTTGCTCTCGCCGATCACCGGGAAACGCGAGTGCGCCGATTCGGTGATGATCGGCAGGATCTGCTGGAGAGTCGCGTCGCGCTCGACCACCACCATTTGCGCACGCGGGATCATGATATCGCGCACGCGCATCTCGGATACCTGCAACACGCCCTCAATCATCGCCAGCGCGTCCACATCCAGCAGACCGCGCTGCTGTGCGTCGCGCAGGATCTCGATCAGGTCCTGCAGGCTGCGTGGCTCGCCGGTCAGCGCCTTGCTGATCTTGTCCAACCAGGAGCGGGGAGCCGCCTCGGATCCGGAATCAACTTCGTTCATTGGTCTCTGCCTGTTGTTTTGAATGATGCATTGCGGCGCCGGGGCACCGCGGCCGTCCGCTCGGACGCGTACGGATCGGGATAACCCAGCCGCGCGAGTATTTTCCGTTCCAGTCCTTCCATGTGCTCCGCCTCGCGTGAATCCTCATGGTCATGCCCCAGCAGATGCAGCACGCCGTGCACGACCAGGTGCGCCCAATGCGCCCGCGGCGGCTTGCCCTGTTCGGTCGCCTCCCGCTGCACCACTGGCGCGCACAACACGATATCGCCCAGCAGAGGCGGCCGCATCCGCCCCGGATGCTCGAACGGAAACGACAGCACATTGGTCGGACCCGCGCGCCGTCGGAAACGCTCGTTCAGCGCACGCCCCTCCTCTTCCGTGACGATACGCACCGCCAGTTGCGCGCCGCGCCGGCGTCCGACGAGCGCCGCCCGCACCCAGGACTCGATGCTGCGCCGGGCCGGCAATCCGGCCGTCGATCCCGTCGCGTATTGCACGTCCAGTTCAAGCGCCACCGCATCCGCCGCGGATCTAGCCGTCACCCCGCCCACCCTCGGCGCGGTCATAGGCGGCAACGATGCTCTGCACCAAGGGATGTCGTACGACATCCCGCGCCTGGAAGAACACGAAACTGATGCCTTCGACGTCCCGCAGCACCTCGATCGCATGACGCAGACCCGATACACGCTCGCGCGGCAGGTCAATCTGGGTCACGTCGCCGGTCACCACCACGGTCGACCCGAAGCCGATGCGGGTAAGGAACATCTTCATTTGCTCGACGGTGGTGTTCTGCGCCTCGTCCAGGATGATGAAGGACTCGTTCAGCGTGCGTCCACGCATGAAGGCCAGCGGCGCAACTTCAATCACGTTGCGCTCGATCAGCTTTGATACGCGCTCGAAACCAAGCATTTCGTATAAGGCGTCATACAGGGGCCGCAGGTAGGGATCGACCTTCTGCGCCATATCGCCGGGCAGGAATCCGAGCCGTTCACCCGCCTCCACCGCCGGCCGCACCAGCAGGATGCGGCGCACCTCTTCACGCTCAAGCGCCTCCACGGCGCAGGCGACGGCCAGATAGGTCTTGCCGGTACCCGCCGGCCCAACCCCGAAATTGATATCAAAGATGCGCACATTCTCCACGTAACGGCGCTGGTTCACCCCCCGTGGCGTGATGTAAACGTTCCGGGTGGTGATGTCCTGTGTCTGCGCGGAGGGCTCGCCCGCGGCGGGCTCGGCATCGACCGACTGCAACAGCAAATGCACCCGTGCCGGTGTCAGCGGCGGCGCTTTCGCGGTCTCGTCATAAAGTTGCTTCAGCAGGCGGCGCGCCGCCTGCGCGGACGTTTCGGGGCCTGTGATGCGAAACATGTTGCCGCGGTTGCTGATCTCCACTCCGAGTCCGCGTTCGATCTGCTTGATATGCTCGTCGAGCTGGCCGCACAACCTGGCCAGACGCTGGTTGTCGGCGGGTTCCAGCACCAGATCGTTGGACTGGGGGTGGATGCTCGCGGGTCTTGCGGGCGCAGGGTTCATGTCAGGGGTGCGTCGTGTCAATTCAGCTCCAGTTGGCAGCGGTCTGTCCCTGCGCCGCGGATGCGCGCGATACCGCGGGCTCGCCGCGCAGGGAGCTGCCGGTATCCGCGGTGATCAGGACATCGACCATGCTTCCGATCAGTTCCGCCGGCCCGGTGAAGTTGACCGTGTTGTTGTTCGAAGTCTTGCCGGACAGCTGCCGCTCGGAACGGCGCGAACGGCCCTCGACCAGCACGCGCTGCACGCTGCCGATCATCTCCGCGCGGTAAGCGGCGGCAAACTCGCCGATCCTGTCCTGCAGGCGCCGCAGCCGCGCCTGCTTCACATCGAGCGGCACGTCGTCGGCATAGCTCGCCGCCGGTGTGCCCGGACGCGGGCTGTAGATAAAGCTGTACGAGTGATCGAAGCGTATCGCCTCGATGAGCTCCATCGTCGCCTCGAAATCGGCCTCCGTCTCGCCCGGAAAGCCGACGATGAAATCCGAGGAGATGCTGATCCCGGGGCGTTCGGCGCGCAGCCGGCGCACGATGGAGCGGTATTCAAGCGCGGTATGTCCGCGCTTCATCAGGGCGAGGATACGGTCGGATCCGCTCTGCACCGGCAGATGCACATGATCGGCCAGCTGGGGAATCTCGGCGTAGGCGTGGATCAGGCTGGCGCTGAATTCGAGTGGATGCGAGGTGGTGAAACGGATACGCTCAATTCCCTCGATCGCCGCGACGTAGTGGATCAGCAGGCTGAGATCAGCCTCCGCGCCGTCCTCCATCATGCCGCGGTAGGCATTGACGTTCTGGCCGAGCAGGGTCACCTCGCGCGCTCCGCGTCCGGCATGCAGCGCGACCTCGGCGAGCACGTCCTCGAAGGGACGGCTGACCTCCTCGCCGCGTGTATAAGGCACGACACAAAAGGTGCAGTATTTGCTGCAGCCTTCCATGATGGAGACAAAAACACCCGGACCGGACACCGACGGCTGTGGCAGGCGATCGAATTTTTCGATTTCCGGGAAGGAGATATCAACGACCGGGCCGCTGCGGGCGCGCGCAGCCTCAAGCAGCTGCGGGAGGCGGTGCAGTGTCTGGGGTCCAAAGATCAGGTCGACGTAGGGTATCCGCTGATGGATGGCCGCGCCCTCCTGACTGGCGACGCAGCCTCCGACGCCGAGTATGCGTCCGGGGCGCTGCCCCTTCCATTCACGCCAGCGTCCCAACTCGGAGAACACCTTCTCCTGCGCCTTGTCGCGCACGGAACAGGTATTCAACAACAGTACATCCGCCTCTTCCGGGCGACAGGTGAGTACCAGTCCGTGAGACTCCGCCAGCACGTCTGCCATGCGGGCGGAATCGTATTCGTTCATCTGACAGCCGAAGGTCTTTATATATAGCTTGCGTCCCATACTCCCGAAAAGCGTTTGCCGACGGACCTCTTAAGCTACTACGTTGTCGCCCTCATTTCCACTGAAGGAATGTGACAGGCCCGCCGACCCGGCCCGGAACGACACGCCAACTCATTCATTATATGGATATTCTGCCCTGATCTTGTGAACGCTGAGATCTGCCCCTTGAAACTCCTCCTCGGGGCTCAGCCGGATACCGACCACACGTTTCAGCGTTCCATAGACAACGATCCCGCCGACGAAGGCGATCACGATGCCGAGGCCGGTCCCGATCAGCTGCGACGTGAACGCGACGCCACCGGCGCCGCCCAGTGCGACCTGCCCGAAGATGCCGGCGGCGATACCCCCCCAGACGCCGCACAGGCCGTGCAGAGGCCAGACTCCGAGGACATCGTCGATGCGCCAGCGATTCTGTGTCAGCGTAAAACTCCAGACGAACAGCGCCCCCGCAACCGCCCCGGTCACCAGCGCTCCGACGGGATGCATCACGTCCGACCCGGCGCACACCGCCACCAGTCCGGCCAGCGGGCCGTTATGAACAAAACCCGGGTCATTGCGGCCCACGACAAGCGCCGCCAGCACGCCGCCGGTCCTCGCCATCAGGGAATTGATCGCAACCAGTCCGCTTACCGCCTGTACGCTTTGCGCGGACATGACGTTGAATCCGAACCAACCCACGGAAAGTATCCAGGCCCCCAGCGCCAGGAACGGAATGCTGGACGGCGGATGCGCGCTCACGATGCCATCCTTCCCGTAGCGACCGCGCCGCGCCCCCAGCACAAGCACGGCGGCCAGGCCGATCCAGCCCCCCATGGCATGCACGACGACGGAACCGGCAAAATCGTGAAATCTGGCGCCGAACTGCGCCTCCAGCCAGTCCTGGATACCAAATAATCCATTCCAGCTGATCCCCTCGAACAAGGGGTAAACCAGAGCAACGAGAATAAAACTCGCCACCAGCTGCGGATAAAACCGCGCGCGCTCGGCGATACCGCCCGAGATGATGGCCGGGATGGCTGCGGCGAAGGTCAGCAGGAAGAAGAACTTCACCAGATCATAGCCATTTTTCTCATTCAGGGTTGCCGCCCCCTGCATGAAATCAATGCCATAGGCGACGCCGTAGCCGATGAAGAAATACGCGATGGTGGAGATGGAAAAGTCGCTGATAATTTTCACCAGCGCATTGACCTGATTTTTGCGCCGTACCGTCCCGACCTCCAGAAAGGCAAACCCGGCATGCATAGCGAGCACCATAACGGCGCCCATCAACAGGAACAGGACATCACTACCAGCCTGCAAACTCTCCATGGTGTTCTCCTCTCAACATGCTGCGCATCAAAATGGGGTTTTGTCAGCAAAAATTGCACCACTATTAAAAAATCAAATATATACATGTATATGAGGCATTATCAGCAGGGTAATGCCCGATTTTTATGCACTAAATAAGTGAGCCCAGACAAATGAGCGCACTATTAGGGTGCTAAAACAAGGCAAAGAAGCAGAGTGGCGCACCAATGCGACCAGGCCTCCCTGAGCAAATCGCCAGGAGTCTCCCTGCTGCCCGCAAGGCGTTGAGTGCCGCAGGGTAATTCTGAATCCAATCAGAAAGATGAGGTTCTGTTCCAGTCACCACGCAGCTATAATGCCGGCATCGTCAACCGGAGGGATCCCCTTTGAAGAATGCACGTCTCGCGAAAACCCTCGGCGCGGCCTTCGCCGCCGGCGCCGCCCTTGCACTGTCACCGCTCGCCCACGCCAGCGTGCCCCTGGCGGGCAACGCTCTCGAGGCCTATGGCACGATCGATCTGTCGCTCGACCTGAGCGATACCGACAGCCCCGGCGATTCGAGCAATCTGGGCCTCTCCAGCAATGAAACCCAACTGGGCCTGAAAGGACAGCACGACATCAATCCGGATCTTTCGCTGGTCTGGCAACTGGAACAGGAATACCGCACGGACGAAGGCGGCGGTGAATTCGCCACTCGCAACACCTTTGCCGGATTCCACGGCAGCCGATTTGGCACCGTGTTGCTCGGCTATCACGACACGCCGTACAAGACCGTGGGCACTCGCTGGGACCTGCTCGGCACCACGGTGGGCGACAGTCGCGCGATCCTCGGCGCGAGCGCCGCGGATGGCGACGTGATGAATCAGCGCGCCCGCAATGCGCTGCTGTACATGAACAACTTTCAGGGGCTGGAAGTCCAGGCCATGTACGCGACTGACGCGCAGGACAACGACAGCAATAACGTCGATGACAATGACAACGACCTGTTCAGCGCCGCCGCCTGGTACACCCTCGGCCTGCTGAATGTGTCCCTGGCCTATGAGGACTGGTCCAACCTCCAGACTGGCGCGGACAACAGCGACGTCAACGGCATCCGGATCGCCGCCAGCCATCAGGTCACCCACGCCGGACGACTCGGCCTGATCTTCGAGACCATCAGCGCAGACGATATCCCCACCCTCGACCGCAATGTATTCGGCGTCAACGGCAGCTATCACGCCGGCACCTATACCTATGCCGCGCAGGTCCTGATCGCCGACAGCAACGACGACCAGGGCGACTCCGGAGCGTTCAGGCTCGGCCTGGGTGTCACGCGCCAGCTCGATGCGCAGACGCGGATCTATGCCGCCTTCGGCATGACCGACAACGAGACAAACGCGCAGTATAGAGGCGTAGACGGCGGACACGGCGACAAGGTCCCGACCACCCCTGGTGACACACCGAGCGCCTTCTCGGCCGGTTTCAGCTTCACCTTCTGACCGTCCTTCAACCCCTCCTCCCCAACGAGGGGTGATCTGGCATCGCCTGATTACCCTCGTATTCGCTTCATCTTCCGCAGATCCACCACGCGCGCGATCGACTGATGCCGCGCCCAAGGCTTGACATCGTATGATTATAAACGCATACTTCTTAACACTTTTGCTTAACTCACCCACCAAAGACCTCATGTCCGTCGTTAAAAACGATTTCGTCAGCGGGCTGATTGAACAACATGGATGGAATCTGGTTCGTTTTCTAAGCGCCCGTTTGCGTCGGCAGGACGCCGAAGATGTCGCCCAACAAACCTACCTGCATCTGTTGCAACACCCTGCGCCTGGCGAAATCTCCAATCCGGCGGCTTATCTTTATAGAACGGCCGCGAATCTCGCGATAGACGCCCTCCGAAGGGAAAACACGCGCTTGCGTTTTACCGAGACCGAGGCCGATCCGGACACCCTCGCCACCTCCATGCCGTCTCCGGAATCGGCCCTCGACAGCAACACCAGATTGCGCCGTTTCAATGCGGTTATCGAGGAGTTGCCGGAGCTGTGCCGGCACGCCTTCATTCTCAACAAGCTGGATGGCCTTACCCACAGTGAAATCGCCGAGCAGCTCGGCCTGTCCAAGAAAACCGTACAACGCTACATCCTCAAAGCCATTGAGCATTGCGCCACACGGCTTGATCCCTGAGCACCTGACAGGCAACAATACGGTGGCCTCTTCCCGCGAGGTCATACGTCTTACTGTCATCAAGATCAAGATAAGTGTACGGCAGAGTGACTTTCGAGACCCCTGACGACAAAGAGGTAAAAGAGCAGGCCAGATACTGGCTGGCGCGCCGATATTCAGGCGAAATCACGCCGACTGAGCGCAGAGAGTTCGAAGACTGGCTCGGCCGAGATCCGCGCCACGGCGACGCGTATGCGCATGTCGCCGGACTGTGGCAGAACCTCGACGAATTCAAGCCCCGCGCATTCCCTGCACGTGACGCCGCGCGCGCCTACCGGCCTCGCGCGCAAGTGAGCCGAGTGCGGCATTTTCAACTAGCCGCATCCCTGGGCCTGGTCCTCATCATCGCCCTGGCCGCGGGAAACAGGCTCTGGTTCGACCAGCCTTCCGAGTTCTATCAGACCGTGAAGGGCGAGCAGAAAAGCATTTTCCTCGCGGACGGCTCACAGCTCGAACTCAATACAGATTCCGCCGTGCGGGTCGAATTCACCCGGAACGGGCGTGTCATCAGACTGGAGCATGGAGAGGTCCTGTTCACAGTGAATCACGACGACGGGCGCCCATTCGACGTCCTGGCCGGGGTGGGACAAATCCGCGATATCGGCACGATATTCAACGTCTACAAACAGCCGGGGGACGCGGTTGTGGTCACCGTGAAGGAAGGTGCGGTCAGTATCACCACCGACCACATTACCACCATGCGCCTCAGTCAGGGCGATCGACTCGCCTACACCGCTGATGGCATGAGAACCGGATTCGGCCGTGTCGATCCCGCATCGGCGGACGCTTGGCGCGATGGCCGGATCACCTTCACGCGCTCCACCCTGGAGGAGGTCGCGATCCAGATGGCGCGCTATCATGAAGTGGATTTCTCTTTCTCCTCGCCTGATATCAAACAGCTCAAACTGAGCGGAACCTTTGGCACCAACGACCTGCCCCTCTTTCTCCGCACACTGTCCGCAACACTCCCGGTCGAGGCACAGCTCGAGGGACGAGTAGTCCGCCTCGCCTCTCCCGACCTGCCGCATCCTGCCCCGTAAGTCCCAAAAGCGGCCCCGCCCCGCCGAGGGTGACCTCTTTTAGAGAGCTCAAACGTCATTCAGGCGGGATATTCAATGCCAAACAAGTATCGCAGGTGGTACCCATGCGATTGCCGTTCGCAATAGGGATATTGCTGCTCCTGATCGCAACCGGATCGGCAGCGGAAGACCGAAGGGATTTCAATATCGCGCCGCAGGGGCTGCCGTCCGCGCTCGAGCTGTTGATACAACAAGCGGATATCGAGTTGCTATACGACAGCGAAGCAGTGGAAAACAAGTTCACGCAGGGGGTAACGGGCAGGCTATCGATCACCGAAGCCTTGGCACGTCTCCTGCGCGGCACCGGCCTGCGCTATACCTTAACCACTCCCGTCACGGCAGCCATTCAGGCATCCGTACCCGCCCAGTCCGTGGCCAGTCGCACCGCGACACACCGGGAAACCGACATCCTGCCAACCCTGATCGTGAGCGCAACGCGAGGGAAAACCCTGACCAATACAGCTCCTGCCGCCGTCAGTGTCATTACAGCGAAGGAGCTGCAGAATCGCCATGTCATGACAGTCGACCAGGCTCTAAATCTTACCCCGGGAGGATATTTTCGACGTGGCAAAGGCCTGATGGATACCGGCGCCAATATTTCCCTGCGCGGGTTTCCCACCATGCGTCGCACAGCGATCCTGCTTAACGGCATCCCGCTCAACGACACCTACACCGGCGACGCCAATTTCTCCTCCGTCAATCTCGACGACATCGAACAAATCGAAGTGGTGCGCGGTCCGTTCTCCAGCCTGTATGGCAGCAATGCGATGGGGGGAGTCATCAATGTCATCACCAAGGAAACAGGTGGTACGCAGGCGCACCTCAAGATTGGCCATGGCGACGCGTTCGACAGCGAGAAAGCGCCGCATGACGTACTCGCTGCCTCGTTTTCCGGCAGCGTGCAGCTCACTGATGCGCTTGGCCTGCGTGCCAGCCTCAGCCGTCATGCGACTGACGGTTATCCCACGAACTTCATCGCCCGCACGACCGCCCCTCCGCCCGGCCTGACGGGCGCAGAAACGATCACGGACATTCAGGGAAATGCCCGCTTCATCATCGGTCACAGCGGTAACAACGGTTATGAAGACACCAATCTGGCACTCGCAGGCAAATATCGTTTTTCGACAACGAACAATGTCAGCGTCAATTACGCGCGCAGCAGATCCCGCTACGATTACAAGAATCCGCGGAGTTTTCTGCACGATGCTTCTGGTAATGCGGCGTTCATCTCCGCCGCCAGCAGCTCCTTTCAGGCCACACCAACAGCGAATTATCTGTCCGGGCCAGGCGGCCTGGAGCAGGATCAATACATCATCTCCCAATCCAGTTTGTTGGGGGGCTCCAGCAGCAAGCTTACTCTGGGATATATCGATCAATACAATGGATGGTTCACCACCCCGTCGGTCGCGGCTACCCAAAGCAGCGGCGCGGGCACAGGCAGCAAGACGACAGCCACCCACCGCGTTCTGGATTGGCAGCTAGAAACTCCACTTGGCTCCCGGCACGCACTCACCACCGGTTTATTCTTCCGCCAGGGAGACGCTCGCAACACGGAACACGCACTTTCCGACTGGAGCGATCGCGACAGCGCGACGTCGCTCACCTACCAGGCACGCGGACAGGAGCTGGCCCGCGCCGTATTCGCGCAGGACCGTTACGACATCACAGACAGACTCACGACCTACCTGGGTGCGAGATATGACTGGTGGGAAACCCGCGACGGTCTGGCTGACACCGTCGGCGTCAGCGGCTACCCTATCCGATATCCACGCCGCAGTGACAGTCGCTTCAGCCCCAAGGCCGCGCTGAGCTATCAGCACACCCCGGAGACGCGCTATCGTCTCGCCGCCGGCAGATCATTCCGCGCTCCTGCCGTGTTCGAGCTCTATCGCAGCTGGCTGTCGCCTCTCTCCGGCACCACGTTCGAGAGTAATCCCGAACTCGCCCCGGAAATGGCCACCTCCTTGGAGGCGGGCCTGGACCACCACCTCACCGACGACACCAGTCTGGTCACGACCTATTTCAGCAACCACATGAAGGATTTCATCTACCGCACCACAGCGTCGTCCACCCCCCCGGTACAGCGCTTCGAGAACGCGGCCAAGGCCCACAGCCGCGGCCTGGAGATCAGCCTCTCCGGCCACATTTCCCGGACTGACTGGAACGCTGCCTACACTTACACTGACGCCCGGATCGACAATAACCCTCTCGTCCCGGCCTCGGAGGGAAAACGCATCGTCCAGATACCCAAGCATGTGGCGACGTTCGGCGCCAACTGGCAACGAAACCGGCTCGGCCTGGGCGCAACCGTGCGCTATACCGCGCACCGCTTCAACCGCGATGACAACTCCGACGATGTGGAAGGAGTGCCGGGCGCCTATGATGCCTATACCCTTATCGAGACAAGGCTTGGTTATCAGATTACCGAACAACTCACCGCATCGCTGTCCATCGACAACCTGACTGATGAGGAGTGGTACGACTTCTATCTGTCGCCGGGCCGATCCTGGTTAGTGCAACTCTCACTGGAAATCTGAAGGTCCAGGATCACGCCGCGTGCGCATGGGAAAACCGCTCATCTGCTTTGCCCTGTTGCTGATCACCGCTCCGCTACCGGCAGCGGAGATCGGCGCTAATGGAAAATATCTCCTGACCCGCGACAATATCCGCAGCCTCAACGTCCGCACCATCAATGATCTGATGAACCAGGTTCCTGGCGTCAGCGCCGGCACCTCTTCGATCAGCATCCTCGGCTCTTCCGCCGTCCGGGTCTTTCTCGATGGCCGCCCGATCAACGATCCGTTGTCCAGCCGCGGCACCGTCAAATGGGAGCTGGTCTCACTGAATGAAATCGAACGCATTGAGGTCATCTCCGGAGGAGAGACCGCGCTCTACGGCGATGACAGCAGCGGGGGCGTGATCAGGATCACGACGCGGCGCATGGACGGCGATCGAGGTTCAATCGATCTGGGCATCGGCAGATTCCACGCTGGCAATATCGACCTGGATTACCAGACCCGGCTGCGCAATCTGGGCGTGGGTATTTCCCTTGGCGGAGACTGGACGGACGGCTTTCGCGTCAACAATGATATCAACTCCAGAACTGCCGGGTTCAAGCTGAATGTGCCACGCAACGAAAGTGCCAAGCTCGATCTCTCACTCGATCATGCGCGGGAAGAGCGCGGCTCCCCCGGCCTGCCGGAATTTCCCACGCCGAATGCGCGCGCGCGCAACAGCACCAGCGGCGCCACCCTCTCGCACACCACGGACCATTACCTGGGTACCGCCTACATC
The DNA here is from genome assembly GCA_020845975.1 of Gammaproteobacteria bacterium. Lineage (GTDB taxonomy): Bacteria > Pseudomonadota > Gammaproteobacteria > SZUA-140 > SZUA-140 > JADJWH01. The sequence continues at coordinate 8,533 of JADLET010000089.1, read as the reverse complement.
AACCACTTTGAAAGACATAACACTAATCCAGATACCGCACTGGACACCACACTCCAGAGCAGGGCGATCGGAGCCGACCTCAAGGGAGAACTCGCGCTGCCCACGCTGGGTCGGACCAAGGTCGGGAGCAATCTCGAGATCGCGGAGGTCTCTGGCAACCGGGTCCAGTCCCAACGGGAAGAGCGCCTGGGGCTGGTCGGCGCGAAGACCGTCGAGTCGGGCGAAGGCGCGACGAGACTCACGTTCAGCCTGCGCTGGAATTACTACTCCGAGTACGAAGAAACGACCAGTCCGGAGCTGAAGCTCGAACACAAGGTCGGCAGATTCAACCTGACCGCCGGCGCCGAGTGGACCAACAACATCCCGACCTTCCTGCAGCGATATAGCGAGAGCACCACCACGAGGCAGAACCCCGATCTACAGATGGAGGACATCACAAGCTACAGACTCGGAGCCGCCCTTCAGGCAAACAACGCCCTGACCGCTGGTGTATCCCTGTTTGACAGCCGGATCTCGGATAACATCACCTTCATCCGCGGCGGCGACGGCATCGGCAGTTACCAGAATGTCGGCCGTGTCACTCAGCGCGGGGCCGAGATCTCCCTCAAATGGAAACCCTTGTCCGACTGGGAAATCAAGCCAACCCACCTCTATCTGCATACCTTCGACGAAGACACCGGCAACACGCTGCCGTTCAAACCTCGTCGTCAGAGTCGACTCGACATCCAGTGGCGGATATCACCCGACTGGACGGCCGGCGCCAACACTCAGCTCATCTCGCAACAGTATTCGCGCGCCGACCACCAAGCGCCTGTCCATGGTTATGCCGTAACCAACTTCCAGACCGATTACACATGGGGCCAGAACCGACTTCTGTTGCGCATCGACAACATCTTCGACCGCGACTACAAATACAGCGACGGTTTCCCGGCGCCACCATGTATCTGGTATGCCTCGTGGAATCGTGAATTCTGATTTCGCCAAGGACTAATCATTAGCGCCATGCACACGCTTTGAACGCGCAGGGCAGGAAAGAATGCTGAATGCGAGGACTATCCACCAAACGAACCGGCTTTGGTGATTCTTGATGAATTGACAGCTATAAGGCAATGTGTTTTAATCACTTTCGTTCTTATTTAATACTGCCCTACTAAAACCTCAATAAAATCATGTGCGCAGGTAATCCAATCCTGCCGATCATCCTCTCTATATATAAGGAAGGAGTTCCCGTGCTGTACCTTCATTTCCATGTTGGTCCGCAAATAATCCTTGCCCCGAGTTTTTCGGCTGTCACCTCCTGCTGAGGCCTTGCCCATGAAGAATCCGTCTCGTATGTCATTTCGTCTTGTAGCCTCCCTGCTCGTCCTGGCCTTGCCAGTGACCAACCCCCTTCTGTCCGCGGCGGCCGCTCTTGCTCCTCCACTGGAGGAGCAGACGAATCTGCAGAAAGACTCCGCCGCGACCCAGAAGCGTATCGATAACCTGGACGACCAGACGCAGACTGCCCTCGCGGAGTACAAGGAATCGCTGCGGCGCGCGGACCAGCTGGCGACCTACAACGCGCAGATGGAGCGCATGATTGCGACTCAGCAGGATGAGATGATCGACATGGGTGAGCAAATCCGCCAGATCGAGATCACCAAGCGCGAGATCTTCCCGCTGATGCGTCAGATGCTGGATGTACTCGCTCAGCTCGTCGACACCGACGTACCCTTCCTGCTCGAGGAACGCCGCGCGCGCCTGGATGAACTGAACGGTCTCATGCAGCAAGCGGGTGCCTCGCTGGCGGAAAAATATCGGCGGCTGCTCGAGGCCTACCAGATCGAGATGGAATACGGCAACACCATCGAGGCCTATCGAGGCGAGCTGCCAAAGGCCGCCGAGCCCAAGACCGTGGAATTTCTCAGGATCGGCCGCACCGCGCTGTATTACATAACCCTGGACGAGACCGAGGCGGGCGTATGGGACAAGAATTCACAGAGCTGGCAGGTCTTGCCCGGGAATGATGTTGAACTGGTGCGCCAGGGCCTGCGACTGGCGCGGAAGGAACTGCCACCCGATCTGATACGCCTGCCCGTGTTCACGGCGGAGGGAACGACATGAGCCGCAATCCGATTCGAACGACATCGACCACCCTAGCCTTCGCGGCGTGGCTGTTGTGCAGCGGGACCGCGCTGGCGGAGGAGCCGGCCAGTCTCGATGCACTGCTGTCGGCCGTCAAGCAATCGCGCGGCATGGAGCGCGAACACGACAAGGAGCGCGAGGAACGATTCCTGAAGGCGCGTAACGAACAAAAGACACTGCTGGACAAGGCGCGCGCGGACGAACGCGTCGCGGAACGCCGCGCCGACGAATTGCGGGCACAATTCGAACAGAACGAGGACAAGCTGGCTAGGCTCGAGGCCGATCTGGCCGGCAGATCGGGTGAGCTGCAGGAGATCTTCGGCGTCGCGCGCCAGGCGGCGCTGGAAAGCCAGGGCAGCATCAAGGACTCGATCGTCACGGCCCAGTTCAGCGGCTGGTCCGAGCGCCTGGGCGAGATCAGCAAGAAACCCCATACCCTGTCCATCCAGGATCTGGAAGGCCTGTGGCTGACACTGCTCGAGACCACCTCCCAGAACGGGAAGACGGTCAAGTTCACCGCGCCGGTCATCACCGCCCAAGGTGAGGAAGTGGACAAGCCCGTTATCCGCGTCGGGGTGTTTAATGCCGTCAGCGACGGCCACTTCCTCCGCTACCTGCCCGAGACGGGCAATCTGGTCGAACTCAGCCGCCAGCCGCCGGCGCGTTTCACGCGCATGGCCGCCAGTTTCGAGAACGCCGGGGTAAACGACCTGGAGCCCTTCCCCATCGATCCCTCGCGCGGCGCCATTCTGTCCCTGATCGTGCACACTCCGAACCTGATGGAAGAGATCGATGCGGGCGGCGCCATCGGCTACCTGATCCTCATGATCGGCATCGTCGGCGCGGGCCTGGCAATTTACCGTTACGTCGCCCTGATCCAGGCCCGCCGCAAGATGGAGTCCCAACTCGCCAACGCGGAAATCCGCGAGGATAACCCGCTCGGCCGCCTGCGCCGTATAGTAGCGCAGGCGCAGGACCTGTCCACCAAGGCATTGTCGGCGCGGCTGCACCAGACCATCGGGGAAGAAGCCACCCGCCTGACCGGAGGACTGCGCACGCTGGGCATCATCGCGGCGGTGGCGCCCCTGCTCGGCCTGCTCGGCACCGTCACCGGCATGATCCAGACCTTCCAGTCCATCACGCTGTTCGGCGCCGGCGACCCCCGCATCATGTCCGGTGGCATCTCGGAAGCCCTGGTGACGACCGAACTGGGCCTGGCGGTGGCCATCCCCGTGCTCCTGATCCACAGCTTCCTGAAAGGGCAGGCGAATCGGCTCATCGGCATTATGGACAATCAAGGATCGACCCTGGTGGCCGCGGCAAGCGACGCACACGCGCCCACACACGCCCACGCCCACACCCATGCTAACGCTTGAGGACTGGCTGGCATTCTTCGAGCGCGGCGGCTATGTCGTCGTACTGATACTTGCCGTGTCCTGCATTATGTGGAGCCTGATCGTCGAACGTTACTGGTTCATCACCTACAGCTCCCGCGCCCATGACCGGCGCATGGTGGAAGCCTGGCTTAAGGCGACAGAGCACTCGCGCGAGTGGCTGCGGAAGGCCATGCTCATCGAGCAGCACTCCCTGTTGCAGCAGTTCATGCCAACCATCAAGGTACTGACCGCCATCCTGCCGCTGATGGGCCTGTTCGGCACCGTCACCGGCATGATCAAAACCTTCGACGCGATAACCCTGTTCGGTACCGGAAACATTCGCGGCATGGCCGCCGGAATCTCGGAAGCGATGCTGACCACCATGGCCGGGCTCGTCACCGCCCTTTCCGGCATGTATTTCATCTCGGAACTGCAGGAACGCGTGATAGCGGCCGAGCATCGGCTTGCGTCCCAGCTTACCAACGGCGATTCTGACAATGAGGAAGCCTTCGATGGATGAAGCACACTCCCATCAGCAGTACGAGGAGCCGGAGATCAACATGACACCGTTGCTCGACATGGTGTTCATCATCCTGATCTTCTTCGTCGTGACATCCTCCTTCGTCAAGGAGGCGGGCGTCGAGGTTCAAAGGCCGAGCGCAAAGACCGCAGTGGCGCAGGAGCGCGCCAACATCATGATCGCCGTGACCAACGAAGGCGAGGTCTGGATCGACCGCCAGCGCATCGATCCGCGCATGGTGCGCAGTCATGTGGCTAGGCTGCGCGCCGAGCATCCGGAAGGCTCCGTGGTCGTCCTCGCGGACACGGACTCACGCACCGGGCTGGTCGTACAGGTCGTCGACCAGGCCCGGCTTGCCGGCGTCGCCAATGTTGCGGTCGCCGCCACCGAGGCCTCGCGCTGATGAGATTCGCCGCGGCATTCCTGATAGCGCTCATCATCAATCTGCTGCTGTTTTTTCTGATGCAGATCATGCTGGCGCAACAAAATGCGCGGAACCTCAAGGTCACCGACCTGATACGGATTGATTATGTCAGGGAGCAGTCCATCAATGAGCTGAAGACGCCGCCGCGGCGCACGCTGCCACCGAAACCTGAGCCGCCCCAGCAGCCGAAACCGGCTCAACGGCTCAATGTCACGCCGACCCAGGTTCAGCAGGTGGCGCCCCTGCCGGCCCCCAAGCTGGCATCCCTGTCTTCACAGACCGGCGGCCCGTTCCTGGGGAATATCGGCGGCGGGGCGCACTGGATCGACGCGGGCGAACTCGTCGCCCTGGTGCGCATGCCCCCCGAATATCCCGCCCAGGCGCGCATGCGTCGTATCGAAGGATTCGTCGACGTGGAGTTCATCGTCGACCAGGATGGAAGAGTACGCGATGTCACCGTTCTCAATGCGAGCCCACCTGGCATCTTCGATCGGGCGGCCATCGGCAGCGTTCGATATTGGAAATTTGCGCCGAAGCAGGACAATGGTCATCCGATTCAGGTCGTCGCGCGCCAGCGGATCGAATTCAAGCTGAATAACTAAAATAATGTTCCGACGCCTACTTCACATTCCGTTTCTGTTGATGAGCCTGATCATCGCGGCAACCGCCCCGGCGCAAAACGGTATGACGCCCAAGGTGTATGAGGAAGTCTCCGCCATCAACAAGCTGATGGTGGAGAACCGCAACGAAGATGCCGCCACACGCCTCAATGCCCTCCTCGATACCGGCAACCTCAGTGAATATGAACAGGCCGTCTCTCAGCAGTTGCTGGGTTATGCCCATCTCGGTTCGAACAAGACGAAACCGGCCATTACCGCATTCGAGTCCGCTCTCGCCCTCGGCGCCCTTCCCGATGATGTCACGCTGACAGTCACGACAGCCTTGGCCCAGGCCTGTCTCGACATTCGGGACTTTGCTTGCGCCCGCCGCCATATCGACGCCATACTCGCGCAGGAGGCAAGCCCGACGCCCGATTTTCTGGCCGTCGCGGCCTACATCTATTTCGAACTCCGTGAATTCTCCCGGGCAGAGGAACTGGCGCTCAAAGCCATCGCGTCCAGCGACAAACCCCAGGAAAACACCTACCAGATCCTGCTCTCCGTCTATCGGGAACAGAATGCATATACCAAGGCTGAATCCCTGTTGCGCGATATCCTGGCGCGCTATCCCGAGAACACATCCTACTGGCAGTATTTATCCTATGTCTTGTTTGAGCAGGACAAGAACCACGAGGCACTCGCCAGCCTGATGCTCGCCTATCGTCTCGGACTGCTCAAGGGTGACGATCTCGAGTGCATCGTCGGATTGCACGCCAACCTCGGCATACCCGAAAAAGCGGCAAGACTGCTGGGTGAATGGCTGGCATCCGGCACACTTGAGCCAACCACGGAGAGGATATTCCTTGAAGGACGACTCTGGATCCGCGCGCGTGAAACAGAAACGGCAAAACAGGTCCTGACCAGGGCGGCCGAGTCCGCGCCAAATGGCCAGATCGCCCTCCTCCTCGGCAAGCTCCATTATCAGAATGACGAATGGAATGAGGCGGAGCAGTATCTCTCCAGGGCGCTGGACAAGGGCTCACTCGACAATGAAACCAGCGAGGCCCGCTATCTGCTCGGTATTTCAGCCTACCAGAACGGGAATCGGGACGTCGCAGCGGCGGCACTCAAGGCGGCCAGCAATGATTCGCGCTTCTCCGACAGTGCACGCTACTGGCTGGGACAGCTGCCGAGTCCCGACTGATCCCGCCATCGAGGCGCAAGAAATTCTCTCGCCCTACAATATCCATGCAGGCATTGATTAATCTCTATATCGTCATTCCAGTTGAAGCGGGATCCAGTACCGCATTGAATTGAACGTTCCGGATTCCGGATCTACGCTACACCCTGAATGAAGAATTAATCAGAGGCCCCTAAATCAGCGCCACGAATCCGCGCTGAAGCATTGCTTCCCCTCCATTTGTGTCTGTTACTATACTCTCTCGTAATAAATCGCTGGGAGACCGGGATGGACAAAGCCGAGCAGGTTCTGGCCCGCGCCGAGCGACTCATCGAAATGATTGAGCGCCTGCTGCCGGCTGGCGACAGGGAACTCACCTGGGAGAATGCGGAGGCATTCCGCTGGCGACGGATTTATGGGCGTGGGCACCTGGAGACGGTCAGACATCCCCACCGGGTCCGACTTGATGACCTGCACAATATCGACGAACAGAAAAGCGAGATCGATCGCAACACGCGCCAGTTTCTGGCCGGCCTTCCGGCCAACAATGTCCTGCTGTGGGGCTCGCGTGGCACGGGAAAGTCCTCCCTCATCAAGGCGCTGCTGACGGAATACGCCGATCGCGGGCTGCGCATGATAGAGGTCGAGGCGGGACATCTGGCCGACCTGCCGGATATCATCGATCTCGTCCACGGCCGCCCCGAACGCTTCATCCTGTTCTGCGACGACCTTTCGTTCGAAGCGGACGATTCCAGCTACAAGGCGCTCAAGGCTGTCCTCGACGGATCCTTGTCCGGAGCGACGGACAATCTTCTCATCTATGCGACTTCGAATCGCCGCCACCTGATGCCGGAATATATGGGTGAGAACGAGGAGGCGCGCCTGCGCGGCGGCGAGATCCATCACGGCGAGGCGGTGGAGGAAAAGACCTCGCTGTCGGAACGCTTCGGAGTATGGCTGTCGTTCTATCCCTTCAGCCAGGATCACTATCTCGCTATCTGTTTCAGTTGGCTGAGGCGGCTCGGCGCCCCGCTGGACGATCCGGATACTCTCCGCCGCGAGGCACTGCGCTATGCCCTGGCCCGCGGATCACGCAGCGGCCGCGTCGCCTGGCAGTTCGCGCGCGACTGGGCAGGACGCCGCGGCCTTGATCAAGTGAAATGATTCACTTCCTGCGCATATAAAAAAACGGCGGACCAGCTTACAGCTGGCCCGCCGTTGATCAGGAGCACTCTGATCAGTACTCCGCCCTCAGCTCCGCGACCCAGGTACGGCCAGGACTCAGGTAGAACTGGTGATACTCTTCATCAAATACGTTATTGATACCAAATGAGGCACTGTGGCTGTTCGACAGTTTGTAAGTCGCCTTCATGTCGGTAACCGTGAATGCGTCCGTCGAGCCTGGCACATCCTCGAAGGTATCGGTATTGTTCGCGCGAGTGTAACGCTTGCTCTGGTGATACAAATCGGCCGTGACCAGCCACGCGTCAGACCGCCAGTCCAGCCCCAGGTTGTACTGTGTCTTGGGCACAGGTACCAGCTGCTTACCTTCTAACGTCGGGTCATTCTCGTTCTTCGCCACCTCAGCATCGGTGTGAGTGTAATTTGCCGACCATGAGAAGCCGTACGACATCGGGCCGCGCAGCTCCAGCTCTACACCGCGGATATCCGCCTCGCCGATATTCTGCGGGCTGATCTCCGCCGGGTTGCCACCTGCCGCGGGCGTCACTGTCACGGTCTCGATCATATCCTTCACCGAACTTTGATAGTACGTGGCGATCGCGTTGATATCGTTCGCGAAACTGTGATCGATACCGATCTCCCATGAAGTATTTGTTTCCGGCTTCAGGTCCGGGTTGCCGATGAAAGTCTGACCTCCGATGCCGCTGGTCTGGATCAGCTCGAACAGCATCGGCGCGCGAAAGGCCCTGCCGATCGAGGTACGGTAAGCGGTCTCCTGCGTGGGACGATACACCAGAGAGAGCTTCGGACTCGTCGCCGAAGCATCGGCATCATCATAGACGTCGGTGCGCGTCAGCCCCGTCGAGTTGTAGAAGTTTGCCTCGCCGCCACTGAACTCCCACCAGTCCTGACGCAGGCCGAGATAGGCAGTCATGGTATTGGTAATGGAATACGCGTCCTGGACGTACAGCGCCCGGGTCTCATCCTCGCCATCAACATCGGAGATCTTCAGAACCTTCGAGCTGGTGGGATGGGTCCAGTCGCTGACATTCCAGCGCTCGTTCTCCAGTTCTCCCACGGTATTGACCCTACCGACCGTCAGCAGGTGATCATCGAACACCGGCAGGT
>JADLET010000088.1 GCA_020845975.1 Gammaproteobacteria bacterium | reverse complement strand
GCTGTGGCTGTCGTTTCGTTCCTGCAGTGTGCGATCGAACTCACGCAGCTGGTCTTTCTGCTGCTCGTTCAGATCGACCGGGGTCTCCACCACCACGCGGCACAACAGATCACCGACACCGCCGCCCTGCACGGAACGTACGCCCTTGCCGCGCAGGCGGAACAGCTTTCCGGTCTGCGTCTCGGCGGGCACCTTCAGCACGACGCGCCCGTCCAGCGTCGGCACATCGAGTTCGCCGCCCAGGGCGGCGGTGACAAAGCTGATCGGCATCTCGCAATGCAGATCCGTGCCCTCGCGAACGAAGATCGGATGCGGCTTGACGTGGATCAACACGTAGAGGTCGCCCGCCAACCCGCCCTGCTCACCGGCCTCACCCTCGCCCGCCAGGCGGATACGGTCATCCGTGTCGACCCCGGGCGGAATCTTCACCGACAGGGTCTTGGTATCCTTGACGCGGCCATGGCCATGGCAGGCGGCGCAAGGCTCACTGATGATCTTGCCCGTCCCGCGACAACGCGGGCAGGTCTGCTGAATCGAGAAAAAGCCCTGCTGCATGCGCACCTGGCCCTGGCCGCCGCAGGTCGTGCAGGTGACCGGCGTGGTGCCTTTCTTGGCCCCGCTGCCCTCGCAGGTCTTGCAGGTCACCAGGGTCGGGACGCGCACCTTGATCGTGGTGCCGCGCACCGCCTCCTCCAGGCTCAGCTCGAGGTCATAGCGCAGGTCGGATCCGCGCTGCGCTCCGCCGCGCCCCCCGGCGCGCGCGCCGAAGATATCGCCGAACACATCATCAAAGATGTCGCTGAAATTCGCGCCGCGGAAACCGCCGTGCGCCCCGGCGCCGGCGGCGGCATCGACACCGGCGTGACCGAACTGGTCGTACGCGGCACGCTTGCGCTCATCGGACAGTACGTCGTAGGCCTCCTTGGCCTCCTTGAACTTCTCTTCCGCTTCCTTGTCGTCGGGATTGCGGTCGGGATGATACTTCATCGCCAGGCGACGGTAAGCCTTCTTGAGCTCGGCCTCGCTGGCGTTACGCGCCACCCCGAGCAATTCGTAATAGTCTTGCTTCGCCATTGTTCTTCTGCTGACTCCGCTGCCGCTTCACTTCCAGGGCTCTGCCGCAGTTTTGCGGCTCACCAATACGCAAAAGCGCGAGACGCAACGCCCCGCGCTTCAGTGTCCGCCGCCTCAGGCGGCGGAACGGCCGTATGATAGACCAGACGCGCCGCGAATGCGACGCATCCGGGCATATCGTCCCGCCGGGACCTACTTGCGCTGATCCTCCTTGACCTCCTCAAATTCGGCGTCCACGACGTTATCCTGCGCATTGCCGGCGCCGCCGGAGGAAGCGGAACCGGTCGCCTGACCGGCTCCCTGTTCCTGCTGGGGTTGGGCATAGGCGCGCTCCGCGATCTTGGCCGAGGCCTGCGTCAGGGCATTGGTCTTCGCCTCGATCGCCGCCATGTCATCGCCCTTCATCGCGGCCTGCAGCTCGTCGATCGCCTTCTCGATCGAGTCCTTCTCGCCCGCCTCGACCTTGTCGCCGAGATCAGCAAGCGTCTTCTTGACGGCATGGATCATATTGTCGGCCTTGTTGCGCGCGTCAACCAGCTCGTGGAAACGGCGGTCCTCGTCCGCATGCGCCTCGGCATCCGTGACCATCCGTTTGATCTCGTCCTCGGACAGACCGCTCGAGGCCTTGATCACGATCGACTGCTGCTTGCCCGTGGCCTTGTCCTTGGCGGACACGTTGAGGATACCGTTGGCGTCGATATCGAAGGCGACCTCGATCTGGGGCATGCCACGCGGTGCGAGCGGAATGTCGTTCAGGTCGAAACGGCCGAGCGACTTGTTCGCCGCCGCCACTTCACGCTCGCCCTGCAGCACATGCACCGTCACCGCGGTCTGGTTATCGTCGGCGGTCGAAAACACCTGCGATGCCTTGGTCGGGATGGTGGTGTTCTTCTCGATCAGCTTGGTCATGACACCGCCCATGGTCTCGATGCCGAGACTGAGCGGAGTCACGTCGAGCAGCAGAACGTCCTTGACCTCGCCGCCGAGCACACCGGCCTGAACCGCGGCGCCGATCGCCACCGCCGCGTCCGGATTGACGTCGCGGCGCGGCTCCTTGCCGAAGAAATCCTTCACCACATCCTGCACCTTCGGCATGCGCGTCTGGCCGCCGACCATGATCACGTCATCGATCTCGGAGGCCTTCAGGCCGGCGTCCTTGAGCGCGATCTTGCACGGTTCCATGGTGCGGGTGATCAACTCCTCGACCAGCGATTCCAGCTTGGCGCGCGTCACCTTGATGTTGAGATGCTTGGGACCGGTCGCGTCGGCGGTGATGTAGGGGAGATTGACGTCCGTCTGCTGGCTGCTGGACAGTTCGATCTTCGCCGTCTCCGCCGCCTCCTTCAGTCGCTGCATGGCGAGCGGATCGCCGCGCAGGTTGATGCCCTGGTCCTTCTTGAATTCGTCGGCCAGGTAGTCGATCAGGCGCATGTCGAAATCTTCGCCACCGAGGAAGGTATCGCCATTGGTGGACAGCACCTCGAACTGATGCTCGCCCTCCACGTCCGCGATCTCGATTATGGAGATATCGAAAGTACCGCCGCCGAGGTCATACACCGCGATCTTGGCCTCGCCGCGGTTCTTGTCGAGACCGAAGGCCAGCGCCGCGGCCGTCGGCTCGTTGATGATGCGCTTGACCTCAAGCCCGGCGATACGGCCGGCGTCCTTGGTGGCCTGGCGCTGGGAATCGTTGAAATAGGCCGGAACGGTGATCACCGCCTCCGTCACCTCTTCGCCCAGATAGTCCTCGGCGGTCTTCTTCATCTTCATCAGTACGCGCGCGGAAACCTCCGGCGGCGCCATCTTCCTGCCATTGACGTCGACCCAGGCGTCGCCATTGTCGGCCTTGACGATCTTGTAGGGCACGAGATCCAGGTCGCGCTGCACCACATCCTCGCCGAAGCGGCGCCCGATCAGGCGCTTGATAGCGTAGAGGGTGTTCCTGGGGTTGGTGACCGACTGCCGTTTGGCGGCCTGGCCCACCTGCACCTCGCCATCATCGGAAAAGGCGACAATCGAGGGCGTGGTGCGGCTGCCCTCGGAGTTCTCGATGACCCGGGGCTTGCCACCTTCGATAACGGCGACGCAGGAGTTGGTCGTACCCAGGTCAATTCCAATAATCTTGCTCATCGCGGGAGTTCTCCATTTTTCTGTTGATATACCGGCGGCACCCGCCGCTAAACACCTCAAGTTGTGAGGTATATTGGGGCACTGGACCCGCTTTCAAGCCAGCTCGTCGATTTTCTTCTCCGCCGCGGCATCCGGCTTGCCCCCACCGGCCGCGGACACCACCACCATGGCGGGGCGAATCAGCCGGTCGTTGAGCAGATATCCCTTCTGATAGACGGTAAGCACCGTGTTGGGCTCGGTGCCTGGCGCGGGCTGTACACTCATCGCCTGGTGCAGTTCCGGATTGAATTTCTCGCCCACGGGATCGACAGCGCGCAGGCCGAACTTGTTGACGGCGGCGGTCAGAATCTTCAGGGTCAGCTCCATGCCCTCGTGCAGCTTGACCGGATCAATTCTGTCCCCTGCGGCGCCCAGCCCCATTTCGAGACCGTCGAGGACCGGCAGCAGTTCGGCGGCGAATTTCTCCAGCCCGTACTTATGGGCATTCTCGAGCTCGCGCTCGGCCCGGCGCTGGACATTGGCCATTTCGGCCCGCACCCGCAGCAGCTGGTTCCAGTATTCGTCCGCCTTGGCCTGAGCATCCTGCAGGCTCAATAACAGCTCGTCGGCCCCGCCCTGCGCATTCTCCGCCTCGGGCCCGGCCCCCTCCGCGGTTTGTTGCCGTTCATCCGCCTCCATGGCCGGATCCTTCTCTGTCGCCATCACACCTCCCAGCTTGGTTCTTAAAAACGATATGACTCGCTGTGCCCGACCCGGCGGGATCGGACGCGGGCGCGCCAGACCGGCGTCATTGTGGCTGAATTTAGGGATCTAGTGGTACTGATTCAAGGCCGCGCTGAGCAGATTCGCCGTCGAGTGCACCAACGGGATCACCCGCTTGTAGGACATGCGCGTAGGACCGATCACCCCGAGCACCCCGACCACCCGGCCATCGACCGCGTAAGTCGAAGTCACCACGCTGCAATCGTCGAGTTCGTTGCAGCCGGATTCCTTGCCGATGAACACGCGCACACCCTGGGTATAGAGGCAGCGGTCGAGAAGATGCAGGATCTTCCGCTTCTCGCTGAACGCCTCGAACAGCACGCGCAGACGATCCAGGTCGGACAGTTCGTTGAAATCCATCAGGTTGGTCTGGCCGGAGACAATGACATCCTCACGGTTACCGCTTCGCTCCAGCACATGCCCGGCGAGAAGGATGGCCGTATCCAGGGTGTGATCCATGCGCGCGCGCGCGTCGTTCAGTTCATTGAACAGATGACGCCGGATATCCGCGAGGTCCTTTCCGGCGAATGTCGTATTCAGGTAATTGGTGGTCCGCTCCAGTTCAGCGCCGGTAAATGCGCGGCCGGTATGGATGACCACGTTGTGCGCCTCCTGTTCATTAAGCATCAGGATCGCGAGCACGCGCTGTTCCGACAGCGCAATGAATTCGATATGACGCAGGATCAGACGCTCACTCCGCGGCACCATGACCAGCCCGGCCATGCTGGTCATTCCGGACAGGAGACCTGATACGGAAACCGCCAGCCCCTGCAGGGTGACACCTTGCTCGAAGAGGGACTTCAGGCGCTGAACTTCGCGGCTGTCGCCCGGCTCCAGCGCCAGCAGCGAATCGACAAACAGGCGATAACCCTTGTCCGTGGGGATACGCCCGGCCGAGGTATGCGGCGAGGCCACCAGACCGCGCGACTCAAGTTCCGCCATCGCGTTGCGGATCGTGGCCGGACTGAGGTCGAGCCCCGATTCCTGGCACAAGGTCCGGGAACCGACCGGCTGACCGTCGCGGATATAGACCTCGATCAATACCTTCAACAGGTGGCGGGTTCGATCATTGAGTTCCTTGCTCATGGTGACTCACAAAAATACCATTTTGATATCATCAGGTTACCCAGCCTACCGGCATACCGCCGCGGAAGTTGAAGGGAAAGTAGCAACTCGGTTCCAGCGTGTCAAGAAAGCCCCTTGGTGATCGACAGGCCGCGTGATACCTTTCCTGCATTCTTTATCCAATATGGATCCGAAACAGTGGCTTTCAAGAACATCGGCATCATTGGCAAGTTCAGCGACGCAAGCGTTGCTGACACGATCCGCGCCCTCGCGGTCCACCTCCGCGCAAAGGGCGTCACTGTGCTGCTGGATGCGGATACCGCGATGCTGTTCCCGGATATCGGCATCGAGACCGCCAGCCGCGATGAGATCGGCCGGCGCAGCGATCTCGCGGTAATCGTCGGCGGCGACGGCACCCTGCTCAATGCCGCGCGCTCGCTCGCAGTACACGACGTACCGCTGGTCGGCGTCAACCTTGGCCATCTCGGATTTCTCACCGACATCTCCCCCGGGCAGATGCTCGAATGCATGGACCAGATCCTGCGCGGCGATTACCGCATGGAGGAACGCTTTCTGCTCAGCTGTTCCGTAATACGCGCAGAGACCGAAATCAACTCCGGAAGCGCCTTCAATGAAGTGGTGGTACACAAGCGGAATGTCGCCCGCATGATTGAGCTGGAGACCTGCATCAACGGCCGTTACCTCAACAAGCTGCGCTCCGATGGCGTGATCGTCTCGACCCCGACCGGCTCCACCGCGTACGCACTGTCCGCGGGCGGTCCGATTCTTGATCCCGCGCTGGACGCCATCGTCATCGTCCCGGTCTGTCCACATACCATGAGCCACCGGCCGATCGTCGTCGACGGCTCCAGTGAAATCGATGTGATCATCGGCAATGGCAATCGTGACCACGCGCAGGTCACCTGCGATGGCCAGGTCTCCTTCGACCTCACCGCCGGCGACCGGCTGCGCATTCGCAAGCAGGCGCCGGTGCGGCTGGTGCACCTGCCCCGGCATGATCACTACGAGCTGTTGCGCGCCAAGCTCAACTGGGCGGAAACACCGAAGAACCGCTGAAGTTCCCATGCTGACGCATCTGCACATCCGTAACTACGCACTCGTCGATGAACTCGAGCTCGAACTCGAGCCGGGCTTCACCGTACTCACCGGCGAAACCGGCGCGGGGAAATCCATCCTTATCGAAGCACTCGGACTCGCCCTTGGGGACCGCGCGGACGCGGGCGTCATTCGCATCGGAACGGAACGCGCCGAGGTGACCGCCACCTTGGCGGTCACCAATAACGAGGCCGCGCGCGCGTGGCTGCTGGAACAGGAACTGGAAACCGGCGACGGCGCCGAATGTATCGTCCGGCGCACGGTCGCGGCGGATGGACGCTCCAAGGCCTGGATCAACGGCAGCACCGTTCCAATCCAGACCCTGCGCGAGCTTGGCGCCCTGCTGGTGGACGTGCATGGCCAGCACGAGCATCACTCCCTGCTCAAGCGCGACCATCAGCTCACCCTGCTCGACGGCTTTGCCTCGCAGCCCGCCCTGCTGTCCGCGGTGGAACTGGAGTACCGCGCATGGAGGCAACTGACCCGCGAGCTGGAGGAACTGAACGTGTCCGGCTCCGACGGCGATGCCCAGATCGAATTCCTGCGCTTCCAGCTCGATGAGCTCGACGAGCTTGATGTCACGCCACAGGAACTGGAGCAGCTGGACGCGGAGCACAAACGCCTGGCCAACGCCGGCCTGCTCATCGAGACCTGCCAGGCCGGGCTTGCCGGGATCGACGAAGACGAGGATTCCCTGTGCACCCGCCTGACGCGCGTACTGAACGATCTGCGCCAGCAGCGCGTGACCGATGCGCGCCTGCAGCCGGTGATCGACCTGCTCGACGGCGCGGCGATCCAGATCGAAGAGGCGGCCACCGAACTGCGCACCTATGTGGACAGGCTCGAACTGGACCCGCAGCGCCTTGAAGAGGTGGAACGGCGTCTCGCTGCCATCCACACCGCCGCGCGCAAGCATCGCCTGCCCGCGCGCGAACTGCCGGAACTGCGCCAGCGCCTCGGCGCGCAGATCGAGCGCCTCGCGGGCGCCTGGCAGCGGCGCGAGGAAATCGCGCGGGAGATCGCGGCATGCGAGACCCGCTATCGCGGCGCTGCCGCAAAACTCGGCGCCGCGCGCGCTAAGGCGGCGCGGACACTGGAAAAGAAGGTCATGCAGGAGATGCGCCGGCTCGGCATGCCGGATGGCGTGTTCACAATCGAACTCCAGGCGCGCGCGGACGACATGCCCTCGCCGTCCGGACTCGACCGCATCGAGTTTCTGGTCAGCACCAATCCGCACCAGCCGCCGCGCCCGCTCACCAAGGTCGCCTCTGGCGGCGAGATGTCGCGCATCGGACTCGCCATCCAGGTGGTCACCGCAGACCAGGTCGACGTGCCCACCGTCATCTTCGACGAGGTGGATGTCGGCATCGGCGGTCGCGTCGCGGAGATCGTCGGCCAGGGTTTGCGCCGGCTGGGCGAATGCCGCCAGGTGCTGTGCATCACCCACCTGGCGCAGGTCGCCGCCCTGGGCCATCACCATCTGCAGGTCAGCAAGCGCAACGCTGGCAAGCAGACCCTGTCAACGATACAGCCGCTCGCGGCGGAAGAGCGCCGCGAGGAAATCGCGCGGATGCTGGGCGGCGTCGAGATCAGCGCGCAGACACGAGCGCACGCCGAGGAAATGATCAAGCGGTCGGAGGAATTCGCCTGAGACGCGTGGCCCGCGTTCAGGACGACGCGGGCGGGCGCCTTACTTTTTCTTCTTGCGGCAGTCGGCGCAGATGCCGAAGATGTTCAGGTAGTGATCGGTTATCTCGTAACCGGCCTTCCTGGCGATCGCGCGCTGGCGCTCCTCGATTGTATCGTCCACGAATTCGTCCACCCGGCCGCATTTCACGCACAGAATATGGTCGTGATGGCTGCCCTGGTTCAACTCGTAGACCGAGTGGCCTCCCTCGAAGTTGTGACGCGCCACCAGCCCGGCGGCCTCAAACTGGGTCAGCACGCGGTAAACCGTGGCCAGCCCCACATCCTCACCGGTATCGAGCAGTGTCTTGTAGATGTCTTCCGCCCCCAGGTGGCGCTTCTCGCTGGACTCCATGATGTGCAGGATCTTGATGCGCGGGTGGGTAATCTTGAGGCCGGCCTTTTTGAGATCCACGCCCTCGAGGTTGCTGTCGCTGGGATTCTGCTTGGTCACCATGTGGAATTCTCCGGCTGTTCCGCTGCGGACGGACGGCTAATTATATATAATGAAACGCCTTCGACAACCGCAGTTGGACACGCCAATGCCACTATCACGCATCCTTGCCCTCGGTTGCATCATCCTCATCACTGTCTCCTGCACGATGCACCGGGTCGAGATTCAGCAGGGAAACGTCATTACACCAGAGATGATCGCGCAACTCAAACCCGGCATGAGCCGCCAGCAGGTTCAGTTCGTGATGGGCACGGCGCCCATCATGGATCCCTTTCATCCGGATCGCTGGGATTATGTGTATATCCTCACCAAGGGAAAGGAGAAGGTTGATCACCGACACGTGACCGTGTATTTCAGCGGGGATCTGCTTGATCACGTGAAAGACGAGCAAGACGTCGCGACCGAGTGAACTCCGGCCGTCAGGATTCCGCCTTGGGAGTATCCTTCGCTTCCGCGGCGCGCTGGCGCCTCGATTCCTTCGGATCAGCGATCAACGGCCGGTAGATTTCCACACGGTCACCCGTCTGCAGCTGCGCGCTCAGTTTGGACAGCTTGCCGAACACGCCCACCTTGTTGACCGCGAGGTCGATGTCCGAAAACTGCTCGAGCACGCCGGACAGCCTGATCACTTCCTCCACGGTGGCGTTCACCTCCACCCTGACCGGAATGATCACCTGCACGTCGGAACGCGCGTAGCTTACCTCAACCTCGATCTTTTCAGCGTTTTCCCTATAATTCCACCGCCCGCTCACAGAAGGCGTCGACCAGGGTATTGGCGATCTGACTGAACACCGGGCCGATCGCCAGGCGGAGCAGATGACTGGAGAACTCGTACTCCAGATCAAGCGACACACGGCTCGCCGCGGGACTGAGGGCCTCGAATCGCCAGAATCCCTCCAGATGGTGAAACGGACCCTCCACCAGACGCATCTCGATCATCTTGTCCTTCTGCAGGCGGTTCAGTGTGGTAAAGGTCTTGTTGATGCCGCCGCGATGCAGTTCGATCGACGCCTTCACCTCATCCTCGCCGCGTGACCACTCCGACGAACTGCGGCACCACGGCAGAAACTGCGGATAGGTCTTGATGTCGTCCACCAGGGCGTACATCTCCGCGGCGCTGTACGGCACGAGGGCGCTCCTGTTGATCACCGGCATCGGCGCCTCCGCAGTCCCATGAGGAAGTCCGCACGCCCCGCCACCGGCGCCGAATCGAAACCCGACTTCGAAATACCCCGCATCCTGACACCGCTTCCAGCAATCTATCCGCATCCGGCGCCGCACTACCGCAGACCCTGATCCGGCGCCGCAGCGCAACATGATATGCGTGGCCAGCAGGCACGGCAAGCCGGTCGGGCAAATCGCTCAACCCGGCACGGGCTTGCGTGTATAATC
This sequence comes from Gammaproteobacteria bacterium, assembly GCA_020845975.1. Lineage (GTDB taxonomy): Bacteria > Pseudomonadota > Gammaproteobacteria > SZUA-140 > SZUA-140 > JADJWH01. Next base: position 1,381 of record JADLET010000088.1, on the reverse strand, counting down.
AGCGCTTTCGTACGACATTCCACCCGCGCGAGCCGCGCGGATTCGCATCCGCGTGCCACGGTTACCCGCATGAGCAAAGGCAAGAAAACCAAGGAGTCCAGCACCTCGAGCACCATCGCGGAAAACCGGCGTGCGCGCCATGAATACTTCATCGAGGAACAGCACGAGGCCGGCCTCGTGCTCGAGGGCTGGGAGGTCAAAAGCATGCGCGCCGGCCGCGTGCAGCTGCAGGAGAGCTATGTGGTGATCAAGGACGGCGAGGCCTGGCTGTTCGGCGCCCACATATCGCCGCTCGCCACCGCCTCCACCCATATCCACCCCGACGCCACGCGCACGCGCAAACTGCTGCTGCACCGGCGCGAGCTCGACAAACTGATCGGCGCGGTCGAACGCAAGGGCTATACCCTGGCGCCGCTGACCCTGTACTGGAGCCGTGGCCGCGCCAAGCTCAAGATCGGAGTCGCCAAGGGTAAGAAGGAATTCGACAAGCGCGCCGTCGAAAAGGAACGCGACTGGCAGCGGGAAAAACAAAGAATCATGAAGATTAAAATATAGGACTGAGGGCTCAGGACTAAGGACTTAGTTAAAAGCACGATCCATATCCAGAACATCGCTTATGGCGCAGGTATTGGCGGCCGGATGATTTCTCGGGGTGTATCTTTTGACCTTACTCAGTCCTTAGTCCTTATTCCTTAGTCCTTGTTTTTTTCAGCCACTGTCCTTGTATCCGCAACTGCCATCCCTATAATAGTCCTCAGGGGGCGACTTGGCTTCGACGTGGGTTGCAAAACCTGAAGTGCATGCCGAGGGGCAGAAAACCTCGTAAATCCAGCTGCAAAAAACATAGTTGCCAACGACGACAACTACGCCCTGGCTGCTTAAGTCAGCCAGCCTCTGACCGGATACGTGCTTGTGCGTCCGTAGTCCTTCGGGACGAATCAGGGGTCATCTCTCACAAGATCGCGATAAGGCTTGCTCCGGGCCAAGTCGCTAAAACCTTAGGGGCTCGCCGTCTGTCTTCCCTGCCCGTCGGGTAGCAGCCGGTTAAATCAATGACGCGGCTACGCATGTAGAACTGAGGGCGGAGGACTTGCGGACGCGGGTTCGATTCCCGCCGCCTCCACCAATACTGAAGCCCCAACTGATATCAGTTGGGGCTATTTTTTGCCTGTTTGCGCCAGTTCCCGCGTGTTGTTGGGGGTTCCTGCGGAAGCCTGCGGACTTCGCCTGCCGCCCGAATTGGCCGTTCCGAGCCAGATTCCACTCTCTCCTGGCCATTCCTCGCTCCGACCTCGCTCCCTGAAACTGGCCCGAAGTCCGCAAAGACCACCGGTCACGCCCATACAGATCAAAGAGATACGCGCGGACGAATCAAGCGGTT
>JADLET010000087.1 GCA_020845975.1 Gammaproteobacteria bacterium | reverse complement strand
TGAAGTGACGCGTAGCGGGCTACGGCATAGAAAGCTCTGTAATGCGTCACATCCAGGTGGGCCGCTCATAACCATAGTTACCGTGACCTATAATTGTGCGCCAACGCTGGAGGATACAATAAAAAGCGTACTCTCCCAAAGCTATGAAAATTTAGAATACATAATAATCGATGGCGGCTCGAGTGACGGCACCTTGGATATTATTCGCCAGTATGAAGACAGAATATCTTATTGGATAAGCGAGAATGATAATGGTATTTACGATGCGATGAACAAGGGAATACGGGCGGCGACTGGTGAATATGTGGGAATGTTGAATGCAGACGATTATTTTTCGTCGGCAGACGTCCTAAAGTGGGTTTCGGAAGCAATGGACAGCCAGGAAGTGGATGCCGTGCATGGTAATCTTGATATCGTCGATAAAAACAATGTAAGAAGGACGCTACGTCATTATAGGTTAAAACACTTTAATCCAAAGCATTTGCGTTTTGGCATTGTTCCTGCCCATCCCACCTTCTATTGCAAAAAAGAGCTATATGATAAGGTCGGTCCTTATAAGACAAACTATCGTGTGGCTGCTGATTCCGAGATGATTACTAGAATCCTGGTCAAGTACTCTGCCAGATTGGGCTACATTGATCGTAGCATGGTAAAAATGCGGTCCGGCGGGGTAAGTAACAATGGCATGCTCGGGCGAATACGTCAGAATTTCGAGATTGTGCGTGCCTGCCGCGAGAATGGTCTATATACGAATATATTTCTTCTTCTGGCGAAGATACCCGTCAAGTTAATGCAGTATTTCAGGCGGTGAGCGTGGGACGATTACTGCTCACTGGCGCAAGTGGATTTGTTGGCAGGTCGCTATTATCTCGTCTTGGTAGTGATGGTATTTATAAAATAAGGGTGTTGTCGCGGCGTGCCATATCTGATTTGCCAGGCTGTATTGAAGCAGTTATTGTCGATGGCATTGGTCCAGCCACTGAATATCACAATGCCCTAGCCGGCATTGAGGTCGTGATTCATGCAGCGGGGCGGGCCCACATTCTAAATGAGGATATCGCCGATCCAATCACCGCATATAGGGAAGTCAATGTTAATGCCACGCTCAATCTTGCTGAGCAGGCGGCAGACCTGGGCGTAAAGCGATTTGTTTTTATCAGCTCAATCGGAGTAAATGGGGCTGAAACCAACAGCGAGCCTTTCTCGGAGATTTCATCAATTTCCCCGCACTCGCCTTACGCCATATCAAAACATGAAGCCGAGCTTGGATTGCGCGCGCTGGGAAGGAGCGCGGCAATGGAAATTGTCATTATTCGTCCCCCATTGATTTATGGACCTAAACCACCAGGCAACCTGGCTAGGTTGCTCAAAATAGTGTCTCACGGCTGGCCGTTACCATTTGGGCTTGTCAGAAATAAACGAACGTTAGTATCTCTTGATAATATCGTCGATCTGATTGTCCGTTGTATAGATCACAAAAAGGCTGCCGGCGAAACCTTTCTCGCCGGAGATCCCGAGGATGTCTCAACAGATGAACTTATAGCATTCCTCGCCGAAGGCATGAAAAAACGGGTAATTCAGTTACCCGTGCCAATTGAGATATTAAGAATAGGCGCACATACACTTGGCCTGCATACCCTATATCAACAGCTATGCTGCTCCCTTCAAATCGATATTTCAAAAGCCCGCACGCTTCTTAACTGGTCTCCGCCCGTTATACCCCGTGACGGACTGATTGCAATGGGTCGCTGGTACAGAGAGAATGTACGCCTGAAGTAAATATAATTATTTTCGCGCGCGCATCATGACATCGTTAACATTTATTCTGACTCTGGCTTTTGCATTTAGCTGCATCATGGTCTATATGCTTAGACGATCAGGCTCTCTGCTCCAGATCATGGATCATCCCAATGAACGCTCCCTCCACCAGATACCAACACCACGCACTGGAGGGCTGGGAATCTGGGTCGGTATTATTGCTGGAACACTTGCACTCATTGTTCAATTTGGAGTGCAATCAGATCCCGCCTGGATCGCAGGAGCTGCAGCGATCATAGCCTTCATATCATTTATAGACGATCGTTCGCATGTTTCCGCCAAAATCAGGTTATCGATGCATTTACTGGCAGCAGTCTTACTTCAGGCCGGAGGTTTATTTGGACAATCCATTGTATTGCCCGGCATTCACATTAGCCTCCAGATCGGCATGGCTTACGTGATAAGTGTCTTGTTCATTATCTGGATGACCAACCTCTATAATTTCATGGACGGCATGGACGGCTTCGCGGGCGGTATGGCGGTGTTTGGTTTTGGAACAATGGGCCTGCTCGGTCATTTCGCGGGAAACGACTATTACGCCACAGTGTGCTGGGTGATTGCCGCGGCAGCGGCCGGCTTTCTGGTGTGGAACTTTCCTCCCGCCCGCATCTTCATGGGCGATACCGGCTCGTCCGCGCTTGGGTTGCTCGCCGCGGCGATGTCGTTGTGGGCGGACCGAGATGGGCTGTTCCCGTTGTGGCTTGCCGTGCTGGTCTTTGCACCGTTTGTCTTCGATGCCACGCTGACCCTGGCGCACCGCACTCTTAAAGGCGAGCGCTTCTGGGAAGCGCATCGCAATCACTATTACCAGCGACTGGTTCAGGCAGGATGGAGTCACCGGCGTACCGTGTTTTGGGAATACGGATTGATGCTGCTGTGCAGCGTTGGCGCTTTATGTGCATTTCGCGCCTCGATGGTTACACAGTGGGCAATAATTGGCGTGATCCTTGCCACCTGCCTGGCAGGCGTGATTGGGGTGCGTCATATCGAGCAGCGCCATTTGGCCGGTCGGACGCCGGAAGTCTCCATGTAGAGACACCCTCTTCCTGGAGCTGGAAACTCCCCGAGTTCATCGTGTCAGTACACGATAGTATTAGCCCAAAGATCCAATACCCCTTGGTTTAAGAATCGCATTAACATCGCGGGGATATTGCAGTACAATACGCCGCATTGCATTGATAACAAAAAATAATCTCATCAAATCAGCAAGTAATACTGAAATGATGGGCAACCTGGTAAGAGGAGTGGGCCTTGGCCTCAAAGCGCCGGATTGCGATCGTTGCGCATGACATCTGCATGGTCGCGGGCGCCTGGTTCCTGGCCTACCTGACTCGCTATAACTTTCAACTCTCCACCATTGCCTGGCCGGTCCTTTGGCAAACCCTGCCTGTCGTCATCACTCTGCAGGGGCTGATCCTCTGGCGTTTCGGCCTCTACCGGGGTGTCTGGCGTTTCGCCAGCGTCCCGGACCTCTGGAACATCCTCCGGGCGGCGGCGCTCGGGGTCTTCGCAATCGCCCTGACTGAATTTCTGATCAATCGGCTGACAGGCATACCGCGCACGATTTTTCTGCTGTATCCGATGTATCTTGTGCTGTTGCTCGGGGCGCCGCGCCTGGGTTACCGCATCTGGAAGGATTACCGCCAGGGGATGCTGAACGGCGCGAACAGCAAACGGGTACTGATTCTCGGGGCTGGCCGGGCAGGGGAGATGCTGGCGCGCGACATGCGGAGGGACGGCAGTTACATCCCGGTCGGTTTCCTCGACGATCAGCCGACCCTGAAGGGTTTCAAGGTGCATAACCTGCCGGTGCTGGGTACGATCGAGAGCCTGCCCGAGATCGCGCAGGACCATGCGCTGGACCTGGTGATCATCGCGCTGCCGTCTGCCACCACCGCCCAGATGCGGCGGGTGGTGGAGATCTGCGAGCAGGCGGGCATCGAGTTCCGCACACTGCCCAGCCTGCACGATCTCGGGGCAGGGCAGCCCACTGTCGCCGAGGTGCGCGAGGTCAATATCGAAGACCTGCTTGGACGAACGCCAATCACTCTGGACTGGAATCGCATCAGCAAGGGTCTGGCAGGGCAGACGGTGCTGGTCAGCGGGGGTGGGGGGTCCATCGGCTCGGAGCTGTGCCGCCAGATCGCGCGCCTGCGACCGGCCGCCATGGTCCTGTTCGAGAACAACGAGTACAACCTGTTCGAGATCGAACGCGAGCTGCGTGGAAAACATCCTGATCTGGTCCTGCATGCCTACCTGGGCGATGTGCGCGACCGCGCCTCGGTGGTACGCGCCTTTGAACGCTTCCAGCCCCAGATGGTGTTTCATGCCGCGGCCTACACGCATGTCCCTATGCTGGAATCCCAGGCCCGCGAGGCGGTGCGCAACAACGTGCTTGGCACCCGCCTGATGGCGCAGACCGCCGACCGCTTCGGTTGTAACGTATTTGTCATGATCTCCACCGATAAGGCGGTGAACCCGGCCAATGTGATGGGCGCCAGCAAGCGGGTGGCCGAGATCTACTGCCAGTCCTTCGCCAAGCGTTCACGCACGCGCTTCATTACGGTGCGTTTCGGCAATGTGCTGGGCTCGGCCGGGAGCGTCATTCCGATCTTCCAGAAGCAGATCAAGGCGGGTGGCCCGGTGACAGTGACCCACCCGGACATTACCCGCTATTTCATGACCATCCCCGAGGCGTCCCAGCTCATCATGCAGGCGGCTGTCATGGGCGAGGGCGGGGAGATCTTCGTGCTCGACATGGGTGAGCCGGTCCGCATCGGCTATCTGGCCGAGCAGATGATCCGGCTGTCCGGCAAAACCCCCGGGGAGGACATAGAAATCGTCCATACCGGACTCCGCCCGGGCGAGAAATTCTACGAAGAATTGTTTTACGCGCAGGAAGAATACAAAACCACCGGACATGATAAAATTCTGCTTGCCCATTCCGTTGTGATTGACTGGTCGATGCTGACGGCGGATGTGCGTGCAATTGAGGACGCGGTGGAGAGATATGATGAGGGGGAGGTTCACCGCCTGCTCAAACGGATTGTGCCTGAGCTCGCCGCTCAACAATCAATTTCCAATGTCGTCCCCTTCGAACGTGCGAGCGTATGACTTACAAAATTACCAAGGCAGTGTTCCCGGTGGCGGGAATGGGCACCCGTTTCCTTCCGGCCACCAAGGCCAACCCGAAGGAGATGCTGCCCATCGTCGACAAGCCGCTGATTCAGTACGCAGCCGAAGAAGCGATCGCGGCCGGCATCAAGGAGCTGATCTTTGTCACCAGCAGCGCCAAGCGCGCGATTGAAGATCACTTCGACAAAAACTACGAACTCGAATCCGAACTGGTCGCGCGCAACAAGCGCGACCTCCTGCGCAAGGTGCAGAACATCCTGCCGAAGGGCGTGTCCTGTGCCTATATTCGCCAGCCGGAAGCGCTGGGACTCGGACATGCGGTGTTGTGCGCGCGGCCGGTCGTCGGCAACGAACCCTTTGCCGTTATCCTGGCCGATGATCTGATCGACAACGGCGACCGCAGCTGTCTCAGGCAGATGGTGGACCTGTTCAGCGAGCGCGGCTGCAGCCTGCTCGGCGTGGAGCAGGTTGATCCCGCCGAGACGGACAAATACGGCATCATTACCCCGAAACGTCTGGGCGACCGCCTCTATCAGGCGGAGGCCATCGTGGAGAAGCCGCGCCCGGACGAGGCGCCTTCCGCGCTGGCCGTGGTTGGCCGCTACATCCTGACACCCGGGATCTTTGATTACCTGGAAAATCTCGGCAAGGGGGCTGGCGGCGAGATCCAGCTCACTGACGCCATTGCGCAACTGATGGGCAGCGAGACGGTGCTCGGCTACGAGTTCGATGGCATTCGCTATGACTGCGGCAGCAAGCTCGGCTATTTGCAGGCAACGATCGAATACGCCCTCAAGCATCCTGATCTGCAACACCCGTTCCGCGAGTATCTGCAGAAATTCTCACTGCTGGAGTGAAGTAGATACCCGGAGTCTTTGCGATACTCACACTCGATGCCGGAGGGGAGAGAATGCGGAGCTTGCACAATGTTACGGATAACCCGCTCCCCGCTGTAGAGCCTCCTCGGCTTCACGGCCATCCGGCCACGCATTTACATCCTGCCCATACCGAATTTCCCGAAAACCGGGACGAGATCAGCCTGATCGATCTCTGGCTGGTCCTGATGCGCTCAAAATGGCTGCTGTTCGCCGGCCTGGTGTTTGGCGTGGGCGCCGCCACGCTCGCGGTATTCCTGATCCCCGGCAAGTCCGAATTGAACACGACGATCGAAATCGGCTCCCTGCCCGCAGACGGCGCCTCAGTACCGCTGGAATCGCCGGCATCGATCAAGGTCAAGCTGGAGAACTCGTACATCCCGCTCACGCAACGGCGCTTCCAGGAGAAGTATGGGGAGAGCAGCGGCAAGTTGCTGGCAGTGAACGTCACGCTCCCGAAGGACAGCAATCTGATTGTTCTCGAAAGCCGGGCGCCGGAGCAGGATTTCGACGGACGGTATGTCGAATTTCACCGCGAGATCTCCCGTCTGCTCGTCAATGAGCACGAGCGCAAGCTTGCTGTGCAACGCCACCGTCTGGAAACGGATATGGCGCGTGCCCGGATGGTCCTGGAGGCGCTGCGCGAAAAGAAAGGCCTGGAGGTGAAACAACTCGCGCTGGAGTCGAAGTATCGTCAGGCGGAGGCTGACATGGAACGTCTCAGGGATCCCAGGATTTTCGATGCCCGGCGCGGGGCGCTGGAGAACCAGATCCAGGCGGCGAAACTGAAATCCGAGTCACTCAAGGACCAGGAGCAACTCCTGAGCACACGTCTGACACAACTGGATACACAGAAAGGCCTGCTCGAATCGCAGATCTCGCGGCTCGATTCTCAGGTTCGCGGCGCAGGCGAAGCTCGCCTCCGCGCCGTCAGTGAAGTGACAGACGAGAGCAGGGCCATGACACAGCTCATGATTGACAACGAGCTCCGCGCGAGCTCCGATCGCCTCGCCTCACTTCGCGAACGCCTCCTGGTTGGTTCGCCCAACGATGTACTGGAACTCAACAACAAGATCGAGGAAAACAAACGTGCGCAGTTGCTCCAGCGTAATGAGATTCGCGAGTCTGAAGCACAGATGGACCAGTTCTTGCGAGAACATGAGATCTCAATTCAGGAACAGGAAAACCGCATGCCCGAACTCAAGGCCCAGATGGCCCTGCTGATGGCTGAACACGATCATTCCGTGCGGGAGCAGGAATATGCCGTCAAGGAGCTGGAGAGTCAGTTGGAATATTTTACCGACACCCGCGTGGTATCCGAGCCCGTGCGCTCAAACCGAAACCCGGGGGCGCCCTCGAGCGTGATTCTGGCCCTGGGCGCAATTTGTGGTCTCATGCTCGGCGTCTTCGCCGCGCTGTTCGCGGAATTCCTGCGGAAGGCTGCGATGGCTCGCTGCGCGGCCCAGGGATAACCCAGGGATAACAGGGTACGGTCTGGTTGGGAGGGGGCGGATCTGGGATCCGCCCCCTCTTGTTCAGTTATTCCACGTCGTGATCACGACGCGGGGCATCCGGGGCCGGGCGCGCCTCGCCCGGGGATATCTGCGCCGGTGCATTCGCCGGACGTTCATGATCCCGCTGCGAGGTGATTGCCGAATGGAGCGAGCTGGGCCGGAAATCCGGCTTGGCGGGCTCCACAATTGAGTTCGCCGACGCCGCGAAGGTCGTGACAGAAGGCGCCGGGGCGATGACCGCCGGAGTCGGCGCGCTCGCGACCGGGGCGGGGCTTTCACTCCGAACCGCGCCAACGTTTACCGGAGCGGTATCACCACCGCCTGAATTGGTGGCGGCCTGCGTCTGCTCGTGGCGCGGTGGCTGAGCCGACGACGGGTTGCGGTTGCCACCGCCTTCACCGGCGGGTCTTCCCGTGGCATCACCGGCGGCCGCATCGCGATTCTGCGAACGGCGGCGTCCGCCCCGACGGGACCGCTGCCGACCCGTCCGGCCACCGGCACCCTGGGCGCCGTCAGCGCCACGCTCGCCTTGAGCTGGTCTGTTGTTGTTCTGGCCGGCCGGCACTTGCTGCGGCTGCTGGTCGACGACGGCAGGCTCACTCTGACGCGGGCTCTCCACCGTCTCCTGACGCGGCTCGGCCGGCAGTTTCGCGCGTTGTTCGCCGCCGTGACGGCTACCGCCGCCGGAGGCCTGTCCACCGCGACGCTGTTGCTGCTGATTTCGTGCGCCGCCGCGCCCGCCGCCACGGTTGCCCTGTCTGTCACCGGAGCCATCACTCTGGCGCTTCTCTCTGCGCTCGGAGGAGTGCACGCGGCCTGTAGCAACGGGCTGCTGAGGCACTTCTTCCTTTTGTCCGCCAAAGAGCGCGGACCAGAGCTGCTTGATGAAGCCGCCGCGAGCGGGGGCCACTTCCGGATCCCGTCTGCCGCCTTCGGTCTCCCGGGCATCCCCCGGTCGGCTGGGCGGCACCGGCGTCAGCGGCATGATGCCTTTGACAAGCGGCGCCTCGGCAACAGGCTTGGGCTGGGCCAGCGGAATGACCTCCGCCTTGACCTCGATCTCGCTCGCGAGCTCATAGCTGGCCTTTTCCTCGGCCTCCGCGGGCAGATCTTCCTTCCGGATGCGCTTGACCTCGAAGCGGGGCGTCTCCAGCGCCGGATTCGCGATCAACAGAATCTTGATGCCCAGGCGTTTTTCGATGCGAGAGATCACCTCGCGCTTCTCATTGAGCAGGAAGGTCGCGACATTGACCGGGACCTGGATGATCAGGCGGCCGGTGTTCTCCTTCATCGCATCTTCCTCGATCACGCGCAGGATCGACAGGGACAGCGATTCGACATTGCGGATCGTGCCGAGGCCGTTACAACGCGGGCAGATGCTGTAGGTGGATTCGCCCAGCGAAGGCCGCAGGCGCTGACGCGACATCTCGAGCAGGCCGAAGCGGGAAATCCGCCCCATCTGCACGCGGGCGCGATCATTCTTGAGCGCCTCCTTGAGGCGGTTCTCGACCTCGCGCTGGTTGCGCGCAGGGGTCATGTCGATGAAATCGATGACAATCAGGCCGCCCAGGTCGCGCAGCCGGAGCTGGCGGGCGATCTCGTCCGCCGCCTCCAGATTGGTCGTAAGGGCAGTCTCCTCGATGTCGCTCCCCTTGGTGGCGCGGGCGGAGTTGATATCGATGGCGACCAGCGCTTCGGCGTGGTCGATGACGATTGCGCCGCCGGAGGGCAGCCGGATTTCATGATGGAAGGCCGCCTCGATCTGGCTTTCGATCTGGAAACGGGTAAAGAGGGGGATCTCTTCCTGATAGAGCTTCAATTTACTGAGATTTTGCGGCATTACCTGCTGCATGAAATCACGCGCGCGCTGGTGCACCGCCGGGTCGTCGATCAGGATTTCGCCGATGCTCGGACGCAGATAGTCGCGGATC
>JADLET010000086.1 GCA_020845975.1 Gammaproteobacteria bacterium | reverse complement strand
CGCCGGGTTTTTCCGGTTCGATGAACATCTTCTCGACGACGCCATCCTTTACCAGCATGGAATAGCGCCAGGAACGTTTTCCGAAACCGAGGTCGGATTTGTCCACCAGCATTCCCATGCCTTCTGTGAATTCGCCGTTGCCATCCGGGATCAGCGTCACGTTATTCGATTCCTGGTCCCTGGCCCACTCATTCATCACGAAGGTGTCATTGACCGAGATACATGCGATCGTGTCGACGCCATTGTCGAAGAATGCCGGCGCAAGTTCGTTGAAGCGCGGAAGATGGGTGGATGAACAGGTAGGGGTGAAGGCCCCCGGCAGTGAAAACACGACCACTGTCTTGCCTTTGAAAATATCGTCCGTGGTCACCGTTTTCCACTCGTTATTCTCCCGTACGCGGAAATTGACCTGCGGAACGCGTTGACCTTCGTGGTTCTGTAACATTGATGCTCTCCTTTCCAGTAACAATTGGTTAATGACGTTGTCCGAAATCTTAGTTCACGCGGTCCACTATAGGAGGCTGTCGTAAGCGCGGCTAATACTATGTTAAGATCGCTTCAATAGAAATTTCCTATTAACTTCCATTGTCACGGTGCGATCGGGCTATGACGCTGACGGAGCTGAAATACATCATCGCAGTTGCTGCGGAACGCCATTTTGGCCGAGCCGCGCAGCGTTGTTTCGTGAGCCAGCCAAGTCTGAGCGCCGCGGTCAAGAAGCTCGAGGACGAGCTGGGCGTGTTGATTTTCGAGCGGGGCAAGAATGAAGTCCTCGTAACACAGATCGGCGCGCAGGTCGTGGCCCAGGCGCGACGTGTTGTAGAGGAGGCTGAGCGCGTCAAGGCGGTGGCCAGGCAGGGCAAGAATCCCCTCGTTGGCAGTTTCCGGCTCGGCATCATTCACACCATTGCACCTTACCTGCTGCCAGATCTCGTCGTAAGGCTGCGCGCGGTAGCTCCGGAGATGCCGCTCGATATCGAGGAAAACCTGACCGCCAACCTGGATCAGATGTTGAAGAGCGGGCTTGTCGATGCCGCCATTCTTGCTTTGCCGTATGAGGCCGCGGGTGTGGAACTTCTCCCGCTGTACGACGAAGAGTTCCGGGTCATTGTACCGTCACGCCACCCCTGGGCGCGCCGCCGTACGGTCGATGCCGACGAGCTGGCGGAGCAGAATCTCTTGCTGCTCAGCATTGGGCACTGTTTCCGTGATCAGGTTCTGGGCGCGTGCCATGAATTCGCACGCGCGCCGTCTTCCGGCAAGCAGGGGAATTCGCTGGAGACCATCCGCAATATGGTGGCGTCTGGAATGGGTGTCTCTGTCCTGCCAGCCACGGCGCTTACGCCGAAGTATTCCAATCCCTTGATCAAGGCGCTGGATTTTGCCCGGCCCCGGCCTACGCGGCGGGTCGTGCTGGCATACCGGCAGGGGTTCCCCCGCAGTAAGGCGATTGAAGCGATCGCGCGGGTTTGCGCTGGGCTGGAGCTGCCGATCGCATCGCTCGCCTCGGTTTCTTGACCCGCGCCGCGTGGTGTTCCGGCCTCTGCGGTGTGCCGCTAGGCCAGGCGCAGGCCTCCCTGCTGCAGAGACAGGTCATTGGTGGTCGGATCCGAGCTATGTAGGGCGAGGATGTTGATGCCCGCCGGATAGGCCAGATAGCCGTTCTGCTCAAGAAAAGACAACAATTTATCCTTGTCGGATTTTATGGTCTCGATCAGCATTTGCGGTTTGCAGCGCTCAATCGTGGCGGACGCGCCTGCCAGTGCCTCCAGTTCCATCCCCTCGACATCGAGCTTGATGAAGTCGACACGGGGGAATGCGCGGGAATCGATGGTGATCTGATCGACCGTCGTCGTGCTGGCGTCGGAATAATCGATTGGTTGACCGATGAATTCGTTGCTCGCGCCCTTTCTCAGTTCCAGGCTGCCAAAGCTGGATGGGATCAGGTAATTCGGCGCCGGGATCCTGATCCTGTCATTTTCAGCCCCGACCGCGGCGAGCGTCGCGGTCGCGTTCAGGCAGTTGTTGATGGCGATGTTACCGGCCAGCGCGTAATAGATTCTTTCCTGCGCCTCGAAGGCGGCGACGGAGCCCCAGCCGTGGAGCAGACGTGCCCACTCGATGGTATGTATGCCGATGTTTGCCCCGCAGTCGAGCGCCACGACGCCGTCGCCGAAATATTTCCTGCGTTTTTGCAGGAGGGCGAGCGCGAAATTCACTTCCTCGTGATCGAAACTTGATGAGTTCAGGATCTGGTAGCCGACGCCGAAGCCTTGGGTGGGGTTGACCATCCTGTAGTCATGGCGGTTGACGATCAGTGTTCCATGGTTGGAGGAGGCCAGGATGAAGGCGATTGGGCGTTTGATCGGTGTCATGGCGATTTTTCGTTTGCGTCGGCGCCGACGGATTGCGGGTATTGACGTGAGTGTGTTTCTGTCCCGGCAAGCCTGCATGCCAGCATATCATGGCCTGCGGTGGAGGGCGATCGGGTGTGGGGCGGTGTCTCCCTGGAGACTCACCGCAGTTCGGCGGCGATCCGGGCAATCACGCTTTCCCAGTCTCCGGGCCGGGGTTGCCGGTACAGCCTTGTGGCCGGGTACCATGGGCTATCCTCCCTATCCAGCAGCCAGCGCCAATCCGGGTTGAAGGGCAGCAGGATCCAGGTCGGTTTGCCCAGGGCGCCGGCGAGATGGGCGACAGACGTATCGACTGAAATCACCAGGTCGAGGCATTCAATCAGTGCCGCGGTATCGTCGTAGTCATTCAGCTCCTCGCCGACGTGCAGGATCTGAGGGTGTGCTGCGAGTATCTCCCGGTCATATTCCCGCAATTCTTTCTGCAAACTGATGAACGTGGCTGTGTCTCTGAGTAGCGGGAGGAGCTCATTCAGGCGGACGGAGCGGTTGTGGTCATTTCTGAATGCCGGGCGACCTGACCAGGCGATACCTATCCGCGGTTTTTCCGTCTGGCCCAGGCGTGTCCGCCAAGCCGCTACACGCGACGGGTCGGCGCTGAGATAGGATGTCGCGGCGGGAATGGTTTCAAGGCCGGTACGGAAAGCAAGGGGCAGGCTCATGAGCGGGCATTGGTAGTTGAAGGCAGGCAGAGGATCGCCGGTGGCGATGACCTGCTCCGCTCCCTGTATGCGTGCCATCAATGGCCGCAGTGGCGCCTGAACCTCCAGTATCACGCGTGCGCCGAGCGCTGCCACAAGGGAGGTGTATCTGGAGAACTGGATGGTGTCACCATAACCTTGTTCTGAATAAAGCAGGATAGTCTTGCCCGCGATGTTATCCCGGCCCAGCCACAGCGGCTGTGTGAACGCGCGAGCGCCACCCGCCTCCTTTACCTTCCATCGCCATTCATATTCTTCCCAGCCGCGATCGAATTCTGCATTGACCAGACGGTAGATTGCTTCGCAAAAATGCGCTTCCGGGTATCCTGGTTCCAGCGTCAGTGCGCGGTCGATATCCGCATACGCCTGTTCGAAGTGCCTCATGTGCATCATCAGCATGCTGCGTTCGATGTATGCCTCGGTGTAGTCCGGTCTGAGTTCCAGGGCATGATTGAACGCGACCAGAGATTCCGGCAGCCTGTTCAGCGACCGTAGCGTGATACCGCGGTTGCAGAAGGCATCAGGGTTATCCGTCTTTAGAGAGAGTGCGCGGT
>JADLET010000085.1 GCA_020845975.1 Gammaproteobacteria bacterium | reverse complement strand
CGCCAGATGGCGCCGTCACCGGGCTGGAGCGAATCGCCGCCGTCGCTGCGCCGCCACGCGCCGCGTCTCGGTCAACACAGTGCGGAAATCCTGCGCGAAGCGGGTTACGACGACGAGACCATCGCTGTGCTGGTCGCCAGTGGGGCGACGAACTGTTCGTGAACAGGCGCTGCGCGCACCGTTACAGGTGCCTTCGAAAAATAATCCGCTCCAACTAATCGCCGAGAATCGTCGCTCAGCATTCCTTGTCTGCATGGTCCCGACATCCTAAGCTTTCTTCACACGATGCACGCAAGCCCAAGACAAATTGCGGCTAGCATCAATCGGCGGAGTCACGCTGCGGGTTCCGGGCTCGGGTCGTGATGCCGAGGCGGGAGACGGGGGATCCATCGCCCATGCGTAGACAGAAGCGGTGACCAGCAATCCGCGCTGCGCCGTGCGTCCTGGCCGGCAGCCGCCGTCGGCTGTGTACGCATGACCACGCCTACCGAGCGCACCGCTGGCGCCCCTGGCTCGCAGCGGGCGGCCATCCTGCCCGAGGAGCTGCCGCAGTGGCTGCCGGGCGAGCTGATGGCCGCGAGCGACGACCGCGCCTGGCAGGGCGTCAAGCTGCGCGGATACCGCTGCCGGCCGGTGAACGTGGAGCTTCCGCCGATCCGGGACTTCATGATCATGGCGGTGCGTCGCGGCCGTGTGCACATGCAGCGGCGCACCAGCGGGAACTGGCTGCAGGAGACCATGGTGCCGGGTGACATCTCGCTGCTGACGCGGGATACCTCCTCGCACTGGAAGACCGATCAACACGTCGAGGTCATCCACGTCTACCTGGACCTGGCGTGCGTTACGCGGATCAGTGAGGAGATCTTCCGGCAGAAGGTGGTGGATATCCGCCTGCTGGACGTGCTGAGGACGCGCGATCCGATCCTGTTCCGGGGCGCGCTCGCCATCAGCGAGGAACTTGCCTGGGGCGAGGTGGGGAGCTCGCTCTACGTCGAGTCAATCGCGCATCAGATGTGCATCCGCGCGCTGCGCCGGTATTCGACCGTATCCTTTCGCGCCACCGACGGCTCCAGCAAGGGACTCTCGGCGGCCCAGGCGCGCCGGGTGGCGGAGTTCATCGAGGCGAATCTAGACCACTCCGTGACCCTCACCGAGCTGGCTGCGGTGGTGCACCTGTGCCGCTTCCATTTCCTGCGCCAGTTCAAGGCGCGTTTCGGCACTACGCCGCACGCCTATATCGTCAAACGGCGGCTCGAGAACGCGCAGGCGCTGCTTGCGCGGGGCGAATTGTCGATCGAGGAAATCGCGGCGCACACGGGCTTTTCCGATCAATCACACCTCACGCGCGCCTTCCGGCGCTACCTCGCAATGACGCCGCACGACTATCGGCTCGCAGTGCGGGGCTGACGGCGCCGCGCCGGGCGGCGCCGCGCGATCTCATACGCTGCGCCCGATGATCTCCCGCATGATCTCCGCCGAGCCGCCCGCGATCCGCGCGACGCGCGAGTCGGCCCACGCACGGGCGATGGGATATTCCCACATATAGCCGTAACCGCCGTGGAGCTGGACGCACGTATCCAGCACCGAGCACAGCAGATCGGTGACCCACATCTTGGCCATCGCCGCGTCGACCGCATCGAGATTGTGCTTCACGTGCAGTTCGAGACAGCGATCGACGAAGGTCCGGGCGACTACCGCCTGGGTCTTGATTTCGGCGAGCTTGAACCGCGTATTCTGGAAGTCGGCGATGGCCCGCCCGAAGGCCCGCCGCCCACGCGTGTATTCCGCGGTCCAGCCTAGCGCCGCCTCGATCGTGCTGGCGCCGTGGATGGCCTGCAGCAATCGCTCCTGCGGCAGTTGCTGCATGAGCTGGACGAAACCCTGCCCCTCCTCGAGGCCCAGCAGATTGGAGCGCGGAACGCGAACGTCGGCGAAGAACAGCTCGGAGGTGTCCTGAGCGCGGCGTCCGACCTTGTCGAGGTTGCGGCCCTTCTCGAATCCCGGGCGGTCGCCCTCGACCAGGACGATGCTCATGCCTTCGTAGCCTTTCGCAGCCGCCGGATTCGTCTTGCTGACGACGAGCACGAGATCGCACAACTGGCCGTTGGTGATGAAGACCTTCTGTCCATTGACGACGTAGGCGTCGCCGTCGCGCCTGGCCGTGGTCGCGATGCCCTGCAGATCGCTGCCGGCCACGGGCTCCGTCATGGCGATCGCGCCGATCGCTTCGCCACGCGCCATGCGCGGCAGCCACGCCTTTTTCATTTCCTCGGAGCCGTAGTTCAGGAGATACGGCGCCACGATGTCCGAATGCAGGTACCAGCCCGGGCCAGTGGCCCCGACCCGCGCCATTTCCTCCACCACCACGGCACTGAACAGGAAGTCGCCGCACAGGCCGCCATACGCCTCCGGGATATTGCAGCACAGCAGTCCCGCGTCCCCGGCGGCCAGCCACACTTCGCGGGACACCTTGCCGTCCCGCTCCCACTGCGCATGAAAGGGCACCACCTCCTTGGCGAGGAAACGACGCACGGTCGCGCGGAAGGCTTCGTGCTCTTCTGAAAAGACAGTTCTCGGGATCACGCGAAAGCTCCTGTATCGGTCGCCGGCCGGTGCACGGGCCAGCGTTGCGGTGTCCTGCGCGCGGATGTGACGTCACGTGCCCTCGGCCCAGGGCGAGTACCGACTGCGCGGATCAATCGATTGGGGCGCCATGGTACGTCGCCACGGCACCGGCGCGCTTGAACGGTCTTGCTATTCGTTTTGCAGAGAATCGTCCGGAACGCGTGCCGTGAACAAAGCAACTCTGTTCAAGACGGTCGCAGGGACGGCTCCTATCATCGGCCTGTCGCGGGATCAACGGTGCCTCGATGAACTACAAATATCTGTTCCAGCCGCTCAAGGTCGGCCACACGGTCCTGAAGAACAGGATCATCTGGGGGCCGCACGTCACGAACTTCTGGCGGGACCACCTGCCGAACGATCGCTTGACGGCGTATTACGAGGAACGCGCTGCCGGAGGCGTCGCGATGATCATCATCGGCGCCGCGCCGGT
>JADLET010000084.1 GCA_020845975.1 Gammaproteobacteria bacterium | reverse complement strand
TTACTTCTCGTGGAAGACGATGAGCTGCTGGGCAACGGCCTGCACGTGGGCTTGCAGCCGAGTGGTTATGCGGTGGACTGGGTCAAGGATGTTCAATCCGCCGAGCTCTTTCTCGGCGCCGGCGCGTACGATCTGATGATCCTCGATATCGGGCTCCCCAGACGCTCCGGTCTGGAAGTACTGAGGGCACTGCGTGGTGGCGGCGGTACCCTGCCGGTACTGATGCTGACCGCGCGCGACACCGTGGAGGACAAGGTCTCCGGACTCGACAGCGGCGCCGATGATTATCTGGTCAAGCCATTCGATCTGGATGAGCTGGCCGCCCGTATCCGCGCCTTGTTGCGGCGGCGCAGCGGGCGCAGCGAACCGGTGATCCGCCACCATGACATCATCCTCGATCCCGCATCCCATGCGGTTACCCGCGCCGGCCATCCGGTTGACCTGGCGCCGCGTGAGTTCGCCGTGTTGCAGCAACTGCTCGAGAATCGCGGCAGGGTGCTGTCGCGCACCCAGCTGGAACAGAACCTGTATTCCTGGAAGGACGAGGTCGACAGCAACGCCGTCGAGGTCCACATCCACCATTTGCGCAAGAAGCTGTGGCCCGAGTTGATCCGCACCATTCGCGGTGTCGGCTATGTCATCGACAAGGAAGTATGAATCCCTCCCTGCGTAACCGCCTGTTGTTCACCCTTCTGCCTGTTACGCTGGCGCTGTGGGCGATCGTGGGCGTGGTCATCTATGCCGCTACCCAGAGTGAGGTGGATGAGCTGATCGACGCCCAGCTCGCACAATCCGCGCGCGTGCTGTTGAGTCTCATGGGTCATGAGCTGGCAGAGGAGGAGTTGAGGCCGGGCTACACGAGTGAGGACGATATCGCGGAGCAGTTCTCCGAGTTTTCCCATAAATACGAGCAGCGCCTCGCCTTCCAGATGTGGATCCTGGCGGAGGACCGCATCTGGTTGCGTACCGCCACTGCTCCAAGGTCCCGCATGTCGGAGCGTAGCGCCGGTTTCGAGGACCGCATCATCGAGGGAGATCCCTGGCGCGTCTATGTGCTGACGGACCCGGCAGGACGTCTCCAGGTGCAGGTCGGGGAGAGCTCCGCGCGGAGGGAAGAGCTCCGCAACTACATTGCGTGGCGCGTGCTGATACCTATCCTGCTAACAGTCCCCTTGCTCGCCATCTTGATCTGGTATGGCGTCGGTCGGGCCATGATGCCCCTGAGCAAGATCGCCGACGACGTCAAGAACCGGCGGCTGGATAATCTCCATCCGATCCCGGACATTGCCGTGCCGGTCGAGGCCAAGCCCCTGATCGACGCGCTCAATGCACTGTTTCAGCGTCTGCAGCAGGCCTTTGAGACCGAGCGTCGGTTTACTTCCGATGCCGCCCATGAGCTGCGCACACCGCTGGCTGCGCTGAAGACGCAGGCCCAGGTCGCCTTGCGCGCCACCGCGGACGATGAGCGCCGCCGCGCGCTGCATCAGGTGATTACCGGTGTCGACCGGGCTACTCATCTGGCGCAGCAGCTGCTCACGCTGGCCCGCATTGATCCTACGCTGTGGGTCGGTCGCGACAAGGTGGATCTGGGTCAGCTCGCCTCCGAGGTGCTGGCCGAGATCGCCCCGGTCGCGCTGGCCAAGGACTCCGAACTCAGTCTGGAGGCGAGTACCTCCGCTCCAGTGCAGGGAGATCGCGCGATGCTCGGTATCATGCTGCGCAACCTGGTCGACAACGCGATCAAATACACACCGATTGGAGGCAAGATCGAGGTGCGTGTCGTGCAACGCGGATCCTCGGCTGTGCTCAGCGTGACTGACAACGGTCCGGGGATACCGCTGGAGGAGCGCAACCGCGTCTTCGAGCGGTTCTATCGTCAGATTGGAGCAAGCGCACCGGGCAGCGGCCTCGGTCTTTCCATCGTCAAGCGCATCGCCGATCTGCATCATGCCGAGATTCGACTGGATGCCGTTGAACCGGGGGGCTTGAGCGTCGAGGTGGTCTTCGGCGATTCAGCCTGAGCTTCCACGCTGCGTTGATGCCGCGCCAGCTCAAGGCGCAGGCGATCGGCCTCAGGGGTTCTCGTCCGGATGGAGGGCGCGTATGCGGGCAGGCGATGCCGGTGTGCGGTTGGCCAGCCGCTTGTGGATTTCCTTCATCGCAGTGGCCAGTACGCTCTCACAGATGAGTTCGGCGTTGATATGGTAGTAATGCAGCAGACAGGGAACTACCTCGTGGATCGCGCGCCGCGCCACCGGCTGGAAGTCTGTCCATGCGATCACCGGCAGATCGTACAGAGTGCGGTCCACGCACACCCAGGCATCCTTTTCCACCAGCAGGTCCATTCCGCGCAGACCGACGAGCGGCAGACGCAAGGGTCCTTTCAAGCGCCGCAGAGCGAGCAGAACCTGATTGTAGCGGCGGCCGTCAACGATCGCGTCCTGCGTCTTCAGTTTGGGGACTTCATCGATTCGTGATTTCATCGCGGAGGCTGGTATGGATGCAGCGTTTATACCATGTTAGCGGCATGGGCGCCCGGCGTCTGAAGCGGACAAAAAACCCTGTTTCCCTCCTGGTTTCAAACCGAATGTACCATGCTCCGGGCACCTGTTCCGGCGCAATTCGCGCGCGTGGTGTATTCATTCCGCCGGCCCGTTGTGAGAGAATCGCGTAGGCTTATGAGAGAGCTTTGAAGCGAATCACGGGATCCGGGGGCACTCATTATGACGTACCGTTTGGGCACGCCGTTGTCCCCGTCCGCCTTGCGGGTGATGCTGCTCGGCAGCGGTGAACTCGGCAAGGAAGTCATTATCGCGCTGCAGCGGCTCGGCGTGGAGGTGATCGCGGTCGATCGTTACCCCGGCGCTCCGGGACATCAGGTGGCGCACCGCGCCCATGTGATCGATATGACCGACGCCCGCGCGCTACGCGCCCTGATCGAACAGGAGCGTCCCCACCTGATCGTGCCCGAGATCGAGGCAATTGCCACCCGGGCGTTGCTCGATATCGAGGCCGAGGGCATCGCCGAGGTCATTCCGACGGCGCGCGCGGCGCATCTCACCATGAACCGGGAGGGCATCCGCCGGCTCGCGGCGGAAGAGCTTGGACTGCCCACATCCCGTTACGCCTTCGCCGATGGGCTCGACGAGTTGCGTCGCGCGATCGAGGGCGGGATCGGTTACCCCTGCATCGTCAAACCGGTAATGTCGTCCTCCGGCAAGGGGCAGTCCACCGTCAATGGACCCGGCGAGGTCGCTGCTGCATGGGATTATGCACAGAGCGGGGGGCGCGTTCGGCAGAGCCGCGTCATCGTCGAGGAGATGATCAATTTCGACTTTGAAATCACCCAGCTCACCGTGCGCGCGGTGGGCGCCGGCGGGGCGGTCGAGACCTTCTTCTGCGAGCCGATCGGTCATCTGCAGCAGCGTGGGGACTATATAGAAAGCTGGCAGCCGCAACCCATGTCGACGGCTGCGCTGGAACGCGCCCGCGCAATCGCTGGCGCGATCACCGCCAGCCTGGGTGGCCGCGGCATCTTCGGGGTGGAGTTGTTCATCAAAGGGGACCAGGTCTGGTTCAGCGAGGTCAGTCCACGTCCTCACGACACCGGGATGGTGACCATGGCCACGCAGCGCCAGAACGAGTTTGAGTTGCATGCCCGCGCGATCCTGGGTCTTCCGGTCGATGCCGGCCTGCTCAGCCCCGGGGCGAGCGCGGTCATCTATGGCGGCGCCGATGCGGTCGGGATCGCCTTCGACGGGGTGAGTGAGGCCATGCTCGTGCCGGGTAGCGATCTGCGTTTGTTCGGCAAGCCGGAGTCGTTCGCGCGCCGCCGGATGGGAGTAGCCCTCGCATGCGGCGGGGACGTGGATGATGCGCGCCGGCGCGCGCGTCTGATTGCCTCCCGGGTGCGCCCAGTGATCCCTTCTTGAAGGGGCGGGACATGCGATCCGGCCCGGGATTCGCGAGATGCGCCGTGTTTTCCATTCCAGGCGGCCTGTGTCGGAAGGTGCGGTGGCGATGAATCCCGGCGTGCTCGAATCGGTTCTGGTGCTGCTCATCGTTTCTGTTTTTACGGTTTCCATCTTTCGTCGCTTCAGGCTCCCCGCGATTCTTGCCTATCTGTGCGTCGGCGTCATGGTGGGGCCGCACGGCCTGGCCTGGGTGCCGGACAGCGAGGCGACTCGTCTGCTCGCCGAATACGGCGTAGTGTTCCTGTTGTTCACAGTGGGGCTGGAGTTTTCGCTGCCGCGCCTGCTCGCGATGCGGCACGCGGTGCTCGGACTGGGCAGCGCCCAGGTTGCACTGACAACTCTGGTCGTTGGGAGCGTGGCGTGGGTCCTGGGACTGTCGAAGGCGGCGGCTTTCGTCGTGGGCGGCGCTGTCGCGATGTCCTCCACCGCGATCGTGATCAGGCAGCTCACCGAACGGCTTGAGCTGAATTCGCGCCACGGCGGGCTGTCGGTGGGCATCCTGCTGTTCCAGGATCTCGCTGTAATCCCGTTCCTGATCCTCATCCCCGTGCTGGCCGGCGAAAATCAGGATGCCGTGGTGTGGGAGTTGTTGTGGGCGCTGATAAAAGGTGTCGTCGTGGTGGTGGCCATGTTTTCAGTCGGGCACTGGATATTACGCCCGCTGTTCCACGAGATCGCCTCCTCCCGTTCCTCCGAGCTGTTCACGCTCACGGCCCTGCTGATGGCGCTGGCCGCCGCCTGGATCACGCATTTTGCCGGACTGTCGCTCGCGTTGGGTGCATTTCTTGCTGGCATGATGCTCGGCGAGACCGAGTTCAGGCACCAGGTGGAGGCCGACATTCGTCCATTCCGCGACGTTCTGCTCGGGCTGTTCTTCATCACCATCGGAATGCTGCTCGATCTGTCCGTACTGCCCGGCATCCTGCACTGGACGGTGCTGGTCCTGGTTTCCATCATCGGTGTGAAGCTGGCGATTGTCGTGGCGCTGGCCAGATTGACGGGGGCGGAGCCGGGGGTGGCGGTGCGCACCGGCATTGTTCTCGCCCAGGCCGGCGAGTTCGGGCTGGTGCTGTTGTCCCTTACGCTCGGCGCACGGCTGCTCGATCATCACAATGCCCAGATCATTCTGGCTGCGTTTATCTTCAGCATGGCGCTGAGTCCATTGATGATCAATTATAACGGAGTCATCGCGAAGCGTTTCTTCGCGGGCAGCTATCTGCGCCAGCGTGAGCAGTTCCTGCATGACGTCGTGCAGGATGCGCGCGATCTCAGCGGGCACGTCATCATCTGTGGCTACGGACGCATCGGACAGAACATCGCCCGGCTGCTGGCCAAGGAGGGTTTCGAGCGCATCGCACTCGATCTCGATCCGGTCCGGGTGCGCGACGCGCGCACCGCCGGCGAGCGCGTTTTCTACGGTGATTCGACCCATCAGGAGATGCTGGAGGCTGCGGGGATCGCCCGCGCCCGCGCCCTGGTGCTGAGCTTCGATGATGTGGCCGCGTCCATGAAGATCCTGTCACAGGCGCGGCGCCTGCGTCCGGATATCCCGATCCTGGTGCGTACGCGTGACGATACCGATCTCGAACGTCTTCAGCATGCGGGTGCTACCGAGGTTGTGCCGGAGACGCTGGAGGCAAGCCTGATGCTGTCCTCTCACCTTCTGTTGCTGCTCAATGTGCCAGTGTCGCGTGTGCTGCGCGAGGTGAAGGAAGTTCGCGATAGTCGTTACCGGCTGCTGCGTGAATACTTTCATGGCCAGGAAGATGCCGAGGCCGGGCCGGAGGCGGATGGCGGCGCGAAGCGCCTGCAGATTGTGAAGCTCGAGGATGGAGCCCACGCCGTTACGCGGACCCTGAACGAGATCCGGCTGGAGCAGCTCGGTGTCGAGGTGACGGCGCTGTTGCGCGACGGCATTCGCAGCGAGGCGCCGACGCCGCAGACCCAGCTGCGCGCGGGGGACACGCTGGTGCTGTTTGGCACGGCCGGTGCGATCGAGGCCGCGGAGGTACGTCTGCTGCGCGGTTGAGACTGCCTTAGCCGGGCGCCGGATCGAAGCGAGGCGCGCCGCTTTCGATGCGCGGAATGAGCTGTCCCGCCATGAGTCGCAGCAGGTCGTCTCCGATCATGTCCTTTTTCCAGTCCTGCAGGATATCGAGGTCCCGTTCTCCGAGGATCAGGCGCGCCAGATCGTCGCGCGATGCCAGCATGCCCGGATTGATCGCATTTTCCGCGCCGCGCACGCGGACGAGCGCCATCATCACATCGGCGAGGGCTTCCTGGCGCGGATTGAGCGGACCTGCCCGGTCCGCGGGAGGCGCGTCTGCGCCGCCCACCGGCGCGCTCTTCGCCTGACGGACCAGCGCGAGTATTTCCCCGCCGTAATCCTGCGCGGCCTGGCGCTTGACTGATCGCAGGCTGGCGAGCTGCTCCGCGTCGTCGGGTCCCAGGCGCGCGATGTCGATCAGCGCCTCGTCCGGCAATACCCAGCCGCGCGGACGATTCTCCGTCCGCGCGCGCTCCTCGCGCCAGGCGGCGAGTGCCTTGAGTGTCGCCAGTCGATGGCCCGAGAGTCTGCCGGCCGCACGGATGCGGCGCCATGCCAGTTCGGGCGGATTGCGGTAGCGCTCGGGATCGGACAGCGCGGCGAATTCCTCCTGCAGCCAGGCGAAGCGGCCGCGTTGCTCCAGTTCGGCCCGCAGCTTCAGGTAAATCGGGCCAAGGTAGCGCACGTCATCGAGCGCATAGTCGATTTGCGCGGGCGTAAGCGGGCGGCGCGACCAGTCGGTGCGTGTGTGCGACTTCGACAGGGTTTTCCCCTGCAGATCCTGCACCAGGCTGGCGTAACTCGCCTGGTTTGGCAGGCCAAGCAGCGGTGCCGCGAGCTGGGTGTCGAACACCGGACGCGGCAGTCGGCCATGATCGTGGTAGAAGATCTCCATGTCCTGGCCGCAAGCATGGAACACCTTGATGATGGCGGGATCGAACAGGATATCCATCAGCGGGTCGAGGCGCGCGATCGCGAGCGGATCAATGCAGGCAACTGTATCGTCGGCGGCGAGCTGGAGCAGGCACAGGCGAGGATAATAGGTGCTTTCCCGGATGAATTCCGTGTCGAGCGCGAGCCAGGGCTTGCTTGCGATGCGTCCGCAAAGTTCATTCAGCGCTTCCGCGTTGTCCACGTAATAGATCTTCTGATCCATGATGATTTTTCCCGTTTGAGAGTGGGCGTCGCGGGTTCAGGCGAGCAGGTTCTGTATTCGCCATGCGCTGGCGAGATGTGGCCGCTTCATGGCATCGGTACGGACGGTTCCGCCTGGGAGTTGCTGCGGCCTTCGATTTTCTCGATGCGTTCCTGGATGCGGCGCTGCTTGTCCGCCACTTCCTCGGCGCTCAGATCACCGCTGTCTGTGCGTTCGAACACCTGTGCGCGGGTGAGTACCGGGTAACCCGCCGGCAATGCGAGCAGCACGGGCTGCGGCGGCGCATCGAGCCGGATATTAACGATTTCATGGTTTGTCCTGCCGTCGCGATCGGTGCTGCGCAGCGGGATGCCGAGCCGGGGATAATGATCGTCGATCAGGTCGTCGGCGACGTCGCACAGGCGTTCCGGTTCGGTCAGCAGGGTGAGGATGCGATGATCCCGGTCCTCGGAGCCCGCGGCCATGAGCTCGATGAAGCCGCGGATACCGGGCTCGTCGAGCGGCGCGCTGGCGAGATATTCATCGCGGCAGTGTGTGTCCTCGACCATGACCCGGTAATGCCGCGTCGGGTAGCCCGCGATTTTGGGACCCGCGCCGGCATCCTCGAATTGTACGCGCGGCTCGCTAATGTCGCCCGCGGCAGAACGCACATGTTCGGAACGTTGTGGCCGGGGAGTGGCGAGATCCATGGCGAAGCCGTCGTGAACATTGACCGCGAGCACGCGCCGCGTCGCGAGATCAAGCAGCATATACAGGTTGTCGTCCGCCCCGTCGATCCTGGCCATGTCCGCGCCGATCGTGACGCGGTTGTTTCCCCCGCCGGCATCCGTCCCCTCGATCACGATATCGCCACGCGCTGTCGTGGAGACGGCGCAGGCGAGGACGCAATACAGCGGGAGCAGGGATCTGGGCATGAGAACCTCGGGGATGCTGTCTGACGCGGTGGATGGTTAGAGCGGCAGGATTTCCATGCCGAGCTCGCCGCCACTCCGTTGCGCGACGGCGGCGCTGGTGATGACCGCCAGGCTTGCCTGCTCCGGCTTGAGATAGGTTTCCCCGACGCGGCGCAAATCGTCCAGCGTGACCCCGGTCACGCGCATGCGGTAACGCTGGCGCTGCGCCGGGGTGCGTCCATAGAGATTGTTGTGGAAGGCCGATTTGGCCTCGCCGGCCGGTGAGGCCGGCTTGTCGATTGCACCCACCACGCCGAGGATAGCCTCTTCCAGCTGGCGCGGCTCATGGCGCGTGTCCAGCAGCCAGTCGATAGCGCGGTCAAAATCCTGCAGTGTTTCCTCCAGGCGCGGGTCGCGATAGGAGTAGAACCGGAAGGCGGCAATGTCGGGATCATGGCCGGCGCCCCCGCCGTAGGCTCCACCCTGTTCGCGTACCGCGCGATGCAGGAAACCATTGCGCAGGAAGCCGCCCAGTACCTCGAGCGTCGCGGCGTCCGCGTGCTCTATCGGCACCGTTGGGTAGGCCTTGGCGCAGAAATTCACCTCGGTGCTGGTGGTCCAGAGCTGCCGCGCCGAACGGCGCAGCGCCGGGCGTGTGAAAGGCGCGGAATCCGCGGTGGCGGGCGCGCCCTTCCAGACGGTCTCCAGATCGCGCCGCAGCAGGTCGTGGCGTTCGCGTTCGCCGATCAGGACGAACTGGCGCGGCGCGCGCAGGACGAGTGCATGAATGCGGGCGAGCCGCCCGGCGAAGCGCTCGAGCTCCGCCTCCGTGTCGAGCGAGTCGTCGAGCCGTTTCAGCGCGCGAATTCCGGCCAGGCCGCGCAGACGGTGATTGATATCCGCGCCCGGGCTCATGCCGCTGGCGGCGGCGCCCATCGCGAGGGAGTGGCCTCTGCCGGTGACGCCTTGTTCCATGCGCGCGCGTTCCTGGGCGATGATCTCGCGCAGGCGACCGAGTTCGTCGAAGCGGACGGTCTCGAATGTCTCGCGCATGAGTTCGCTGAACTCGGCATGCCGGCTGGCGAGCGCCTTGCCGGAGAGGATGAAATGGGCGCGGATGTCCTGCACGTCGTCGATCCGCCCGCGCAGGCTGGTGTAGGCGCTGATGTCGCCGCATACCTGCGACTGTCGCAGCTGAGTGGCGAGATAATCACGGCCGCCGCAGCCGAGCTCGGAGAGCGCGCGCGTGTAATACGGCAGGCAGGCCAGCAGCTCATCGTCCAGTTGTGGCAGCTCGATCACGAGCTGCTGGTATACCAGGCCGTTCGTGCCCTGTGGATAGAATGTTGTTTCCCACGCCCCGACCGGCTCGCGCGCGCCTTCCGGGATGAACAGGTCGGCGGGGATGTCATCGAGTCCGACCTTGGGCAGGATCTCCGGATCGTCGTGGCGCGACTGGCGTTTCTGCAGCTCGGTGGCGCGCGCGACGATGCTTTGCCGTTCCTCCTCCGACAATGCAGCGCGGATCGCGTCCAGCCGCGCCGCCTCGGCGGCGTTGCGGCGGGCGCTCAACTCTGCGTCGGGCTTCATGGTCAGGCGTACGCGATGCGGGTTGTCGAGCAACAGGGTACGCACCTGCTGTTTGATGAAGTCGGGGTCGCGGATTTCCGCGCGCAGGCGTTCCAGCACCGGGTCGAGGTTGAGTACCGCAATGGGATCGCCGCGGTGGATGGCGGTCGGCAGCGCGCTCAGGATCAGCTGCAGGCCATAAGGATAGGAATCACCCCCGATCTCGCGCTGATGCAGTTCGAGTTGATGCAGCGCGGCGTCGACCATCTCCTGCGGCACACCGTGTTCGGCGACCTCGCGCAGCACGCCGAGGATCAGCGCTTCCACCTCTGCGGCGTATTCGGGCCTGCTGCCCTCGAGACCGCAGACGAAGGCCATCTCCCGGTTGGAATCCTCGAGACCGCACAACGGAGAAGGCGCGCTGCCGAGTTTGCTGGTTTCCAGCGCATGGCGCAGGGGCGAGGCGCCGTTATCGAGCAGGATATTCGACAACAGGTGCGCCTTGAGCAGATCCTCCAGGTCGGTGCTGCGGCCGAGCAGCCAGCCCAGCACGATGTGAGTCTTGTTGGAGCCGGTGTCGTCATCCTCCAGCGCGTAGCTGTCTTCCACCGTGAGCGGCCGGTCGTAACGGGTCTCATCCGGCACGGTAATGATCTCGTCCAGGCGCTCGAAGCGGGCCAGCACGCGCTCCTCGAAGCGCGCCTGATGTTCGTGCGCCGGGATGTTGCCGCAGGTCAGGAATACCGCATTGGACGGGTGGTAGTGCGTGCGATAGAAGTCCTTCAACTGGGTGTAGCCCAGCTCGGGGATATGTTCCGGATCGCCGCCGCTGTTGTAGTGATAGGTGGTGGTCGGATAGAGGCGCTGGCTGAGGCCCTGCCAGAGGGCGCTGACGGGAGAGCTCATCGCCCCCTTCATTTCGTTGTAGACCACGCCTTTGTAGACTAGGCGGCTGCTCGGGTCGGTGGTGTCCTCGAATTCGACGCGATGACCTTCCTGTGCGAAATCCAGCTCGTCCAGCTGGGCGAAGAAGGCGGCATCCAGGTAGACGTCGAGCAGATTGTCGAAATCCTTTCGGTTCTGGCTGGCAAAGGGGTAGGCCGTCCAGTCGCTGCTGGTGAAGGCGTTCATAAAGGTATTGAGCGAACGCCGGATCATCATGAAGAAGGGGTCGCGAACCGGGTAACGCTCGCTGCCACACAGCGCGGTGTGCTCGAGGATATGTGCCACCCCGGTCGAATCCGTTGGAACGGTGCGGAAGGCGACCAGAAAGACGTTTTCGGGGTTTTCCGCACTCAAATGGTAATGGCGTGCCCCGGTGCGCCGGTGTTCATACTCTTCCACCGTCAAGTTGAGCGAATCGATGCGTTCGCTGCGTATCCAGGCGAAGGCCTCGTGGGTCTGGACGGGCGCGCTCGCGGGGGTGCTGTGCGAGTCCGGCGTTGCGATCTTCATGTATTTTTTCCGTTTTCCGCTGCTGATCAGGGGCATTCTACGTGTTCGGGATGGCCTGCGCCAATGCGTCTGAGCCGGGGGTGAGTTATTGATATTGGGGGATAAATGCCCGAATGCAAGCGCCGGGAGGCGGATGCCTCTTCGCGCTGGCCGGCCCGCGATGACTCAGAATCCCAGGACGTTGACGGCTTCCCGGTATTGCTCCCGGGTTTCTTCGGTGATCATGTCGAGCAGGTCGGGGGTAGGGGTGAGACCGGTGGTTCCCCATACATCATCGTCGATGAACAGCTCCGTTGAGGCCTCGCCACTGAAGGCGCCCTGCTCTCCGTGATTGGCCAGTGCATCGGCAATATGCAGGATCGCCGCCTCCAGGCGTCCGTGTTCGGCGGCGGCCGGTTCGTGATGGTAGCGCACCGCCTCCCGCAGGGCCTCCGGCAGGTGCCATTGATCAAGCATCATGCCGCCGAGTTCCGCGTGGCTGAATCCGAGGGCCGTGTGTTCGGTTCGATGCAGGATGGATTCGTTCCCGCGTGCGGCCAGGACCAGATTCCTCGCTGTCTCGGGAACGCGGTTGTAGATCAGCAGGCTGCCGATATCATGCAACAGTCCGGCGACGAACAGACGCTCCGGATGAAGAACTCCGCAGCGTCTGGCCAGCATGCGCGCGATGATCCCGCAGGAGATGCTGTGGCGCCAGAAGGTGTCGATATTGACGACGAAGCTCGGGATGCGAGAGAACGATTTGACCGCTGATACCGCAATCACGAGATTGTACAGCTCGCTGATGCCGACCACGGTGATGGCGCGTGATACCGTGTCGATGCGACACGAGAACTGGTAGAACGAGCTGTTGACCACGCGCAGCAGGCGGGCCGTCAGGCTCGGATCGCAACTGATGATCTCCCCCAGTTTCTGCGCGGTGGCCTTGTTGGATTCCACCAGCTCGAAGACCCGGATGCAGACGTCTGGCGGGGACACCAGGCTGGAGACGTCAGTGATCCAGCGTTGCGCTGTATCCTGTGGCGTTTCAACCTTGTCGGTGACGGTTTGTGAGTTCGTTTTCATGATCGCTTGTGCGCGGATCCGGTGATGGATAAATCTTGTCCCCTTGTTAGCGCCCGCTCCGGGCAATTGTTGAGGCGCGCCGGGCGATGGGGCGGCGCGTGTTAGACTGGGTTTACGCGTGATGACGCGAGGAGCGGGCGGTTACTATGGAATCGATTGCCTGGTGGCAGCAGGTGGTGCTGGCGGCGGTGATTCTGCTGGTGCTGTGGTGGACGCTGCCCGGGATCAAGGCGGCGCTCGAAAGAAGCCGTCAGGCAGAGCAGCGCGACTGGCGCGGGGCCCTGCTGCCGGTCGGCGTCGTGGTGATCTTCGTGCTGCTGCTGATCGCGCTGGTGCGTTAATCGATCCAGCCGATTTCCCGCGCCGTGGCCGGGCCGACCGCTACCCATTGCAATCCGAACGGGGTTTCCGCGCGGCCCGGTGCGAGCGGCGTACGCCCCCCCATGATCTCGGCGTGAGTCTGCGGGTAACGCGGCTCCAGCTCCGGTTCCGCATAACCGTCCGGATAGAGCGGGAGGTTAGTGCGCGGATCGTACTTGTCGCTGGCGCCCAGTGTATGCATCAGTTCATGGGCGATGATGACGTTGTTCTGCGCGTTCATCGTCCGGGTGGCGAAGGCCTTGATCAGCGCGAGCGCGCCTTTGGACAACCCGACGGAATGATCCAGGCGGGGGAAGAGTCGGGGATCGTAATACTGTACGAACAGGCGCACCTGGGGCGCCGGTCCAGGATTGTCTTCCGTCGTCCATGCCCAGTAGCGCAGGCGCAGACTCCACAGCATGATCTGGAGCACCTGCCGCTCCTGCGGGAGCTCCGGTGGCGCCGAGGCCGGTTGCGGGGCCAGAACGATTTCCACCGGCATCGACAGGTCGCGACTGTAATGACCGATCTCGCGGCGGAAGAATTCCTCGATGGGGCGGAATGTATCCGTCCGCAGATCGGCTATGTATCGCGCGGTCACCGGACTCTGGTCGGCGTTGATCGGATAGATCGCGACCCTCAGCGGCTGTTCCCACCCGGTGATGTCCTGCTGCGTGAACCAGGCGTTCAATGCGACCAGCAGGAGGATAAGGCTGAGGAGTGCAATGCGTAATCGTTTCGCCATTGAGTGCCTGTGTGGCCGGAGAGCGTGTGGAACAGGAGGCATGACATGAGCGCCGTCATCTTATAGCGTCCATCACGGTGGAATGTTGACACTTTGTGCGGGTTCGGGCGGGTAGCGTTGTCGTGATATAGTTGCCCCGACGACAGGAGGTGAATCATGTGCATAAACTTCAAACCGGCCGTGTGGGCTGGAATTCTGCTCATTTCCCTGTGCGGATCCGTCATGTCGGTCACAGCCGCTCAGTTCGAGGATGTCACGCGGGAAGAACTGCGGGCGCAGCTCGACGGTTCCGCGCCGCCACTGGTACTCGATGTGCGGACACCGGAAGAGTATGCGGCGGGCCATGTTCCGGGAGCCTTGAATCTGCCTCATGATCAGGCTGCGGCACGCCTTGAGGAGTTGCGTTCCTATCAGGGCCGGACGATCGTGCTCTACTGCAAATCGGGTCGACGCGCCGGGATCGCGGCGGACGCACTGGCGCAGGCGGGTTTCGGCCCGTTGCATCATCTGGCCGGCGACATGCCGGGATGGATCGCCGCCGGGCTGCCAATCGAGAAGACTTCGCCGGATACCGCGCGGTAATTTCCCGGTGGTTTGCGGGCAACCTACGGTGTGCTGCCGCGCGTCAGGGACGCGCGCGCGCCACGCCGCGTTCCTGGGCTGTCTGTTCCTGTACGGTCCATCCGAGGGTGCGAGCTTTGTCCTGCCCGGGTCCGGTGTGGACGTGGTGGGCGAGATCGGCAGCGCGGTTGTTGCCGAAGGCGAGACGCTGCTCGACATCGCCCGCCACCATGATCTCGGATACAACGAGATCACGGCAGCCAATCCCGATGTTGATCCCTGGGTGCCGCCGCCGGGCACCACGGTGGTCTTGCCGACGCGATTTGTGTTGCCCGCCGCGCCGCGCCGCGGAATCATCATTAATCTCGCCGAGATGCGCCTCTATTATTATCCTGAGCCGGCCGGACACGAGCCCGAGGTGCTGACCTTTCCCATTGGCATCGGCCAGGAAGGTTGGGGGACGCCACTCGGGGTTACCGAGGTGATCGGCAGGATCAAGGACCCGTCATGGACCGTGCCGGCGTCGATCCGGGAGGAGCACGAGCGTATGGGGGATCCGCTGCCAGGGGTCGTGCCGCCCGGCCCGGACAACCCGCTTGGAGCCTACGCCCTGCGACTCGGCATGGGGAGCTATCTGATTCACGGCACCAACAGGCCCTATGGCATCGGTCGACGCGCCAGTCACGGCTGTGTACGTCTGTACCCTGAGGATATCGAGACGCTGTTTGAGCGCGTGACCGTGCCTGCTCCGGTTTGGCTCATCGACCAACCCTACAAGCTTGGGCGCGATGGTGCGGAACTCGTGCTCGAGGTGCATGCGCCGATTGCAGACCAGGATCATCCGCCGGCGGACTATTTCAGCCCCTTGCTATCCGCCGCCGCAGCGGTCAGCGCTGCTGATCACGATCATTTGCGCGATCGTGTCGCTGAAATCGTGACGCGCGAATCGGGCGTGCCTGAACCCGTGGCGGAACTGGCGGTGGCGAATGCCGCCCAGGCGCAGGGCTGGATGCTGCAGCTCGGGGCCTTCGCTCAGCGCGGCAACGCCGCGCGGCTGGCGGATGAGCTGCGTGCCCAGGGCGCTACGGTAACGGTATCCGCCAATCTTAGTGACGGTTACTGCCACGTCCTGGTGGGTCCTTACTCCGGCCGGGAGGGGGCGCTGGCGGCCCTGGAGGAGATCCGGCAGGGCACCGGTTATACAGGAAGCATTGTCGCGGCGGACCGCCCCGGCGCGCTGGCCGAGTGTCGGCCCTGAAGCGCGCGCGGGGCGGCCGGGTGTCCGGATTACTTGCTGACTGCCTTGGTGAACATCCGTTCGGCTTTCACTTCGGCGCGTTCAGCCGCATCCCGGGCTGCGGCGGCGTCTTCCTGGGCCTTGTTGGCGACGGATGTCGCCTGGGAGGCGTTGTCTTGCGCGTTGTGGGCCGTGGCATTCGCGTTGCCGGCCTCGCTGCGTGCCTTCTTCGCGGTGTCGAGGGCTTCCTGGGCGACGCCCATGGCTTCATCGGCGCTGCGTTGGCTGGCTGTTACCGCATCGGACAGGCGTTGCAGCTCAGCCGAATTGGTCGCGCAACCGCCGAGTCCGAGCACAATCACGCCCGGCAGGAATACAGCAAGGGATCTACGAATAGTCATGTGAGTGAACCTCCTTTTCAATCGCGCCGACAGTTTGAGACGCTAAGGTAATGGATTGCGAGCTGTTTGTCACGAGCGCGCGCCGGGCCGGGCACGCGCTCGTGACCGGAGATGCCCTCAACCACTACCATTCGGACGGGGGCAATGGCACACTGCGCGGAATCTTTTTCAGGCGACGCGGTTCTTTCATTCTGTGATGAATATTGATCGGGCGAATGCATCATCAACGTGATTCGTATAGGCGAAAATATGTTCGGCCGGGCGGGTGAAGCACCAGTGACGCATTTGCGACTGCTTGGGATGATGCTGTGCCTGTGCGCCGCCCTGCTGCATGGGCGGGCTGATGGCGCCGAGTCCGCAGCCGCCGACGGCGCTGTAATGCAGGACGAGGCGGATCCCTATGATGACGAATTCGAAGATGACGGCGAGATTATCGCGGACCCGCTGGAGCCGATGAACCGGGCGATATTCGCCTTCAACGACAAGCTGTATTTCTATGTGCTCAAGCCGACGGCCCGCGCCTACCGGGTATTGCCCCGGGGAGCGCGCGTGTCGGTATCGAATTTCTTCTCCAATCTCGCCGCGCCGATCCGCATGGCGAACGCGCTGTTCCAGTTCAGGCTGCTCGACGCCGGTGGCGAGCTGTTGAGATTCGGCGTGAATACCACCGTCGGGATCGGCGGTCTGTTCGATCCCGCCCGAAAATATCTGGGGCTGCGCGAGAAGGATGAAGACTTCGGGCAGACCCTCGGAAGCTATGGCATAGGGCAGGGATTCTATCTCGTACTCCCTGGGCTCGGTTCGAGCAGCGCGCGTGACGGTATCGGACGTTTGGTCGACGGTTATTACTTTGACCCGGTCGTGATCGTCCCCGACGAGACATCGGAGGTCGTGGCCCTGAAGGCGCTGGATATGGTGAACTTTGTATCGCTCGACAAGGATACCTACGAGATCATCAAGCGAGAATCACTGGATCCCTATACCTTCATCAAGAATGCCTACGCGCAGAGCCGCGCGGGCAAGGTTGACCGGTAAGCGGGGGTTTTTTCAGCGCAGGCGCGTGCCGAAGCGCAGCCCCCCGGGGACGGGAAAGCGGTACGCCATCAATACCAGCGCCAGCACGCAGAATCCGATGAAGGCCACCAGTGTCCATCCCGGGATGCTCAGGCCGAGCAGGCTCCAGTCGAGAGTGGCGCAATCCCCCGAGCCGCGCAGGATGATGTTGAGCGCCTTGGAGAGAGGGAAGGTATCCAGTATGTAGTCCATACCAGGTCCGCATGGCGGCACTTCTTCCGGCGGCAGATGCTGCAACCAGACATGACGTCCAGCGATGCTGGCTCCGACACCGGCAATGATCAGGCAGATGGCGGCATAGACACGACGCCCGACCACGGCCGGGTTGTGCAGGGCGGCGATCAGAAACATCACGCCGAGCAGTATGACGGCCACCCGTTGCAGGATGCACAGGGGGCAGGGCTCCAGTCCTTCGACGTATTGCAGTGTCAGCGCCGCCGCCATCAGGCCGGCGCAGGCGACGAAGCCGAGCAGGTTGAGCGCGCGGGGCGTAGGCAGGGGTGGAAGCTTCATGGTGTATTCCGGGTTTGCCTTCTTGGTTCTGAATGAGTGTTTGTGTTTCAGACGCGCGCGTTCTGTCCGGGATCCTCAGGCGTAGATGTCATCGTCGAGAATCGTGCCGGCGGGCAGGTCGCCGCCCGTGTTCGCGGCGCTTAGCCGGGGAATGCGGCGATCCTCGTCGCGTCGCGCGCCCCGCCGCCGGTTGCCGATCGGTGCGCGCGTATCGAGCAGGACGGCCTCGCGCCGGCGCCGACGTTCCTGTGTCCGGCGTTCCGTGCCGCGCGGCTGTTGTGATTGGCGCGCGCTATCACGGTTTTGCGCGGCATCATCATCCTGTTCCGGAACGGCGCGCGGCGCAGGTTTCGGCGCGCTGCGGCGTGGCTTGTCGACCGGCGCATCAGTGGCGCGCCGCAGCCGCAGCTGTACGCTGCCTTCGTCGTCTCGCGGCGGGGTGATCGAAGTCATGCGGCATGCTCCAGGTGCATTGGACAAGTGTAGCGCAATCCGCTCTGACCGCGGATCAGTCGTCCTCCAGCAGTGGGGCCCAGTCTAGCGCCCGTGCCCGCGCAATTGCGGCGCCGTGGATGTGTTCGTGGCGTTTGGCCAGGTCAGGCGGCAATCGGCTGACCAGATGGCCATAGGGATCCCACGCCTGATGAACTCGGTCGTAGAGCTGCTGCATCTGCGCGGGAGACCAGCCCGCGCAGGTCTCCTGTTCGGGCAACAGGCCGAAAACCCAGGCGTCGCGGATGATAATGCCGGCCGGGGTCATGCCGCCGAAATTATCCTGTTCGATGCCAATATACGCGTCTGCTTGCGGGGTCTTCATGCGCGGTGACCTACCAGTAGTTTTCAGTGGTGATCTGTCCAGGTTCCGTTCGGCGGTTTTTCTTCAGGCCGCGCTCCTCCAGTACCGCGGTGGTGTCGCGCACCATGTCGGGATTGCCGCAGATCATGACCTGGCAGGTAGTCGCCGTGAGCGGGATGCCCGCACGCCGCGCCAGGCGCCCGTCGCGGATGGCGTCGGGGATGCGGCCATGCAGAGCGAAATCGGTTTCCTCGCGACTGACGAACGGGATGTAGACGAACTGGTCTCCGTGGTCCCTGGCGAAGCGGGCGATTTCATCCTGGTAGGTAAGTTCACCGGCGGTCCTCACGCCATGCGCCAGGATGACCTTGTTGAAGCGCCGCCAGGGTTCCTCTGTCTTCAGGTGGGACAGGAATACGCCGCGCGCGGTGCCGCTGGCGAACAACCACAGGTTCCGCGCGTCGGGCACAGCGGCGAGCGTGAAGAATCCGCCAGCGCGTGCGCTTACCCATATTGGGTCGCCGATCTGCAGCTGACGGAGGCGATCGGTCAGCGGTCCGTGCGGGATCGTGATGAAATAAAATTCCAGCGGGCGCTCATCCGGCCCGTTGACATAGGAGTATGGCCGGCCGACCCGTTCGCCGTCGATGTCGAGCGCGAGCCGGGTGAACTGGCCCGCCTGGAAGGGTTCGACAGCGGCGTCGATGCGGAGCGAATACAATTCATCAGTCCAGTGGTGTTTGCCGACCACGTGTCCTTCGATCCATTGACTCATGTTGTCTGCATTCAGATTGCGGGTGTTAGGTGATGGGAACCGCGCGGTCGGGATGGATTGCTGTTTCCGCATCTCCTTCGCGCGCCATGCCGGGGCGCGGGGAAACGGGATATACTGGCGATTCCGGAAAGGCCGTGGCGCGTGGACCCGGCCAAGTATAGCATCTAAACCCAGGGTATGAAGGCTATACAGCCACGACAAATGGCAGGATCCGGATGTGCTTTCCGGCGGGGCGCGACAGGGTGCCGGTCGTGAGTCCCGTCGTCATCGTCGGCACGGGCCTCGCCGGTTACTCGCTGGTGCGGGAATTCAGGAAGCACGATACGACGACGCCCGTACTGATGTTCACGCGGGACGACGGCGAGTTCTATTCCAAGCCGATGCTTTCCAACGCGCTTGCTCACGACATGGCTCCCGACCGGCTTGCCAGCGCGGACGCTGCCCGCATGGCCGAGCAGCTCAATGCTGCGATTCGCACCCGCGCCGAGGTTGCCGCCATCGACAGTGCCGGCAGTACGATTCAGGTCGACGGTGCGTCGGTTTCATATTCCAGCCTGGTGCTCGCGCTCGGCGCGCGACAGCTGGCGCTGCCCGCCCGGGGTGACGGTGTCGATGGCGTGCTCACGGTGAATTCCCTGGCGGACTATGCCCGCTATCGCGTTGCGGTCGCGAATGCCGGGCATATCGCGGTGATTGGTCCCGGCTTGATCGGTTGTGAGTTTGCCGATGATCTGCGCAGCATCGGCAAGCGGGTGACGGTCATCGGACCGGACGCCACCCCGCTCGGACGCCTGTTGCCGCCGATGGCGGGCGCGGCATTCCGGTGCGCGCTCGAGGACGCCGGAGTGGCATGGCGGTTGGGGGTGACGGTGTGCGCGATCACACGAATGGACGGTGCCTGTTTGCTTGAGCTGAGCGACGATACGATGCTGGAGGCGGATTTGGTGCTCTCCGCGATCGGTCTGCGTCCGGAGACTGACCTCGCCGTGGCCGCCGGCCTGACGGTGCGGCGCGGGATCGTAGTCGATCGCTACCTGCGCGCCAGCGCCGCAAATGTCTACGCCCTCGGTGATTGCGCGGAGGTCGATGGTCTGGTGCTGCCATTCGTGATGCCGATCATGCATGGCGCCCGCGCCCTCGCGCGGACTCTGGGCGGAGAGCCTGCGCCGGTTACCTATCCAGCCATGCCGGTCCAGGTCAAGACGCCGTCCTGTCCGGCCGTGGTGTCGCCCGCCCCGCCGTCTGCGGCGGGGACATGGCGGGAGGAGGCCGTCGAAGGCGGGGTGCAGGCGCGGTTTCTCGCGCCTGACGGCGCGTTACTGGGGTTCGCCCTTATCGGCCCGGCGGTCGCCGAAAAGCAGAAGCTGAGCGTGCAGTTGCCGCCCATACTGTCCTGAACATGCTCAGCGGCACTCGCCCACTGATCCGGGGCGGCAGCGGCGCCGGTTGGTCCATTGCGCATCGTCGAACACCGCGCCCTCGAGAATCGTTGTGGACAGCTCCGCGTTGACGAGACTGGCCCCGGTGAGATCGGCGCCGCTGAGGTCCGCGCCGAGCAGGTTCGCCTTTTCCAGATTCGCCCCTCGCAGCAGGGTCTTGCGCAGCAGAGTTTCCTCCAGGGACGCCTGCGCCAGCGTGGCGCCGGTGAGATCCGCGCCGCTAAGGTCCGCGCCACTGAGATCGGCCTGGCTGAGATTGGCCTTCAGTAAAACGGCGCCGCGCAGAGTGGCGTCGCGCAGGTCCGTCTGATAGAAGGAGCTCGTACGGATCTGGCTTCCGTCGAGATTGGCGTTTGTCAGGATCGCGCGGTCGAAGGAGCTTCCGTCGAGGATGGCGCTGTCGAGATTGGCCCCGCTCAGGTTCGCGTTCACGAAGCGGGCCTTGTCGAGGCGCGTGCCGTCGAGGTGTGCCGCGCGCAGGTTGGCGAAATTGAATTCAGCGCCGGACAATTGCGCACGGCTCAGCCTGGCGCCTTCCAGATTGCTGCGTGTGAGGATCGCGCCGCGCAGATCGGCATCGCTGAGGTCCGCGCCCTGCTTGTCACAGTTGATCCAGATCACGTCCCGGGCGGGAGGATCGTCGCAGGCGGCCACGGCAGGCACGGCGGGACTCAGCAGCAGGAGCAGGATTCCCATTCGGGGCATCAATGTCTTCATCTGTCAGCGATTCCGAGTTTGATCATGTGGATAACAGGGCTGGTCCGGCCAGCTGGCTACCGGGTAACCCACTCCCGCCGAGATCCCGGTACTATAGATAAATTCGCTGCCAACACGGGACAAAGCGTGGATAATAAGCCACGATATCATAGCGCCACAGCTGACGGAGGTTCCCATGGAAATGATCCCGTATTATGCGGGACGGCCACCGGTTCTTCGTAAAATGATCGGAAGCCTGTTCGTGAGGCATGACATTGGCGCGGGCGCCCTGCTGCCTATAGCAGAGCACCATGCTGTTGTCTGTGTCTTGGAAGTGCGCCCTGTATGAGCTGGGATGGCAGACCGGAAGGGACGGGCGGGGGCCAGGGTGGCGCGCCCTCCGCACCCGGCGCGCGAGCCGGTGGCGCGCCCGCCGCGGTGCCGATGACGGTTCGACGCGCAGTCGAGATGAAGGAAGGGGCGGGCGTGGACGTACAACGCCTGATGCCGGTGGCGGGCTGGCATAATTACGACCCCTTCGTCTTCTGGGATCATTTCATCATCAGCCCGGAGACAGGATTTCCTGGGCATTCCCACCGGGGGTTCGAGGCGATCACCTATGTCTTCACGGGCGCGATGCGTCATGAAGATAATCTGGGCAACCATTCCACGGTGGTGGCGGGCGGGGCGCAGCGTTTTACCGCGGGACAGGGCATCACACATTCCGAGCAGCCGGTGGGCCGCGCCACGGTGCGTGGCATCCAGTTGTGGATCAATCTGCCGCAGCGGCTCAAGGCAATCACGCCGGATTACCAGCAGGTGGATGTGGACAGTCTTCCGGTGCACCGTTTTTCGGGCGGGCACGCGGTCGAGATCGCCGGCAAGGGTTCTCCGTTGCGGCTGCATACCCCCGTCGAATATCTCGCCGTGCACCTCGAACCCGGCGCCGTTCACCGTGCCCAGGTTACGGAGGGATATCGTGGC
Source organism: Gammaproteobacteria bacterium (assembly GCA_020845975.1). Lineage (GTDB taxonomy): Bacteria > Pseudomonadota > Gammaproteobacteria > SZUA-140 > SZUA-140 > JADJWH01. The sequence continues at coordinate 64,602 of JADLET010000084.1, read as the reverse complement.
TTCATCTATGTCGCGGAGGGATCCGCCGCCGTCAATGGGCGCGGGCTCGATGTCGGAGAGGCCTGTTTCATGGAGGACCCGGGCGCCGTCCATGTGGAGGCATGGGAGGAAAGCCTGCTGATGTTCTGTTTCGGGCGCCCTCACGGCGAACCCATCCTGCAGAACGGTCCCTGCGTGGATTGACCCGCCGCCGCGCTCAGTGTTGCGTGAGCTGTCGGAAGATCATCACGCCGGCGAGATAGGTCCCCGCAGCGGCGCCGAGAGAGCTGAACAGGAATACCAGCAGGGTACGCGCGACGCGGTTGTACCACCATCCCTTCAGGCGGGAGACGTCCGCGCGCAGGCGCGAGAAGTCGCCGATACTCGGCCGGCGCAGCCAGGCCTCGACCGCCGCCGTGATCATGCCCACTCCAATCAGCGGGTTCAGCGTCGTCAGCGGCGCGGCGAGAAACGCGCTGCCCACGGTCAGCAGATGGCCTCCCGCCAGCAGTGTGCCGAGCGCCGCCAGTCCGCCGGTGATCATGATCCAGTCGGTGATCATGCCCCAGCCGATCGCGGTGTCTTGAGTAAAACCCACGGCGAAGCCACCGAGGATCAGTGCGACGACCAGCCATGAGATCAGCGCAGGCCAGCGGCTCGGCGCGGGCATTTCATCGAGTTTCGCGATGACGCCGGCGAGCGTTTCCGCAGGAGGATGGTCGCGGTAATCGTCCAGGTAGCGCCGGATTCCTTTCAGGTGCCCGGCGCCAACCACGGCAAGCAGGTTGCGATGGGCGCCGCTGTCGGATTCGCTGATGATGCGCGCCGCCATGTAACTGTCACGTTCATCGATCAGTCCACGGTACAGGCCCCGCGCCTGTTCGGCGAACTGGGTAAACGCCGATTCCAGCATGTCGCCTTCCTTCAGGCGCTCGATCTCTTCCGTGGTGACCTTGCGCGGAACGATGGCGCTGGTCAACAGTCCGGACAGCAGCTGGACGCGCTGCCAACAGGGCACGCCGTGATAGCAACGCTTCAGTGTGACAGCGATCTCACGGTCGATGAGCAGCACGGGCAGGTGATGGGTGCGGGCGCAGTCGATCGCCGCCCGCATCTCTGCTCCGGGTGTGATATCGAGTTGTTCCGCCATGCGTTGCTGAAAGGCCCCGAGCGCCAGGTTCGCCGCGACCATCAGAACCTTGCGCGTGTGGATGACCTCGAACAGATCCATCTTGGCGAGCGCGTCGGGATTGACGATGGCATTGTACCGGCTGGGGCACAGCTCGATCGCCACCGCATCGTATTCACAGCTCTCGATCAGTTCGCGCACTTTTTCGGCGCTGGCCTGCGATATGTGCGCCGTGCCGAGCAGGGTGATGCGTCGTCCGCAGTGTTCGAGCGTGTATAGCGGCTCGTTGTCCGCGGCGGGGCGGATGTCGATAGGGTTCATGCCGTTCCGGTAACGGGTGGGTGTCAGGGTTCACGCGGCGTCCCGCCCTCAGGCGGGTTTGGCGGTATCGCGGTAATAACCGATTCGTGGGCCAAGTTTAGCAGAATCCACGCCCGGTGACAGCGATACGGGTTCAGCCGGTGAGGCTTGCGAACAGAGCGGGCAGTTTCTCCGGCAGGCGCCGCACATGATCGATCACGGTGTAGTGGCTCTCTCCGAAGATGCGGCGTACGTAGCCATCCGCCTGAGGGTCCAGCGACAGGCAGTAGGTGATGATGCCTCGGGTGTGCAATTCCTCGACAGCCTTGCGGGCGTCAAAGCGGAGATGTTGCGGATCGCGCTCGTCGACGTCGGCGGGTTCTCCGTCGGTGACCAGCAGTATCAGTTTGCGCCTCTGTGACTGCTGCGACAGATGGCGGCCGGCATGGCGCAGGGCCGTGCCCATACGCGTGGACAGTCCGCCGCGCATGCCTGCGAGGCGGGCCTTGGCCGCATCGTCGAACGGCTGGTTGAAGTCCTTGAAACGGAAGTAGCGTACATCATGGCGTCCGTCCGAGGCGAAGCCGTGCATCGCAAACGGGTCTCCAATGCCTTCGATGGCGGTAGCCATCAGGGTGCTGGCTTCGCGTGTCAGCGCCAGCACCGACTTGCCGGAACCCGCCGCCATTTCATTGGTCGATTCCGACAGGTCGAGCAGCAGCAACACGCACAAGTCGCGCGTATTGAGCACGTTGCGCAGGGTGATGCGCGGGTCGGGTGACAGGCCAAGGCGGAGATTGACCATCGCCTCGACGGCCGCATTGACGTCGATCTCGTCGCCGTCTTCCAGCTTGCGCTGGCGTGTGATCCCGGCGGGGCGCAGCAGATCGACGATCTGGCGGATGCGTGAGGCAATCGGCTTGTGTTCACGCAGGATCCGCTCGATGCTGTCCGGATCGCCCGTGGCCGGACGCCGCTCATATACGGTGGCCCAATTCGGCCGGTGCAGTTGCACCTGGTAATCCCATTCGTGGTAATGGAACGGGTCCGAGACCGGCTCGCGGCCTTCCATCTGGTTGATGCTGATGCCCGCGGGGTCGCCGTCGCGGAAAAATTCGCTGGCGAGCGACCAGATCTCCCGGGCGTCGTCTCCCGCCAGCTCGCAGTCCACCTCGTTCACCATTTCCATCAGCGAGACATTGCGGCGCAGCTGGCGCTGGGTAGTGCCGATGTGCTCGGCGTCCGACCAGGAGAATTCCTCAAAGCTCCAGCAATAGCGATTGTCATCCCGGTAGGGCAGGCGAATACCCTGAAGGATGCGCAGCGCGGGGACCGCGCGACGCGCGGCGAACAGGTGATACAGCTCAAGACCCTGTTCCCAGGACAGCCGCGTGTCGCGCGGTCGGGCCTGCACGCTTGCGTGGAAACGCGCTGCGAATGAGTCGATTTCGGCGTCTCCGCTGCGAGCGTCGGCGTCGAGCAGGCACAGGGCCAGCCACTCCAGTTCGTTGAGGGCCGGATGCCCGGCGGGCTGCTCGGGTCGGGAGATGTGCAGAGCGCGCCACAGTTTGAGCAAGCCGGGAAACTCTCGTGCCGCGCAGTATTCAACCCGTGCATCTTCCAGCAGGCCGATGAAGAACATCTGCGCCGGGCTGAGCTGTTCCGCGCTCAGCGGTCCGTCGGTATAGCTGATATGCGCTGCCATATGCGCCGCGGTCGCGCGATAGAGTTCCAGTCCGCTGATCTCGCCCGCGTCGTCGACGGCATCGGGCAAGTGCAGGGTGCGAGCCTCGATGTAGGGGCGGAAGTCAGAGTGGTCCGCCGCTGTCGGGCGCAGCTGGAAGTCGCGTCCCCACAGGGCGCGCAGGTAGAAATTGAGTTTGCGCTGGCTGGCGACGAACAGCGTGCCGCGCCGTTCCTGCTGCAGCACGGCGCGGCTGTCCTCGGTGGCAAGGCTGAAGTAGTCCGCGAGTGTGCGCAGGTCCTGCCGGTAGGCCTGTGCGCCGAAACTGGCCCAGCGCCGCAGTCCGCTCAAGGTCAATTTGGAGAGCAGTTCATCGATGTGGCCGAGCAGGGGGCGCAGTCCGCGCGGGGCCTTGGCGGAAATCTGGTGGATCAGCGCGAGATAGCTGCGCAGCAGTTCGGGATCACCCAGGCGGAGCGCCGCGGTTGGCAGGCTGGCGAATAACAGCGCGATGACCTCGCCTGAGGTCATGGAGGAGAGCTTGAGCGCGGCATTGACGCAATCCGGAATGATGTCCTCGCCACACTCTTGTACCACCGCCGGCATTTCTTCCAGATAGGTGACGACGAGCTCCGGACCGCGGCCGAGTCCGCAGAGGCCGCGCGCGCCGTCGAGATAGGTCTTGAGGCCGGTGGCCGACATCACGCGTGCGGCATCGTGGAAGATCCCGTCGAGGGTGGCGGTCAGTTCCGGCGCTGTCCGGATCAGTGTCGCGCGATATTCGTCGAGATTGATGTTCATGTCAGCTCAGGGGCGTAGTATTCCTGCGCTATGTTCAGCTGAAAAAGGTATGCACCGCGGCATCCAGCGTATCGCGCATGTCGGGGTCATCGGTGAGCGGTCGTACCAGCGCCATGCGGCAGGCGGCCACCGGATCGATGCCCTTGATAATCAGCTGGCCGGCATAAACCAGCAGGCGGGTCGAGATGCCTTCGTCGAGTCCGTGACCCTTGAGATTGCGCGCGCGCTGGGCGATCTGTACCAGCTTGCCGGCCACCGCTCCATCGATGCCGGTTTCATGCTGGACGATACGGGTTTCGATCTCGGCGGCGGGATAGCTGAAATCGAGCGCGCCGAAACGCTGCTTGGTTGATTGCTTCAGATCCTTCATCAGGCTCTGATAACCCGGATTGTAGGAGATCACCAGATGGAAGTCCGGATGCGCCTCGACCAGCTCGCCCTTCTTGTCGAGCGGCAGGGTCCGGCGATGGTCGGTCAGGGGATGAATCACCACGGTGGTGTCCTGGCGCGCCTCGACGACCTCGTCGAGGTAACAAATCGCGCCGATGCGTGCGGCCGTGGTGAGCGGTCCGTCCTGCCAGCGTGTGCCGTTCACATCGAGCAGAAAGCGGCCAACCAGGTCTGAGGCGGTCATATCCTCGTTGCATGCCACGGTGATAAGCGGGCGTCCGAGCTTCCAGGCCATATGCTCGACAAAGCGAGTCTTGCCGCAGCCGGTCGGGCCCTTGAGCATGATCGGCATGCGGGCGGCATAGGCCGCCTCGAACAGCCCGACCTCGTCATGGACGGGAAGATAATAGGGTTCCTTCCTTACCTGAAACTGCGCGCTGTCAGTCTTGTTCATCATGTCTCACTCCGGCCAAGGCTAAAGAGGAAAGGGCGAAGCCGGGAACGGGCAATGTTTATGCCGGCTGTGCGCTTTTCTCCACATCAAAAAAACCCCTGCGCGGCGATCCCGGGCAGGGGGTGCTGGCTACAGCATAACCCGCTGCGGGATCAGTTCATCGGCCCACGGTAAATCACCATCGAGGTCCCCTGCGACTGGGCGTAGTTGTCATAGCCGACCAGGCGCACATGGTTCCCGGGGTGCGCCTTGTGGCAGGCATCGGCCTCGGCGAGAATCTGGTCGACGTTGGTCTCGCCGAACATCGGCAGTTTCCACATGTACCAGTAGTGATCGAAGGCGTTCTCCGGCTCGCTGTGCTCGATGGCGGGATTCCAGCCCTGCTTCACGATGTACTCCACCTGCTTGCGGATGTTCTCCTTGCTCATCTCCGGCAGATAGGAGAAGGTCTCGAACTTGCGGCTCGAGAAGTCGGTCAGACTCGATTTGTAATCCTGCATATCGCTCATTGCACGCTCCTTAACCGTAATTTAGGTGAGGCGTTAGGCGTGAGGTGTGAAGCGGATAGGTTTAACGCCTATCTCCACACCCCTCGCTCCTTACATGTCTTACTTGTGCGCCACGTCCAGCTTGTCCACGGTATCGAATTCGAATTTGATCTCCTTCCAGGTCTCCAGCGCCATTTTCAGCTCGGGGCTGCTCTTGGCGGCGGTGGTCAGGATTTCCTTGCCTTCCTTTTCCAGTGCACGGCCCTGGTTGCGGGCTTCGACGCAGGCCTCGAGCGCGACGCGGTTGGCCGCTGCGCCTGCGGCATTACCCCACGGATGGCCCAGGGTCCCGCCGCCGAACTGGAGCACCGAGTCGTTGCCGAAGATGGTGACCAGTGCCGGCATGTGCCAGACATGGATGCCGCCGGAGGCTACTGCGAAGACGCCTGGCATGGAACCCCAGTCCTGATCGAAGAAGATGCCGCGGCTGCGGTCTTCCTTGATGTAGCGGTCACGCAGCAGGTCGATCCAGCCCAGGGTCGCCTCGCGGTCGCCTTCGAGCTTGCCGACCACGGTGCCGGTGTGCAGATGGTCTCCGCCGGACAGGCGCAGGATCTTGGCCAGCACGCGGAAATGGATGCCGTGGTGCGGATTGCGGTCGAGCACGGCATGCATGGCGCGATGGATGTGCAGCAGCATGCCGTTGTCACGGCACCAGTTGGCGAGGCCCGTGTTGGCGCAGAAGCCGCCGGTGATGTAGTCGTGCATGATGATCGGCGCGCCCAATTCCTTGGCGTATTCCGCGCGTTTGTACATCTCTTCCGGGGTCGGCGCCGTGACGTTTAGGTAATGTCCCTTGCGCTCGCCGGTTTCCTTCTCGGACTTGTGGATCGCCTCCATGACGAAATCGAAACGCTGGCGCCAGCGCATGAACGGCTGGGAGTTGACGTTCTCATCATCCTTGGTGAAGTCCAGGCCGCCGCGCAGGCACTCATAGACGGCGCGGCCGTAGTTCTTGGCCGACAGTCCGAGCTTCGGCTTGATGGTGCAGCCGAGCAGGGGACGACCGTACTTGTTCATGATGTCGCGCTCGACCTGGATGCCGTTGGGCGGACCGCCACAGGTCTTCACATAGGCGATCGGGAAGCGCACGTCCTCCAGGCGCAGCGCGCGCACGGCCTTGAAGCCGAACACGTTGCCGACCAGCGAGGTGAATACGTTGACGACCGATCCTTCCTCGAACAGGTCGATGGGGTAGGCGATGAAGGCGTAGAAGCAGGTATCGTCGCCCGGCACGTCCTCAATGGCGTAGGCGCGGCCCTTGTAGTAGTCGAGGTCGGTGAGCAGATCAGTCCACACCGTGGTCCAGGTGCCGGTGGAACTCTCGGCGGCAACGGCCGCGGCCGCCTCTTCGCGCGGCACGCCGGCCTGCGGGGTAATCTTGAAGCAGGCAAGTAAGTCGGTATCGGCCGGGGTGTATTCCGGCATCCAGTAGGTTTCGCGGTAATCCTTAACTCCCGCCTTGTAGGTTTTCACTGCCATGGCCAGTTCTCCTGAGAGCAAGTTGATGTTGTTGTGCCGCTTGGCGCGACCGGATCGCTGCTTGTCCATCCCCGGCTGGATCCCCGCATTAAGGGATGCCCGCGCGTTCGAGTTATGAGTGCCTGCATCTTCTCCAGTCGGCTGGCACCCACATCCTGCCGTCTGGTGGGGATGATTATTGGTGATCAGACACATAATGAAAAATCAATAATATTGATTGATAGCATAAGTAAAAAATTATATATTTATGCCATGCATGTGACCCTCCGACAGCTCAAGGTCTTCGCCTCCGTCGCGCGTCATATGAGCTACACCCGGGCGGCGGAGGATCTTCACCTCTCGCAGCCTGCAGTCTCCATGCAGATCAAGCAGCTGGAGGGGAACGTCGGGCTGCGTCTGTTCGAGCAATTGGGGCGGGGTATCCATCTGACCGAAGCAGGACAGGAGGTATACCAATGCAGTCGCGTAATCCAGCAGCAGCTCGACGACACGAGCTCGGTGCTGGAGCAAATGAAGGGCATGCAGCGCGGACATCTCAAGCTGGCAGTCGCGAGCACCGCGAACTATTTCGCCACCCGTCTCATTGCGACCTTCAGTCAGCGGGTGGAGCATCTCGCGGTCAGTCTTGATGTCACCAATCGAGAGGGACTGCTGAACGATCTGGAGAATAACGAAACGGATCTGGTGATCATGGGGAAGCCACCGGAAGAACTGGATCTGGTCGCTGAACAGTTCATGGACAATCCGCTGGTGGTTATTGCCGCGACGGGGCATGCGTTCGTCAACCGCAGGCGTATCCCGCTGACCGATCTTCAGAGCGAGACCTTCGTCGTGCGCGAACCTGCATCAGGCACGCGCATTGCGATGGAGCGCTTCTTCGCGGAGAAGGGCGTGCGCCTCAGGACGGGAATGGAGATGCGCAGCAACGAGGCCGTGCAGCAGGCGGTGCAGGCAGGCCTGGGGCTGGGGATCGTATCGATACATACCCTCGAGCTCGAGCTCGAGACCAGACGGCTCGCCGTGCTCGACGTCGAGGGCTTTCCGATCATGCGTCAGTGGTATATCGTCCACCGGGCGGGCAAGCGCTTTTCGCCCGTGGCCCAGGCGTTCAAGTCGTTTGTGCTGGAGGAGGCGGCCACATTGTGGCATCCGCCCGGTCAAGAGGCGGACGCAGGGTCTCGCGCAGGTTGATGGGGATATGCATGCTGTCCGATAACACCGGCTCCACTTGTCTGCCGTTTAACCGCGTGGCGCGCGAGATGGCATTATGAGCTGGTGGGGCAAGCTCCTGGGCGGACGTTTCGGTTTTGTGCTTGGCGGCCCGCTTGGTGCCTTGGTCGGGGCGGCGCTGGGTCATACCATAGACGCCCATCGGGGCGGCTCCCCCAGCGTTCGCGAGCGGACACAAACCGCGTTCTTCACCGCGACTTTCTCCGTGCTGGGGCACCTGGCCAAGGCGGACGGTAGGGTCACGCAGGATGAGATCCGCCTCGCCGAGGCGGTCATGGCGCAGATGCAGCTTGGGGATGAGCTGCGCACCCTGGCGAAAAACCTGTACCGGCAGGGCAAGGACCCCGGCTTCGCGCTCGACGAAGTGCTTGATCAGTTCAGGCGCGAATGCCATCGCAGTCGCCTGCTGCTGCGAATGTTCATCGAGATCCTGCTGCAGGCGGCCTATGTCGATGGCGTGCTGCACCCGGCGGAGCGGGCCATTCTGCTGCATATCTGTTCACGTCTTGGCATTTCGCCGGATCAGTTCGCGCATCTTGATGCAATGGTGAACGGCGCCTACGGTCGGCATCCGCGCGGGGACGGCGCGCACGGGGATGCTTTTGCCCGCGCCTACGCAGTTCTCGATGTGTCTCCTGACGCGAATGACGACGAGATCAAGCGCGCCTATCGGCGCCTGGTGAATCAGCATCACCCCGACAAACTGGTGGCAAAGGGGCTGCCGGAGGAGATGATGAAGCTGGCGAGCGAGAAGACGCATGAAATCCGCAAGGCCTACGAACGGATACGCGCGGCGCGCGGTTTCTAGCCGCGGGACGGCGGGTGTTCCCGCGGGGAGGATTCATGCGCAGCCGTCAGCTTTGTGACGGCCATCTGGCGGATATGCTATATTTGGCCAGTCGGTCCCACCGCGTAAATCATACTGGGGAGATCCATCTTAATGGCGATATCAGCCGCGCGCAGGCCCGTGATGACTCTCTACTCGCGGGCTGATTGTCCGCTCAGTCACCGCGTCCGCATTGTTCTCTCCGAAAAGGGTATTACCGCCGATGTCGTAGACGTCGACATCAATAATCCACCGGAAGATCTGATCGACATCAACGCGTACAACACCGTCCCCACGCTGGTCGATCGCGACCTCGTGCTCTACGATTCGCTGATCATCATGGAGTATCTCGATGAGCGCTTCCCTCATCCCCCGTTGATGCCGGTGGATCCAGTGTCGCGCGCGCGTACCCGCATGATGCTGCACCGGATCGATGTGGATTGGTACAGCATGATCGCGGATCTTACCGGGGGCGACCGGGACAAGTCCGAGAAGGCGCGCAAGGCCCTGCGCGACGACCTTACCATGCTGGCGCCGATGCTGATGAAAAAACCCTATTTCATGAGTGACGAGTTCGGGCTGATCGAATGCAGCATGGGTCCCATGCTGTGGCGTCTGTCGCATTACGGTGTGGAGATACCTGCGCAGGCGAAATCTGTCCAGCGTTATGCGGAGCGTATTTTCAAGCGGGACGCCTTCCGGTCCAGCCTGACCGAGGTTGAGCAGGAATTCGTCAAATAAGACGATCTCATCTCTGTGCACCCCCGTTCCCTATGACCACCATGACCTCCAGTCGGCCCTACATCCTGCGCGCGATCCATCAATGGATCGTCGATAACGGACTGACGCCGCACCTGCTGGTGAATGCAGTCTTCCCGGGGGTGCGTGTGCCGGCGCAATATGTCGAGAACAGCAAGATTATCCTGAATATCAGCGCGCGCGCCGTGAGCGACTATCATCAGGACAACGAGTGGATCATGTTTCAGGCGCGCTTTGGCGGACGCGGCCATGAGATCGTCATCCCGGTGCCTGCCGTGCTGGCGATCTACGCGAAAGAGAACGGCAAGGGCATGGTGTTCGGGCAGGAGGAAAGTGGCGGTGAGGTCCCGCCTCCGTCGTCTCCGCAACCGCCGTCCGGCGCGCCTAACAAGCCGGGCAAACCACGGCTGCAGGTAGTCAAATGAGGGGAATGCGTAAAAATAGAGAGTAACCGGGGTATTGACTGATTCTCAATGGACAGGCCCCACTTTCTGTATCACCCATCACCCATCACCCATCAAGGGAAACATCTTGTCCGGATTGAGAATGCCTTGCGGATCGAATTCCCGTTTCAGGCGTCGCATGAGATCCAGTGTGGCCGGTTCGATCTCACGACCGATGTAATCGCGCTTCTCCAGGCCCACGCCGTGCTCACCTGAAAGCGTGCCGTCGAGTTCCAGCACCAGATCGAATACCCGCGACAGGCAGGCATGCGCCTGATCCATCTGGCGGGCATCATCCGGATCGACGAGCAAGTTGACGTGGATGTTGCCGTTGCCGGCATGGCCGAAATTGACGATGGTCACGCCAAACTCGGCGGATAGCTGCTCCAGGCCGCTGATGAGCTGCGGGATGCGTGACACCGGCACTACCACATCCTCGTTGATTTTCTTGGGAGCCACCTTGCGCAGGGCGGGAGACAGCGCCTTGCGGGTTGCCCACAGCGCCGCTGTCTCCGCCGGGTTCGCCGCTGCCGTGAAGGCGACCAGGCCCGGAAGGGTGCAGGCGGCCCTCATGGCGTCGACGGCGGCGTCCATCGCTACCGCGGGTCCATCTGTCTCGATCATCAGCATGGCCCCGGCCCCGGCGGGTAGCTCAGCACTGGAGTAATCGCGGATCATTTCGATGGCGCGCGCATCGATGAACTCGAGCGCGCAGGGCGTGACTGGCTGCGCCATGATGCGTGAGACGGCCTGCGCCGCCGCGTGAATGGAATCGTATACGGCCTGCATGGTTCGGCGCGCCTCGGCGAGCGGGGTCAGCTTCAGGGTCGCTTCGGTGATCACGGCGAGCGTGCCTTCCGATCCGATCAGGAGCCGAGTCAGGTCATAGCCCACTACACCCTTGCTGGTAAAAACCCCGGTCCGGATTTCGGCGCCGGCGCCGGTGACAGCACGCAGGCCAAGCGCGTTCTCGCGCGGCGTGCCGTACTTGACGCTGCGCGGTCCGGCCGAGTTGTATGCCAGATTGCCGCCGATGGTGCAGAAGGCCGCGCTGGTGGGGTCCGGCGGCCAGAAAAAGCCGACGGCGGCTGCGGCGTCCTGCACCTCCTGATTAGTCACGCCGGGCTCGACCACGATCAGGCGATCCTCGGGTGCGACACGCAGTATGCGGTTCATGCGTTCCAGCGACAGCACCAGGCCACCGCGCGTCGGCACCGTGGCTCCCGTGGTGCCGGTGCCACGTCCGCGCGCCACTATCGGGACGCCCTCGTGATTGCACAGGCGCAGGATGTCGCGCACCTGCTCATGGGCAGTGGCGAAGGCGACGGCCTCGGGCGGGTGGTGGCGACGGCTGTTGTCATAGCCGTAGGGCCAGCAATCGGCGGGATCCTGCAGGACGTTGCGGTCCCCGACGATCCGGGCCAGTGCGCTGATGAACTCCGGAGACATCGTCCCCTTTAATCGAGATACTCGATGACGAGCACGACGCCGTCGACGCCATCGACCTGCTGGACGATGCGGGCGACGTACTGGGCATCATTGCGCCTGGCCATGCCCATGAGATAGACCACGTTGTTTTCGGTCACCACTTTGATATGGACGGAGGGCAGGCCCTGTTCGCCGAGCAACCGGCTTTTCACCTTGGCCGTGGTCAGTGAGTCGATGCCGCGCTGTTTCATGCTGATGGCCGGACCGACGGCCAAGGCGTCGTGAATCGATCGCACCTTGTCGACAGTGTTGAGGTGGGCGATCACCCGGCCTCGCAGTTCCTCCGCCGGGATCTGTCCGGTCAGCAGGACGACGCGGTTGTAGCTGGTGATGGAGATATGCGCATCCTTGAGCGTGTCGTCCGAGTTGATCTCCCCACCGGCCTTCAATTCGATCGCCTGATCGTCGAGCGCAGCGCCAGTTGTGCGTTTGTCGGTGGCGAAAGTGGCCCCTGCCGCCGCGCCGGCCACCAGTACCGGCGCGACACAGCCGGTGCACGGGACGAGGGCAAGCGCCGCCAGCGCCAGGGCCAACCAGTTGCGTGTCATGGTAATGCGATCCTCCTGACTTGAATCCCGTGGCGTCCTTCAGGCGCCGAATGCGTCCCTGATCCATTCGATGTCCGCCTCGCGAGCATCAGGTGTGACGGATATGACATCGAAACGGGCGGAATGTTTTGCCGCGCGCGCGTGGCTCAGCAGGTAGTGCTGGGCTGCGGCGATCAGCTTTTCCTGCTTTCTCCTGTCCACGCTTTCCAGCGCGCTGCCAAATCGGTTGCTGCTGCGGCAACGTACCTCGACGAATACGATACAGGTTTTTTCCTGCATGATCAGGTCTATTTCCAGGTGACGATGGCGGAAATTGCGTTCGAGCAGGGTCAGCCCGCGGCTGAGCAGGAAGCGGCAGGCGGTCTCCTCGGCCATGCGTCCGAGCGCGTGCGCATCGGAACCGCCGCCAGCGATGCGGGTGCGTGTCATCGGGACTAATTGTAGGGCCGCGGCAGCCCGTTGCTGAAGCGCGCCCACTGCAGCTGCCGGAACACGCGATTGGTATCGCCGAGCTGGAGCAGGCCCGTCTCCCCGCTGTATTGCTCGTAACGGAACTGTCTGAGGTTGTTGAGATACGGAATGATATTGTAGGCATCGATGCCCAGGGCATAGAAGCGGGTGTATTGCTGGAAGCTCTCGGGCCAGAGCCGGGCGACTCGGGCCTTGAGGGCGTTACCGCTGTCTTCGGTGAGCACCCAGGGGATGTCGCAGAAGATTACATCGTCCATGTCGCGGTCCGCGTTCTGATTGCGTACGCCGGAAAACACGTGCGAGGTGCTGTATACGGGCAGATCGCCGGCATAGTGAAATTTAAGCTGAGGACGAATCAGGCGGCCCTGGCGCGGGAAGGCCGCCATGAAAATGACATCCGCATCCTGGCGTCGCCGCGGCTCGAACTTCACCGTCGATTGCAGGACCTTTTCCAGGGCCTGGCGTCGGCGCATGCTTTCGTCCAGGTCGAGCAGGGGTTCGATCTGGGCGGAAAAATCGTTGTTGTCCGCCGGATAGCGCTGTGTCTCGAGTAACACACCGCCGTGTTGTGTCCAGTCGTCGGTGAAGGATTGCAGTACCCGGTCTCCCCATTCGCCTTCGGGCGCAATGGCGAGGGCGTGGTTGTGCCCGTCGAGCCAGGCCCGCTCCGACACCTGGCGCGCCTCATCTTCCGGTGCCAGACCGAACTGGTAGAGATGGTCGCTCGCCAGGCGCTCCGTGTCGCTGTAATTCAGGGTCAGGGAAGGGACCGGGAGACGTCCGTTGCGGGCGATACGGTTTACGGACTGCTTGATCAGCGGGCCGACAACGAAGTCGCTGCCGTCTGCGACCGCCTGACTGTAGGCAGCGGCGGCGGAATCCGGCTCTTGGCCAGAGTCGTAGACGCGGATGACCGGCGTGTAGTCCGTATTTCCGCGCTGGTAGTGTGCGGCGAAAAAACCGTCGCGCAGCGCCTGTGCGAGTTCTTTTATCCCGCTGCTCAGTGGCAGCAGCAAGGCAATCCGGGTAGGGCGCTGAACTTGCTGTTGTCCGCGCGCCAGCACCAGGTCGACGATTTCCGGCGCGGCGGGATGCTCCGGGTAGAGCGTGCGCCAGCGGTCGATCTGCGTGGCGATATCGTCCGGGGAGGGTGCTTTGGCGATCCTGGCCAATTGCACCCATCCGCTGAACGCGTCCGGTGCCGCTTCGGTTCTGATCTTCGTCAGGCTTTCTGCGGGCAGGCGGAGGAGTGTCTGCCAGATGGTCTGCCGGTTGCGGTCCAGGGCTTCCTGTTCGGAGGTATCGATGAAGGATTCGCGCAGGACACGTTGATAGGCGGATTCGACCAGCTTGCCCAGACGCTGGTAGCCATCGGCGCGCAGTTCGTGCAGATCGGATCGCACCGCGGCAGGGGTGTCGGCGGGAGGGTCTTCCCGCAGGAGATCCAGCGCCGCCTGCGGCTTGTTGTCCGCCAGCGCGATGCGCGCCGCGACAACCCTGTGTTGCACGCGTTGATGGGGATTGAGCGTGCCAATGTCGATCCCGGCGAGCACCCGGCGGGCCTGATCTATGTGATTGCCACGCAGTAATATCCCGGCCGCGCGCAGCATATAGGCCGGGCGCTTCAGTTCCGAGAACTGCGCCGCGAGCGCGGTGTATTCCCGCGCAGCTGTTTCATAGTCGCCGCTCTGTTCAGCGCGTTGAGCCCGTTGCAGCGCCTCGTGTTCGCTCGAGCGGATACCGCTCTTCTGCGCATCCAGGGCGCATCCGGTGATCACGAGTGCTATGATCGCGGGTGCGAGGCGGTGCAGGGTGGGAGGTCGGCGCATTGCGATCTGCGTGGCGGTTCGGACGTATAGGGGTCTCCAGTATCTCGATGAGGACGGATAGTGTCACTTGTTGAAGGCGCGCTGTATGTGGTGGCAACGCCCATTGGCAATCTCGGCGACATGAGCCCGCGCGCGCTCGAGGTCCTGTCCGGCGTAGACATGATCGCGGCCGAGGATACCCGCCACAGCCGGCAGTTGCTGCGCCACTTCGGCATCGAAAAGACCGTCGTTGCGCTACACGAGCACAATGAGCGCGCCCAGGTGGAGCAGCTGATCGAGCGTATGCGCGCGGGTCAGGCGCTTGCCCTGGTGAGCGATGCCGGCACCCCGGTTGTAAGCGATCCCGGCTATCGCCTGGTTCGCGCGGCCCACGAGGCCCATTGCCGTGTGGTGTCGATCCCCGGTCCGAGCGCGGCGATCGCGGCCTTGTCCATCTCCGGACAATCGGCCGAGCGTTTTGTGTTCGAGGGATTCCTGCCATCCAGGTCGGCGGCGCGCCAGCACAGGCTGGAATCCCTGCGTCATGAAAGCCGGACCCTGGTGTTTTTCGAGGCCCCGCATCGCGTGATCGATACGCTGGAAGCGATGACGCAGGTGTTCGGCGCGAACCGGGAGGCGACCTACGTGCGGGAGCTGTCAAAGCTCTATGAAACCTCGCATCTGACTCGTCTGGGGGCGCTGCTCGACTGGGTTCGCGATGATCCCATGCAGCAGAAGGGCGAGATCGTTATCGTGGTGCGTGGTGCGGAGACAGTTGGCGAGGATGACGCGCAGCAGACCGATGATGTCCTGAAGTTACTGCTGGAGGAGCTGCCACTCAAGCAGGCGGTGGCGCTGGCGGCGAAGCTGACCGGCTTGAGCCGGAACCGCCTCTACGAGGCGGCCCTGCGCCTGCGGGGGGGCTGACCCGGCAAGGCGCGCGACGCCTAGCTTGTGGTCGCACGCCTGTACCTGTATCTTTGGCGCGGGAGTCGGCCGGACAGTCGCTTTCCCTGTCGCCTCAAGCGGCAGGAGGAGGAGGAAAGTCCGGGCTCCATAGGGCGGGATGCCAGGTAACGCCTGGGCGGCGTGAGCCGACGGCCAGTGCAACAGAAAATATACCGCCTGCCGCCGTGAGGTGGCGGGTAAGGGTGAAATGGTGCGGTAAGAGCGCACCGCGCTGGTGGTAACACCAGTGGCAGTGTAAACCCCATCCGGAGCAAGACCAAATAGGGGAACATTGGTGCGGCCCGCACTGTTCCCGGGTAGGTCGCTTGAGGCGCGCGGTAACGCGTGTCCCAGATGAATGACTGTCCACGACAGAACCCGGCTTACAGGCCGGCTCCCACCTCAATTTTTATATGTGACGCCGTTACCCGCGGTCTGTGATTCCGTGGCTGCCTGGCGTTGTTGTCCTGACCTCTTTTGCCCCCTCCAGCACCTGCTATTGACTGACTTGATGGCGGTCCAGAGTCCCTTTGCTTAGAAAGCACTGCACGATTTCTGGGCAACTCAATGATTTGTCATGTTTTCACTGGATGATGGTCCTCCGCGGCTATCCATCCACTTCTCTAAGTTACTGTGAGATAGAGAGAAAATTGTTAATCCGAGGGGATGTTTTCGGCTTGACAGTGGATTTGCGCGGTATATAGTGTCACGAAGTGGGAAATTGTGGGGCGTGGTGGAATATGGGCGCGGAGAGGGAGCCTGGCTCGTTTCGCGGGGTCAACGTATTGAGTCTGGATGCCAAGGGCCGGATCGTCATCCCGACCAGGTACCGCTCGATCCTGTCGGAATACTGTCAGGGACGGGTTGTGATCACGGTCGACAGTGACCCCTGTCTGCTGCTGTATCCGCTTCCGGAGTGGGAAAAGATCCAGCAGGCCCTGATCAGCCTGCCGAATCTTGATCTGCAGACCCGGCAGTTGCAGCGCCTGTTGCTCGGGTACGCCTCCGACTGTGAGATGGACGGTCATGGTCGCATCCTGCTGCCGCCAGCGCTGCGCGGCGTGGCACGGCTGGAAAAGCGCATTTGTCTGATCGGTCAGGGCAACAAGTTCGAGCTGTGGGATGAGCAAACCTGGGATGAATTTCGCGCGAAACTATTGGCCCGTAACGAACATGAGCAACCTCTGTCGGAGCAATTGCGATCGTTCTCCCTATGACATGGCGGCGGTAGACGAGTACTCGCATCGGCCGGTATTGCTTGCCGAGGTGATCGACGCCCTGGCTGTCATATCCGACGGGGTGTACATGGATCTGACTTTCGGGCGGGGTGGGCATGCTTCCGCAATCCTTGCGCGTTTGGATGCGGGTGGTCGCCTGCTCGTCATGGACAAGGATCCCGCGGCGATCCGGGTGGCGCGGGAACGGCTTGGCCAGGATCATCGCGTGACAATAATCCAGGGCTCCTACGCCGGCGCGGCCAAGGCTGCGGAAGAGCGGGGAGTGGGCGGCCGGGTGACCGGCATCCTGATGGATCTGGGGGTTTCCTCCGCCCAGATCGACGACCCCCGCCGTGGCTTCAGCTTTCGCCATGATGGACCGCTCGACATGCGCATGGATCCCGCCTCCGGCGAGAGTGCTGCCGAGTGGCTCGCGCGCGTGTCCGAGCAGGAACTCATCCGGGTCTTGCGTGAATACGGTGAAGAACGTTTCGCGGCGCGCATTGCGCGCGCGATCCTCGCGGAGCGTCGCCTCCATCCGATCGATACCACCGGCCGGCTGAGCGCGATCGTCGCAGCGGCCAATCCCGCGTGGGAGCCGGGCAAGGATCCTGCTACGCGCACATTCCAGGCCATCCGGATCCAGGTCAATCACGAACTTGAGGATCTGCGCCAGTGCCTCGACCGGTTGATCCCGCTGCTCGCTCCCGGCGGCCGGCTCGCGGTCATCAGCTTTCATTCGCTCGAGGATCGCATGGTGAAGCGGTTCATTCGTGATGAGTCGCGCGGCGATCCCTACCCGGTCGGGCTGCCGGTGCCGGAGGCCATGCTCCAGCCGCGTCTGCGGCCGGTGGCTGGCGCCATTCATCCCGGCGCGGAGGAAGTGGCGGAAAATCCGCGCGCGCGCAGCGCGGTGTTGCGGGTGGCGGAACGACTGCAATGACGCGTATCCGGCAGGGCTTGATCGCGTTGCTGGCCGTAGCCGTCCTGGCGTCGGCCCTGGGCGCCGTCTACACCAAACATCGCAGCCGCCAGCTGTTCGTGGAGCTGGAGGCATTGAAGGGGCAGCGGGATAACCTGAACATCGAGTGGGGACAACTGATGCTCGAGCAGGCAACCTGGGCTACACCGACCCGTGTTGAGCTGATCGCGCGCCAGCGGCTGGGAATGACGGTGCCGCCTGCCGACACCATCGTGATCCTGGCGCCATGAGCCGCAGCGCGCCTATGGCCTATCCGATGCGCCTGATCGCGTTGGTGCTGTTGCTCGGCGCCATCGTGCTCGCACTCGTCTGGCGCGCGGTCAACCTGCAAGTGATGAACAGGGAGTTTCTGCAGGATCAGGGCGATGCCCGCCATCTGCGCGCGCTCGCACTGCCGGCGCATCGCGGAATGATCACCGACCGCAGCGGCGAACCGCTTGCGATCAGCACGCCTGTGGACTCGGTGTGGGCCAATCCGAAGGAACTCAAACTCGATCGTGAGGGCTGGCGTCCGCTGGCGCGCCTGCTCGGCATGGATGTGGCGGAGTTGCGCGACCGCATCATGCAGCGCGCCGATCGTGAATTCGTCTATCTCAAGCGGCGTATCGACCCGGAGCTGGCGCAGCGGGTAATGGCGCTGGAGATCCCCGGGATTTCACTCCAGCGCGAGTACCGTCGTTATTACCCGCTGGGCGAGGTGGCGGCCCATTTGGTGGGCGTCACCAACGTCGATGACGCCGGACAGGAAGGCATGGAGCTTGCCTATGACAATTGGCTGCGTGGAGACTCGGGGTCGAAGTGGGTGCTGAAGGACCGTCTGGGGCGCGTGGTCGAGAACGTGGCCGGCATCAAGGAGCCTGATCCGGGCAAGGATCTCGCCCTCAGCATCGACAATCGTATCCAGTATCTCGCCTACCGTGAGCTGAAGGCCGCGGTGCAGCTCCATCATGCGCATTCCGGCTCTGCGGTCGTGCTCGATGTGGCGACGGGCGAGGTCCTGGCAATGGCCAACCTGCCATCCTACAACCCGAACAACCGCGAAGGCATGCGTGGTGAACTGCTGCGCAACCGCGCCGTCACCGATCTGTTCGAACCGGGATCTACGGTCAAACCGTTCACTGTTGCCGCGGCCCTGGAGACCGGCAGGTACCGGCCCGGCACGTATATTGATACCACCCCGGGTTATTACAAGATTGGCCGGCATCTGGTACGGGACGCTTCCAACTATGGCTATATAGACGTCACCACGGTCATTGAGAAATCCAGCAACGTGGGCGTGAGCAAGATCGCGCTCGCCATTGAGCCGGCGCAGATGTGGAAGATGTTTTCCGGGGTGGGCTTCGGGCAGCCGACCGGGGGCGGCTTCCCCGGTGAGGTTACCGGCCTGCTGGCCGACTATCGCGGCTGGAAGGAGATCGAGCGGGCCACGCTGTCCTTCGGTTACGGACTTTCGGTCACCCCGCTGCAACTGGGGCTGGCCTACACGGTGCTCGGTGACAAAGGGCGGTTGAAGCCAGTTTCCTTTGTTCCGGTCACGGGCTCGGTCGAGACGCGGGAGATCATGAGCGAGCGGACCGCGGCCGAGATTACCCGCATGATGGAGACCGTGGTCTCGGAACAAGGCACAGCCAATCTCGCCAAGGTGGCGGGTTATCGTGTCGCGGGCAAGACGGGCACAGTGCAGAAACTGGGGTCCGAGGGTTATTCGGATAAACATTATGTCGCGGTGTTCGCCGGGCTCGCGCCGGCGAGCAACCCCCGCCTTGCCATGGTCGTCATGATCAATGATCCGCAGGGGGATGAATATTATGGCGGGCTCGTGGCGGCCCCCGTGTTTTCGCGTGTCATGACGGGCGCCCTGCGCATGCTGGGTACACTGCCGGATGAGCTGCCTCGCCAATGGCGTGCGGACGCGGGCCGCCCCGGTCAGGCAAGCAGTCGTGATGCGGATGTCCCCGTGAGTACTGTGGCCGAATCGCATGCGCGTCCGGTGCTGGCCGGCGACCAGGGGGTGATGTGATGTCCGTGCGAAATCTCGCCGTGAATCCCAGACCGCAGCGGCTGAGCACATTGCTGCAGGGCCTTGTCGCCGTGGACGCGGGAAATGATCCCGAGATCGCGGGGCTGGAGACGGACAGCCGGCGGATAGTGCCCGGAGATCTGTTTTTGGCCTGTTCCGGCGGACGCACTCACGGCGCGGAGTATATCGATGCCGCCGTGCGCGCGGGCGCCCGCGCCGTCGTCTACGAGCCGGACGCGCGCGTCAGCCTGTCGATGATGGAGCAGTGCGGGGTGCCGCTGGTGGGTATCGCCGGCCTCGGACGTCAACTCGGGGTCATCGCCGCGCGCTTCTATGAGGATCCATCGCGCGACATGCTCGTGATCGGCATTACCGGCACCAATGGCAAGACCTCCGTTTGTCATTACCTGGCGCAGGCGCTGCTCAGGGACGGGGCCCCCTGCGGCGTGATCGGCACGCTCGGCTATGGCGCCTACGGAGCACTTCGTCCGGGCGCCTACACCACGCCGGATGCCGTGACTCTGCAGGCGGAACTCGCCGTCATGCGCGCCGCGGGGATTCGCCGCGTCGTGATGGAAGTCTCCTCGCATGCGCTGGAGCAGGAGCGCGTGCGAGGGGTGGCTTTTGATGCGGCAATCTTCACCAATCTCACCCGCGACCATCTCGATTATCACGGTGATCTGACCGCGTACGCGTTCGCCAAGCAGAAATTGTTTCTGGTCCCGGGCCTCAGTTATGCGGTGATCAATGAGGATGATCCCTTCGGGCGTGAGCTGCAGGCCGGGCTTGCGCGCCCGATCGTCGGGGTGAGCTATGGTCTGGGCGAAGGGATCGGCCGCGTGGATGGGGTGCGTTACGTGCGCGGGGCCGTGGCCCGGCGAGACCTCTCCGGCATGGAGTTGCGCATCCGCTCGAGCTGGGGCGAAGGCGCGCTGCATACCGCCCTGCTCGGTGATTTCAATGTCAGCAATCTGCTCGCGGTGCTCGCGATGCTGCTGTTGATGGAACTGCCGTTCGATGAGGCGCTGGCGCGCCTTGAGAATCTGGGCGCGGTGCCGGGGCGCATGGAGCGGTTCGAGCGCGCCAACGGATCGGGACCCCTGGTGATCGTCGATTACGCGCATACCCCCGATGCACTGAAGCAGGCGCTGCAAACCCTGCGCCCTCATAGCGCGGGTCGGCTGTGGTGCGTGTTCGGCTGCGGCGGCGATCGTGACCGAGGCAAGCGTCCGCTAATGGGCGCGGCGGCCGCGCACTATGCCGATCACGTCGTCGTGACAAGCGACAATCCCCGCCATGAGTCTCCGCAGGCGATCATCGAAGAGATCCTGGCGGGTGTCGAGCGCGCGGAGGATGTGGCGCGCATCCCTGATCGCGCGGCCGCGCTGCGGCACGCCATCGGGTCCGCCCGGCCCGAAGACGTCATCCTGGTTGCCGGCAAAGGGCATGAGGATTATCAGCAGGTGGGTGATGAGCGTCTCCCATTCAGCGATCGCGATCAGGTGCGCCGCCTGCTGGAGGAGACGATATGACCGTGTTGCATGACGTGGCGCTCGAGGGCGGCATGACGCTGAGCGAGCTGGCGCTGCTGGTCGATGGTGAGCTGCGCGGCGCGGACCGGCGTTTCGATACGGTCGGCACCGATACCCGTACGCTGGGAGCGGGCGCCCTGTTCATTGCCTTGCAGGGACGCAACTTCGACGCGCACGAGTATCTCGCCGCCGCGGCGGCGCGCGGCGCGGTCGCCGCGCTGGTGCATCGCGATGTCGCCACCGCGTTGCCCGTTGTGTGCGTCGCAGATACCCGGTTCGCACTGGGCCGGCTCGCCTCCGCCTGGCGTGAGCGCTTTCCCATACCACTCATCGCAGTGACCGGCAGCAACGGCAAGACCACGGTCAAGGGGATGCTGGCCGCCATTCTGGCCACGCGGGGGAGCGCGCTCAGTACGCACGGTAATTTGAATAACGACATCGGCGTCCCGCTCACGTTGTTCAATCTGCGGCGCGAGCATCGCGGCGCAGTGATCGAGATGGGCGCGAATCAGCCCGGGGATATCGAATATCTCACACGTCTCGCGCGTCCCACGGTCGCGCTTATCACCAACGCCGCGCCCGCCCACCTGGCGGGATTCGGCGATATCGCCGGTGTGGCGCGCGCCAAGGGCGAGATTTTCTCCGGACTGGGTCCGGACGGTTGCGCTGTGATCAACGCCGATGATCCACGCGAGGGGTTATGGCGGGTCATGGCCGCGCCGCATCGCATCGTCAGCTTCGGCCTGCGTTATCCCGCCGACGTGACGGCGCGTGACCTGCACCTCAATGCAGTCCTTGGCTGCTCCTTCACGCTGATCACGCCGGGGGGCGAGGCGGCGGTCGAGCTCAGTCTGTCCGGCCGCCACAACGTGATGAACGCACTGGCCGCGGCGGCGGCGGCACATGCCGCAGGACTGGGAGTTGCGGACATCGCCTTCGGGCTCGAGTCCATGCGCGCGGTCGAACGGCGCCTGCAGCTCAGGCGCGGTATCCACGGGGCGCGTGTCATTGATGATACCTATAACGCGAACCCGGGCTCGGTGAAGGCGGCGCTGGAGGTGCTGGCGGTGGGTGGCGCCGACGGCGAGAAGATACTGGTGCTGGGCGATATGGGCGAGCTCGGCAACGCCGGTCAGGCGCTGCACGAACAGGTTGGGCGTCAGGCGCGCGCGATCGGAGTTTCCCGTGTCTATGCGGTCGGCGAACTGGCGCGCACCGTTGCCGGCGCCTTTGGCAAGGGCGCCGGCCACTATCCAGATCAGGCCACGCTGATTGCGGCCCTGCAGGCGGATCTTGCCGCCCTCACACCCACGCCGGTCACCGTGCTCGTCAAGGGCTCGCGCAGCACGCGCATGGAGCATGTGGTCGACGCCATTACGGTTGCCGACGAGGCGGCGGGCGGCGGTTCGAGCGGTCCGGCGCCGGCGCGACAGGCAGGGCTGGGGGGCTGAAATGCTGCTCTATCTGACCGATTACCTGACACAGATCTACAGCGGATTCGGCGTATTCCGTTATCTCACCCTGCGCTCGATCCTCGGAGTGCTGACGGCATTGCTGATATCCTTTGTGGTCGGGCCAGTGATCATCCGCAAGCTGGCCCACTACCAGATCGGGCAGATGGTGCGCACCGACGGTCCGCAGAGTCACCTCAGCAAGGCTGGCACGCCGACCATGGGCGGTGCGATGATCCTGGTGGCGATTGGCGTCAGCACCCTGTTGTGGGGCGACCTGTCGAGCCGGTATGTCTGGCTGGTGCTGGCCGTGACCCTGCTGTTCGGGATCGTGGGCGGGGTGGACGACTACAAGAAACTTATCCTGAAGAATTCCAAGGGGCTGTCCGCTCGCCAGAAGTTTTTCTGGCAATCGCTGATTGGCATCGCCGCCTCGGTCTATCTGTTCAACAGTGCGGTGTCTCCGATCGAGACGCGCTTCATCATGCCTTTTTTCAAGGACGTCTCCCTTGATCTGGGCTGGTGGTTTATTCCGCTGTCCTATTTCGTCATCGTCGGCACCAGTAATGCGGTAAATCTCACCGACGGTCTGGATGGCCTCGCCATTCTGCCCGCGGTGCTGGTCGCGGGCGCGCTCGGCATCATCGCCTATGCCACCGGGCATGCGCGTTTTTCGGAATATCTCGGCATACCCTATGTCCCCGGCGTGGGCGAGATGGTGGTGTTCTGTGGCGCGATAGTAGGCGCCGGACTCGGCTTTCTCTGGTTCAACACCCATCCCGCCCAGGTGTTCATGGGCGACATCGGCGCCCTGGCGCTTGGCGCGGCGCTCGGCATGCTTGCCGTCGTTGTGCGTCAGGAGGTAGTGCTGATAATTATGGGCGGTGTGTTCGTGATGGAGACGCTGTCGGTCATCATGCAGGTGGCCTCCTACAAGCTGACCGGGCGGCGCATATTCCGGATGGCGCCACTGCATCACCATTTCGAGTTGAAGGGATGGCCGGAGCCGCGGGTAATCGTGCGCTTCTGGATTATCACGGTCATCCTGGTATTGATCGGTCTGGCCAGTCTGAAGATACGTTGATGAACGCACAGTCTGTCAAACGCGATCTTCCCGTCATGATGCGCTCCGATCCGGAGTGGCGCCGGTCATTGTGCGCGCGGCTCGGTTTCGACGGCGTAACCCTGGTGGTCGGGCTTGGTCTCACGGGCCTGTCATGCGCGCGTCTGCTGCGCGACCTCGGCCTGTCGGTCGAGATCACGGACAGCCGCGCGGAGCCGCCCGGTATTGAGGCCGCCCGGCGCGAGCTGGCGGATGTACCCCTGCATCTGGGAGAGTTCTCCGCGCCGGCGCTGGAGCGCTGCGCACGCATCCTGCTCAGTCCGGGCGTGTCTCTGGATGAGCCCTGTCTGCGCCGCGCCCGCGAGCGAGGCATTCCCATCCTGGGTGATATCGAGCTGTTCGCGCGCTGCGCGGACGCGCCGGTGCTGGCCATTACCGGTTCCAACGGCAAGAGCACGGTGACCGCCCTGGTCGGCGCCATGGCGCAGGCGGATGGCCGTGATGTGCGCGTGGGCGGAAACATCGGCACGCCGGCGCTCGATCTGCTGCAGGCATCGCCGCCGGAGCTTTATGTGCTTGAGCTGTCGAGTTTCCAGCTGGAGACCACCGAGAGCCTGAATCCGCGCGCCGCAGTGATACTGAATCTGAGCCCGGATCATCTCGATCGCTATCCCGATATGCAGGCCTATCTGGATGCCAAGCTGCGGATCTACGCCGGCGAAGGCATAGTGGTCGTCAATCGCGACGATCCCAGCCTCAGCGGATGCATCCCGGCGCCGCGGAGCGTCAGGAGCTTCGGCGCCGGCGTCCCCGAAGACGGAGAATACGGTCTGGTCGATGCCGCAGGGCAGACCTGGCTGGCGCTAGGAAGTGAGCGCCTGATCGCGATGGACGACCTCGGTCTGCGCGGCAGTCACAATGCGCTCAACGCGCTGGCCGCGCTCGCGCTGGGTGAGGCCGCTGGCCTCGCCCGCGGCGGAATGCTTGCCGCGTTACGCACTTTCACCGGTCTGCCTCACCGCATGCAGTTGATCGGCGAACGACGCGGGGTACGCTGGTACAACGACTCGAAGGGAACCAATGTCGGGGCTACCCTGGCGGCGTTGGGCGGTCTGCCCGGCCGTGTGGTGCTGATCGCCGGCGGACTTGGCAAGGGGCAGGATTTCTCCCCGTTGCGCGATCTGGCCGCCACCAAGGCGCGCGCCGTGGTACTGATGGGCCGCGATGCGCCTCTGATTGAGGCAGCGCTGCACAACGTCGCCTCGATTCATTATGCGGGTGACATGCGCGAGGCCGTCGTGCGCGCCGCCGCCCTGGCGCGACCCGGGGACAGTGTGCTGTTGTCGCCCGCCTGCGCGAGCTTCGATATGTTCAACGGTTACGAGGATCGCGGTCGTCGCTTCGTGGCCGCCTTCGAGGAGCTGGACCCATGATCGCGCGGTTGCTTGCACATGGACAGCGCGCCGTGCGGGGAGACGATTCTCCGGGCGTTGATATGGGCTTGCTCTACGCAGTGATGATCACCCTCGGTTTCGGCCTGGTGATGATGGCCTCCGCCTCCTTTGGCGTCGCCGAGCGCGAGCTGGGTCAGCCGAGCTACTATCTGATGCATCAGATTGCCTATATTGGTGTAAGCGCATTGGCGGGGTTTCTCATCTACGCATCCCTGTCGCTGGAGTTCCTCGAACGGCATAGCGGCAAGCTGCTCATCGCCGCCTTCGCGCTGTTGATCCTGGTGCTGATGCCCGGAGTCGGCCGGGAGGTCAACGGCAGTACGCGCTGGCTGTCGCTTGGCGTTGCGAGGGTGCAACCGTCGGAATTCGCCAAGCTGTTCACGTTCATTTATCTCGCCGGCTACCTGGTGCGGCGCGGCGACGAGGTGCGCAACGCGGTGCGCGGATTCGCCAAGCCGATGGCCGTGCTCGCAGTGCTGTGTGTGTTATTGCTGGCGGAGCCCGATTTCGGGGCTGCAGCGGTGCTCATGGGTACAGCGATGGGCATGATGCTGCTGGGCGGCGTGCGCATCTGGCAGTTCGGCGTGCTGCTGGTATTCGTGTTGTGCGCCCTGGCCGTGCTCGCGGTTTCGTCGCCATATCGCATGGCGCGCGTCACCGCCTTCCTGAATCCGTGGGCCGATCCCTTCGCCAGCGGTTTCCAGCTTACCCAGGCCCTGATCGCGTTCGGGCGCGGCGAATGGTTCGGTGTCGGCCTGGGCGGCTCCATCCAGAAGCTGTTCTATCTGCCGGAGGCGCACACTGATTTCCTGTTTGCGGTGATTGCCGAGGAGCTCGGCCTTGCGGGTTCGGTCGCGGTGATCGCGTTGTTTACCTTCATCGTGGCCAAGAGCTTCATGATCGCGCGCCGCGCAGAGCAGGCCGGCAAACCGTTCGCGGCCTACCTGGCCAGCGGGCTCGGCCTGTGGTTCGGCCTGCAGGCCTATACCAACATCGCCGTGAACATGGGGCTGCTGCCCACCAAGGGGCTCACGCTTCCGTTGATGAGCTATGGCGGCAGCAGCATGCTGGCCGCATGTATTTCCATGGGACTGCTGCTCCGGATCGATCTCGAGTCGCGTCGCGTCCTGCAGCGTCACGTGGGGGCATACTGACGTGGCGGCGCGTATCCTGATCATGGCAGGCGGGACCGGGGGGCATGTCTTCCCCGCGATCGCTGTGGCGCGCGAGCTGCGCTCCGAGGGCGCAGACATCCTCTGGCTCGGCACGCGGACCGGCCTGGAAGCGGAGGTTGTGCCTCGCGCCGGTTTCGAGCTCGCGACCGTCGCCATTGGCGGACTGCGCGGGAAAGGGCTGTTGCGCTGGCTGTCACTGCCGTTCCGGCTGGCGTGGGCGATGCTGCAGTCCCTGCGGATCATCCTGCGTTTCCGGCCGATGGCGGTGCTCGGTATGGGCGGTTTTGCGGCTGGTCCGGGCGGTCTGGTGACCTGGCTGTTGCGCAAGCCCTTGCTGGTGCATGAACAGAACGCGGTCGCCGGGCTGACCAATCGCTGGCTTTCCATGCTTGCCGACCGCTGCATGGTGGCGTTTCCCGGGGCGCTGCCCGCACGGTTGCATCCACAACTGATCGGCAATCCTGTGCGCGATGAGATCGCCGCGCTGCCCGAGCCCGCCGAGCGTATGCGCGCTCGCACGGGTCCGCTGCGCCTGCTTGTGCTGGGCGGCAGTCAGGGCGCGCAAGCGCTGAACGAGACTGTCCCGCGCGTGATCGCGACGCTGTCCGCGGCGGAGCGCCCGCAGATCCGTCATCAGAGTGGACGCGCGCAGGACGCGGTGGTCGCGCGGAGCTATGCGGCCCTCGACGTTCAGGCCGAGGTGCAGGCCTTCATCGACGATATGGCGGCGGCCTACGCATGGGCGGACCTGGTGGTCTGCCGGGCCGGCGCACTGACCATCGCCGAGCTGACTGCTGCGGGGATAGGCGCGATCCTGGTGCCCTTTCCGCACGCGGCAGACGATCATCAGACCCGCAACGCCGCCTATCTGGTCGATGCGGGCGCGGGCATGCTGCTTACGCAGGATTCCCGGCTGGAGGAGCGGTTGACTGAGCTGCTGGGCGCAATTTGCCGCGCCGCCGCCAGCGACGGGCGCGACGAGATCCTGCGGCTGGCGCAGGCCGCGCGTCGGCTGGCACAGCCGGAGTCGGCGCGGCAGGTGGCCCGCCTCTGCCTGGAGGCGGCCCGTGGTTAAGTCGAACGCAAGCGGCATGGCGACGGGTTCCGGCACGCAACCCGCGGTGCGCATGGGTCGGGTGCGCCATATCCATTTCGTCGGGATCGGGGGCTCAGGGATGAATGGCATCGCGGAGGTGCTGTACAACCTGGGTTACACGGTGTCGGGTTCGGACCTGTCCGACAATGCCGCCACCCGACGCCTGCGGGACTGCGGCATCCGGATCGTGATCGGCCATGATGCCGGGCTGATCGAAGACTGCGACGTGGTGGTCAGATCAAGCGCCGTCGGAGACGCCAATCCGGAGATCGTCGCGGCACAGCAGCGTCGTATCCCGATCGTGCCGCGTGCCGCCATGCTTGCCGAGCTGATGCGCTTCCGTTACGGCGTGGCGGTTGCCGGGACTCACGGCAAGACCACTGTGACCAGTCTGATCGCCAGCCTGCTGGCGGAAGGCGGGCTCGATCCGACCTTCGTGATCGGTGGACGGCTCAACAGCGCCGGCACCAATGCCCGCCTCGGCGGAAGCAATTACCTGGTTGCCGAGGCCGACGAGAGCGACGCATCTTTCCTGCATCTGCAACCGCTGCTGGCCGTGGTCACCAATATCGATGCGGATCATATGGAGACCTACCACGGCGATTTCGCGCAGCTGCGCCAGGCCTTCACCGACTTTCTGCACAACCTGCCGTTTTATGGTCTGGCGGTCGTCTGCGTCGATGATCCCGTGATTCGCGGGATGTTGCCCGGGATCTCGCGCCCGCTGATCACGTATGGCATGTCGGAGCAGGCGGATTTCCGCGCCGGAGACGTTGTTCATGCGGGATCCACATCCTGCTTCACTGTCAGTCGTCCCGGTGGCCTGGCGCCGCTCGAGGTTCGACTTAACCTGGCCGGACGCCATAACGTACTGAACGCGCTCGCGGCGATGGCGGTGGCGGGCGAACTCGGCGTATCAGACGCGGCTGTGCTGAGCGGATTGCAGGGATTCCAGGGGATCGGGCGGCGTTTCCAGTCCTATGGCGAGATCACGGCCCCGGGTGGCCGCATCATGATGATCGACGACTACGGCCATCATCCACGCGAGATCCAGGCGGTGATACAGGCGATCCGGGACGGCTGGCCAGGGCGGCGCCTGGTGCTGGTATTCCAGCCGCATCGCTATTCCCGCACGCGCGACCTGTTCGAGGATTTCAGTTCCGTGTTGTCGGAGTCCGACGAGCTGCTCATGCTGGAGGTATACGCTGCCGGCGAGGAGCCGATCCCGGGTATCGATGCGCGCACATTGTGCCGCGCAGTCCGTGCGCGTGGCCGAATCGAGCCAGTGTTCGTGCGGGACGGTGTGGAGCTTGCTCGCGTGCTGCAGGCGACGCTGGTCGAGGGCGACATTCTGCTGACCATGGGCGCCGGCGACATCGGGGCGCTGGCGGGGCGGCTGTCCGAGCAATTGCGCGCGGGAGGTGTGGTGTGATGGCGCTGGACGAGTCATCCCTGTCACGGCACGATGCGCCGGCGCTACGCGGCGTCCTGTGCCGCGGCGAGTCCATGGCGCGCCATACCTCGTGGCGCGTGGGCGGTTCGGCGGACCATTTTTACGAGCCCGCGGATCTTGATGATCTGGCGCGCTATATGGGTGGATTGCCGGCGGACGAAGCGGTGATGTTGATTGGTCTCGGCAGCAACCTGCTGGTGCGCGACGGCGGGATCCGCGGCAGTGTCATTGCCACCAACGCCGCGCTCGACGACATCACCCTCATGGACGGTGAGGTCGTGCAGGTTGGCGCCGGCGCGCCATGCGCCAAGGTGGCGCGCTATTGCGCGAATGCGGGTCTGGTCGGGACAGAATTCCTGATTGGCATTCCCGGGGCCATGGGCGGCGCGCTCGCGATGAATGCAGGGGCCTTCGGCGGCGAGACCTGGTCCCTGGTGCAATCCGTCGATACGATCGATCGGAGTGGCAAGATCACCCGGCGCACGCCTGATCAGTACGAGGTTGGATATCGCAGCGTGCAGGGGCCCGCTGGCGAATGGTTTGTCGCCGCGCAGCTGAGGCTGCAGTCCGGCGATGCCGAAGTGGCGCGCGCGCGGATTAAGGAACTGCTTGCCCGCCGCACTGACCTGCAACCGATGGGGCAGCCGAGCTGCGGCTCCGTGTTCCGCAATCCGCCCGGCGACTACGCCGGACGACTGATCGAGGCCTGCGGTCTCAAGGGGACGCGCATCGGCGGGGCAGAGGTGTCGCGCAAGCACGCCAATTTCATCGTTAATGACGGCGCGGCCACTGCCGCCGACATCGAGTCCCTGATCCTGCATGTGCGCGACACCGTCGAGCGGCTGCAGGGCGTGCGTCTGGTGCCGGAGGTGCGGATCGTTGGCGAGCCCGTGTCGGTGGTGGAGGGTGGCCATGATTGAGCGCGTGAACACCCTTCGCGTGAGCGATCCGGTCGTGTTCGGTCGGGTTTGTGTGCTGATGGGCGGGTGGTCGGCGGAGCGCGAGGTGTCGCTGTGGAGTGGCCGGGCCGTGCTCGACGCCCTGCGCGGACGCGGCGTGGATGCGCATGGCGTCGATCCCGATCGCGAGCGCCTGTTCGGACTGAAGCGCGAGGGCTTCGATCGCGCATTTAATGTGATGCACGGCACCATGGGTGAAGACGGTACCCTGCAGGCGGTGCTGGAGCTTATCGGTCTGCGCTGCACCGGCAGCGGTATGCTCGCATCGGCGCTGGCGATGGACAAGCTGCGTTCGAAGCGGATGTGGCGGTCGGAAGGTCTGCCGACCCCGGATTATCGTCTCGTCGAGACGGAAAGGGATCTGCGCTCCGCGGCGGGAGATCTGGGCTACCCGTTTATCGTCAAGCCTTCGGAGGAGGGCTCCAGCGTCGGCATCACGAAGGTGAAGGACGCCAGCCAGATCAAGGCCGCGTTCGCGCTCGCGCGCGGTGATACGGGTCGGACCGTGATGGCGGAGAAATTCATTTCCTGCGGTGCGGGCAATCCGGAGTTTACCTGTGCGATCCTGGGCCGGCGCGCCCTGCCGACGATCCGTATCGAGCCAGATGGCGAGTTCTACGATTATCGCGCCAAGTATCTCTCCGACGAAACGCGTTATGTCTGTCCCAGCGGTCTTTCCGCCGCGGTGGAGGAGCGCGTCCGCGCTCTGTGCCTGCGGGCCTTCGATCTGCTCGGCGCGCGTGGCTGGGGCCGCATCGATTTTCTCATGGATGCCCGCAACGAGCCGTGGCTGCTCGAGGCGAACCTGGTGCCCGGGATGACCTCACATTCGTTAATGCCGATGGCCGCCCGTGCCGAGGGGATCGACTTCGCGGAGCTGGTATGGCGCATTCTCGAAGAGACACTCGATTTACCGCCGGCGTCCGCGACGGAGGTCTCTTGAAAAGGCGCCGTCAGCGCACGCGCGCATGGAAGGGTCTGTGGCGTCATCAAAATCTGCGCCGGGGACTGGCCGGATTCGCCGGACTGGCGGTGGTATTCGCGGCATACACCCTGTGGGGAAGCGTGGCCCTGATGGAGCGCACCAGGTTTCCCTTCAAAGTACTGCGCGTGGAAGGGAGCTTCGCTCATGTTACCGCTCCGGAGCTGTCGGCGATTGTCGCGCCGTATGCCGCGGCGGGATTTTTCGAGACTGATGTGAAGGTGATCAAGCAGGCGCTGGAAGAATTGCCCTGGGTGGAGCGCGCCTCGGTGCGGCGCATGTGGCCGGATGTCCTTCAGGTCACTGTGACGGAAGAGCGCGCGGTGGCCCGCTGGCAGGAGGGAGGATTGGTCAATCCGGCCGGTCAGGTATTCCACCCCGCGGAACTGGACGCGGAGGCGGCGAAGCTGCCCCTGCTGGCAGGTCCGACACGCACGTCGGCACAGGTCATGGGCGCCTATGTAAGGATGAGCGAGCCACTCGCTTCGCAAGGTATCGCGATAACGAGCCTGAGCATGGACGCGCGGCGATCCTGGCGGCTGACGCTCGACAACGGTATGCGACTGACCCTGGGGCGCAAGGACAGTGAGCGGCAGCTCGAGCGTTTCGCGCGGTTCTATCCCGGAGGGCTCGCGGGGCGTGTCGCCGACGTGGAGGAAGTAGATCTGCGCTACACCAACGGCTTCGCCGTGAAATGGCGCCTGACCGGCAGCGACGCGGCCCGCCGGCCGGTCGCGAAGAATACTGGAGACAAAGCATAGATGCCTAAGAGAGACGGAAAAGATCTGATCGTTGGACTGGATATCGGCACCTCGAAGGTCGTGGCGATCGTGTGCGAGGTGACCGAAAACGACGAGATCGAGATCATCGGGATCGGTTCGCATCCCTCGCGCGGCCTGAAGAAGGGGGTCGTCGTCAACATTGAGTCCACTGTGCAGTCCATACAGCGCGCGGTGGAAGAGGCCGAGCTGATGGCGGGCTGCGAGATCCATTCGGTATACACCGGCATCGCCGGCAGCCACATCCGCAGCATCAATTCCCACGGTATCGTGGCGATCCGCGACGAGGAGGTCGCGCCGGGAGATGTCGAGCGCGTGATCGATGCCGCGCGCGCTGTCGCGATTCCCGCCGACCAGAAGATGCTGCATATCCTGCCGCAGGAATTCATCATCGACAACCAGGAAGGCATCATGGAGCCGGTCGGCATGTCCGGTGTGCGCCTGGAGGCCAAGGTGCACATTGTGACCGGTGCGGTCAGTGCGGCGCAGAACATCATCAAGTGCGTACGCCGCTGTGGTCTGGAGGTCGATGACATCATCCTGGAACAGCTCGCGTCGAGCTACGCGGTGTTGACCGATGACGAGAAAGGGCTGGGTGTATGTCTGGTGGATATCGGCGGAGGCACTACCGATATCGCGGTCTTTACCGACGGCTCCATCCGCCATACCGCGGTGATCCCGATCGCAGGCGATCAGGTTACCAACGACATCGCCGTTGCGCTGCGCACGCCGACGCAGTACGCCGAGGAGATCAAGATCAAATACGGCTGCGCGCTTACCCAGCTGGCCAATCCGAACGAGACCATTGAGGTGCCCGGGGTCGGCGAGCGCAAGCCGCGCCGCCTGGCCCGGCAGACACTGGCCGAGGTGGTTGAGCCGCGCTACGACGAACTGTTCACGCTGGTCCAGGCGGAGCTGCGCCGTTCCGGTTTCGAGAACCTGATTGCCTCAGGCGTGGTGCTGACTGGCGGCAGCGCGAAGATGGAAGGCGTGATCGAACTTGCCGAGGAAGTTTTCCATACGCCCGTTCGACTGGGTCTGCCGCAGAAAGTAAGCGGCCTTGTCGACGTGGTGCGCAATCCGATTTACGCCACCGGCGTGGGCCTGCTGCTGTACGGGCATCAACAGCGTTACGGCGGCAGGAAGGCGCCGGTGCGTGTGAGCAACGGGGTCAAAGGGGTGTGGGGCAGGATGAAGGGCTGGTTTCAGGGCAATTTCTGAAGTGAATGACGGAAAGAATTTAATTTAGAAAAGGAGATAATAACTATGTTCGAGCTGATGGATTCCTACAGTCAAAACGCCGTGATCAAGGTTATCGGCGTGGGAGGGGGCGGCGGCAACGCCGTCGAGCATATGGTGTCGGCGCAGATCGAGGGCGTCGATTTCATCTGTGCAAACACGGATGCCCAGGCGTTGAAGGCCTCGTCCGCGCGCATCACGCTGCAACTCGGCACGGGTATCACCAAGGGGCTGGGCGCCGGGGCCAATCCGGATATCGGACGTCAGGCTGCGCTGGAGGATCGCGACCGGATCATCGAGGTGTTGCAGGGCGCCGACATGGTCTTCATCACCGCGGGCATGGGTGGCGGCACCGGTACCGGCGGCGTCCCGGTCGTGGCGCAGACCGCGCGCGAGATGGGAATCCTGACTGTGGCCGTGGTGACCAAGCCCTTCTCGTTCGAGGGACGCAAGCGGGCCATGATCGCCGAGGAGGGTATTCGTCAGTTGAGCCAGTATGTGGATTCGCTGATCACGATCCCGAATGAGAAGCTGCTTTCCGTGCTCGGCAAGTCGGTGACGCTGCTGGATGCCTTCAAGGCCGCCAACAACGTCCTGCTCGGCGCTGTGCAGGGTATTGCCGACCTCATCACGCGCCCCGGCCTGATCAATGTCGACTTCGCCGATGTGCGCACCGTGATGTCGGAGATGGGCATGGCCATGATGGGTTCGGGCAGTCACCGCGGAGAGAACCGCGCGCGCGAAGCGGCCGAGGCGGCGATCGCCAGTCCGCTGCTGGAGGATATCGATCTGCAGGGCGCGCGCGGCATCCTCGTCAACGTCACGGCCGGAATGAATATGTCGATCGGCGAATTTGAGGAGGTCGGCAATACCATCAAATCGTTTGCCTCGGAAAACGCTACCGTGGTGGTAGGGACGGTGATTGATCCCGAGATGGGCGACGAACTGCGGGTTACCGTGGTGGCGACCGGGCTGGGACTGCCCCAGGAGCGGGTGCAGAAGCCGGAGGAGATCCAGCTCAAGGTGGTGGAGAAGGTGGTTGAGCCTGTACGCAAGGCGAGCGGCGATGTCGATTATGCCCCGCTGGACCGGCCGGCGTTCACCCGCAGCCGCGCCATTGACGAGGCGGTTATGCTCAAGGATGGCACAACCAATATGGACTATCTGGATATCCCGGCATTCCTGCGGCGTCAGGCTGACTGATGTGGCGATAACCTGGTAGTCAGGCAATCGGCCGCTCGGACGATCAGATCCTGTTGATACAGGATGTGCCGGCGCGGCCGATAAGCATTGCGGTAATTTCTAGGCAGGCGTATGGTGCTGTGCTATAGTCGCCGAAAATTTGCGGGTAAGGTACCCGCGGTGTGATCAGGGACAAGGGTTGATGTTAAAACAGCGTACGTTGAAAAACGTCATACGGGCCACGGGAGTCGGTCTACATACCGGAAAAAAGATCTTTCTCACGCTGCGTCCCGCCGCCC
The DNA here is from genome assembly GCA_020845975.1 of Gammaproteobacteria bacterium. Taxonomy (GTDB): domain Bacteria; phylum Pseudomonadota; class Gammaproteobacteria; order SZUA-140; family SZUA-140; genus JADJWH01. The sequence goes on along the minus strand of JADLET010000084.1, from coordinate 30,431 downwards.
CGGATTCCGGCATCATCTTTCGAAGAGTTGATCTCGATGAGCCCGTCGAGATTCCGGCGCGCGAAGAGCATGTCGGAGAAACCACCCTCTCCACTACCCTGGTCAAAGGAGATGTGCGCATCTCCACGGTGGAACATCTCCTGTCCGCCTTCGCCGGGCTCGTCATCGACAATGCCTATGTGGATCTCAGCGCACCCGAGGTGCCGATCATGGACGGCAGCGCGGGTCCGTTCGTGTTTCTGATCCAGTCGGCCGGCATTGAAGAGCAAAACGCACCCAAGCGCTTTATCCGGATCAAGCGTACCGTCGAGGTGGTGGACGGTGACAAATGGGCGCGCTTCGACCCTTTCGAGGGGTTCAAGGTTTCCTTCTCCATCGACTTCAATCACCCCGCCTTTCGTGGCCGGAACAAAGAGGCCTGCATCGATTTTTCGACGACGTCCTTCGTCAAGGAGATCAGCCGCGCGCGCACCTTCGGTTTCATGCGCGACTACGAGCGCCTCCGCGAGATGAACCTCGTTCTGGGCGGCAGCCTGAACAATGCCGTGGTAGTCGACGACTACCGGGTTCTGAATGAGGACGGCCTGCGTTATGAGGACGAGTTCGTCAAGCACAAGGTTCTCGATGCAATCGGCGACCTTTATTTGCTCGGTCATAGCCTGATCGGTGCCTTCAGCGGCTTCAAATCGGGGCATGCCCTGAATAATATGCTCCTGCGCAGATTGATGGCTGATCGCGAATCATGGGAGCTGGTGACATTTCAGGGAGATCAGCCGGCGCCGATTTCTTATATGCAGCCGGTGTCAGCAGGCTGATCCGGAGTGACCGCCTCGCCCATGAGGCACGTTAGTCTCCTGTTTTTTAATTAGAAATTTATTTTCCTCGGGTTGCCAGGCGTAGCAGCGCATCCCTGAGTGGCGCATTCGAGGTTGTGGCAGCCACGTCGCGCAACAGGCGCGCGGCTGATGGAGGCAATGATCGCCGTACAGGCGGGCTCGTCTGGCGTGATGTTTGCAGAAACTCTGGCGGTATCACCTTGATGCGGATATCGGTCAGTTGCCTGAAATCCGGCAACTGACACAGATCGGCAGGTAATTGCGGGCAATAATAACGTAGTTTTGTCGCCCATGCCGGAGAGTCCGCGTGCAGGATCAGGGTTTGCTGCGTGATTCCGGCGACCCGGCAGTGTTGCTGGAACGAGGGCGGGAGCCGGTTCAGCAGCATGCGGGACATGCGCTCCAGTCGTTTGCTGTGTTCTATAAGGTATCCGAATTCTCCGCTGGCCCGGTTCAGCAGGGTCGCGCAGGATTTGCCTGGGTCAGGACGGCCGGGAGGCGTGGTTTTCATGGCATGCGCCTGATAATGCCCGCGAGGCGGGTTTGCTGATGAGGTTGCATACGAAATGAATATTATCGTATTTACCAAGCGTGCGGGGAAACCGGCCTCTATTCAACTGGAAGGCTGGAGAATGGTCGCGGCCCTGGTCGGCGTCCTGGTCCTGGTTCCGATCATGGCCGTACTCGCAGGCGTATATCTGGGCAAGTCCCAGGCGCACAACGCGCTGATTCCCGGGGAATGGGCACAGGAGCTGGTGCAGTACCGTGAACAGATCAGTCGTGCCTCGGAGCAGGCGCGTGAGGAAGTGGATGCGCTGGCAACCCGTCTGGGGCATCTGCAGGCCCAGTCCGTACGCATCAACGCATTGGGGCAGCGCCTCGTCGAGGTGGCCAAGCTCGACAAGGCCGAATTCGATTTCAACGCGCCGCCTGCCCAGGGCGGTCCGCAGGCCGATATCGAACTGGCGCAGGAGATCGATGCCCCCAGCTTCATGAAATCGCTGGATGATCTGGCGGAGCAGATGGACAACCGCGAACAGCAGCTACGGGTGCTGGAATCCTTCTTCATGAATCGCAGTCTCGAGGCCAGGATTCTGCCGACGGGACGCCCGATCCAGGGAGGATGGATCTCATCCTATTTCGGTATGCGAACGGACCCCTTCACCGGGCGGCGCGAGTTCCACAAGGGCATCGATTTCGCCGGTAAGGATGGCACGGAGATTCAGGCTGTCGCTTCGGGTCTGGTGACCTGGGCTGCGGAACGTTACGGCTACGGCATGATGGTGGAAATCAATCACGGCAACGGTTATATTACGCGCTACGCCCATAACCGGGAAAATCTGGTGAAGGTCGGGGATGTTGTCACAAAGGGGCAGAGTCTAGCGCTGATGGGATCGACCGGACGCTCGACAGGACCCCATGTTCATTTTGAAGTTCTCAAGAACGGCCGCGTGGTAGATCCCGCGAAATTCGTTTACGCGGCCAAGTAGGCTGCCGCGCACCGGGCGGTGGTTTGTCTCATTCAATTTCCCGTCACCGCTAAATGGTAAGCAAGTTTCTCAGCAAAATTTTCGGTAGCCGCAACGAACGCCTGCTGAAGCGGCTCCGTGCCGTCATCGGAAACATCAACGGACTGGAGTCGGCCTATACCGCGCTGTCGGACGACGAATTGCGCGCCAAGACCGACGAATTCCGCCGCCGCATCGCCGCTGGGGCGACCGTCGATGACCTGCTGCCGGACGCCTTTGCCGCGGTTCGCGAGGCCTCGAAGCGCGCCCTCGGTATGCGTCATTTCGATGTGCAGCTGATCGGCGGCATGGTGCTCAATTCCGGCAGGATCGCCGAGATGCGCACCGGTGAGGGCAAGACCCTCGTCGCGACCCTTCCCGCGTATCTGAATGCCTTGCCCGGCAAGGGCGTGCACGTGGTGACGGTAAATGATTACCTGGCGCGTCGCGATTCGGCCTGGATGGGCAGGGTATACGGCTTTCTGGGCATGACCACTGGCGTGATCCATGCCGGTCAGTCGTCGCAGGAGAAGCGCGCCGCGTATGCCGCCGATATCACCTACGGCACCAACAACGAGTTCGGCTTCGATTATCTGCGCGACAACATGGCCTTCCGCCCCGCGGACAAGGTTCAGCGTGGCCTCAGTTACGCGATCGTCGACGAGGTCGACTCGATCCTCATCGACGAAGCGCGCACGCCGCTGATTATCTCCGGTCCGGTGGACGAAAGCTCGAACCTGTATTCCGAGATCAACAAGCTGATTCCGAGCCTGCAACGCCAGGAAGCCGAAAACGGGCCGGGTGACTACTCCGTCGACGAGAAGGCGAAGCAGGTTCATCTCACCGAAGCGGGACACGAAAAGGTCGAGGAGCTGATGCTGAAGAGCGGGCTGCTGAAGGAGGGCGACAGCCTCTACAGCGCGACCAATATCCGCCTGATGCACCATCTCAATGCCGCCTTGCGCGCGCATGTCCTGTACCACCGCGATGTGGAGTACATCGTCAAGGATGGCACGATCGTCATCGTTGATGAATTCACCGGCCGCACCATGCCGGGACGACGCTGGTCCGAGGGGCTGCATCAGGCGATCGAGGCCAAGGAAGGTGTGCCGATCCAGAACGAAAACCAGACGCTTGCGTCGATTACTTTCCAGAACTATTTCCGCATGTACCAGAAGCTGTCCGGCATGACCGGTACGGCCGATACCGAGGCCTACGAGTTTCAGCAGATCTATGGGCTGGAGGTCGTGGTGATCCCGACTCACCGGGCAATGCTCCGCAAGGACATGGGGGATCTGGTCTATCTGACCGCGGGCGAGAAATATGACGCCATAATCAAGGATATCTCTGATTGCAATGCGCGCGGTCAGCCGGTGCTCGTCGGCACGACCTCGATCGAGACCTCGGAATATTTATCGAAGCTCCTGCGTAAAGGCGGTATCAGGCATGAGGTCCTGAACGCCAAGCAGCACGAGCGCGAGGCCGAGATTGTCGCCCAGGCCGGCCGGCCCGGAGCGGTCACCATCGCCACCAACATGGCGGGCCGTGGCACCGATATCGTGCTGGGCGGATCGCAGGAGGCGGAACTGGCGGTGTTGCCGGAAGATGCGAGCGATGCGGAAAAGCAGCGCATGCGGGAGGTCTGGCAACAGCGTCACGATCAGGTTCTTGCCGCCGGCGGTCTGCATATCATCGGTACGGAGCGCCATGAGTCGCGTCGTATCGACAATCAGTTGCGGGGTCGCTCCGGCCGCCAGGGAGACCCCGGGTCCAGTCGATTCTACCTGTCGCTGCAGGACAACCTGATGCGTATCTTCGCCTCTGAGCGTGTCGCCGCCCTGATGCAGAAGCTCGGCATGCAGGAGGGTGAGGCGATCGAACACCCGTGGGTGACCAAGGCGATCGAGGGCGCCCAGCGCAAGGTCGAGGGCCACAACTTTGATATTCGCAAGCAGCTGCTCGAGTATGACGATGTCGCCAACGACCAGCGCCGCGTGATCTATGAACAGCGCAATGAGCTGATGGAAGGAACGGATATTTCCGATACCATCGGTACCTTGCGCCATGACGTTGTCAACGGATTCATTGATGCCTATATCCCGCCCCAGAGCCTGGGCGAGCAATGGGACATCCCGGGGCTGGAAAAGGCGCTGGAGCAGGAATATGGCCTGCGTCTTCCCGTCGCCGCCTGGCTGGAGCAGGACGACAACCTGCACGAGGAAGCTTTGCGCGCCCGCATTTTCGGGGAGCTGGAGCAGTCCTACGCGGATAAGGAGCAGGTGGTGGGCCCGAAGGTCATGCGCGAGTTCGAGAAGGCGGTCATGCTGCAGGTGCTTGACAGCAACTGGAAGGACCATCTCGCCAACATGGATCATTTGCGCCAGGGTATCCACTTGCGCGGTTATGCGCAGCGGAATCCCAAGCAGGAATACAAACGGGAAGCCTTCGAGTTGTTCAGTGCCATGCTGGAACGCCTCAAGCAGGAAGTTGTCACTATTCTGTCCCGCGTCCAGGTGCGCACCGAAGAGGACGTCCAGGCCGTCGAGGAGCAGCGCCGTTCCCACGCACGCATGCAATATCAGCATGCGGAAGCCAGCGCGCTGGCTGCCTCCGGTGAGGCGGCGGCCGCGGGAGGCGACGATGTGGAATCCACGCAACCTTTCGTACGCCAGAATCCCAAGCTCGGTCGCAACGATCCCTGCCCGTGCGGATCCGGGAAAAAATACAAGCAGTGCCACGGCCAGCTTGAATGACGCGACGTCGCCGCGATTTGTGCGGCGTCGGCTTGAATATCCGTTCCGCTTTCTCTATCGTCTGTCCTTCCCCTCGCTCAAATTGATACCGGTGATCCGATCATGGCTGTAGGGTTGTCTGGCACATTGCCGCCGCTGCTGGCGGTGAGAGGCATTCGGGTCGGCGCGACCGCGGCGGGTGTCCGCAAGGCGGGTCGGCTCGATCTGGTCGTCATCGAAATCGAGTCCGGCAGCGATTGCGCCGCAGTATTTACCCGTAATGCCTTCTGTGCCGCGCCAGTGACTGTCGCGCGCCGGAATCTGGCGCTGCGCATGCCGCGTTACCTGTTGATCAATACCGGCAATGCCAACGCCGGCACCGGCGCAGCCGGCCTGCGCGGGGCCGAGGAATGCTGCTCCGCCCTGGCCGCGCAGGCCGGCTGTGATCCCGCCGAGGTGCTGCCGTTTTCGACGGGGGTAATCGGTGAACCGCTCCCCGTCGACAGGATCGTGACAGGCATCCCGGCGGCGCGCGCGGCGTTGCGGGCGGACGGCTGGAACGAAGCCGCTACCGGTATCATGACCACAGATACCGTGCCCAAGGGCGTCTCGCGCAGCGTGCAGATTGCCGGACACACCGTGACGATCACCGGCATCGCGAAGGGCGCCGGCATGATTCATCCCAATATGGCCACCATGCTGGCCTTTATTGCCACTGATGCCCGCGTGCGGCCCGAGTTGCTCCAGAGCTGTCTGCTGGAAGCGGTCGATGTCTCGTTCAACAGCATTACGGTCGATGGCGATACCTCCACCAATGATGCCTGCGTTCTGATCGCTACTGGAGCCTCATCCGCGCCGCCGCTGGTCTCGGATCAGGATGCTCATTACCCGCTACTGCGTGACGCAGTCGCCGGGGTATGCGCGGAACTCGCGCAGGCGATCGTGCGCGACGCGGAGGGGGTGACCAAATTCATCACCGTCGAGGTGGTGCAAGGCAGGGATCCGGAGGAATGCCGCGCCGTTGCGAACGCCGTGGCGCTCTCACCCCTGGTGAAGACCGCCTTTTTTGCCAGCGACCCCAACTGGGGGCGAATACTCGCCGCTGTGGGTCGCAGCGGGCTTTCCGATCTCGACGTCGATGCAGTTTCTGTCTATCTCGACGAGGTGTGCATCGTGCGCGGCGGCGGGCGGGCTCCGGACTACACCGAGGAACGGGGGCGCGAGGTCATGCAGCGCAGCGAGATCACGATTCGGATAGAGCTCGCGCGCGGCCAGGCACGGGCCTGTGTCTGGACCTGTGATTTTTCATACGATTACGTGCGCATCAACGCGGAATATCGTACCTGACAGGCGCCGTGCGTCCGTTGTCCATGTGCAAGGGGGGGTGAAAGAGGATATCCTCGCCCATATAATCCAGAAAGACGGTGCAGAGGATCCTTTAGGCGGTGGCCCTCTGCCACGATCATTCAAGGCAGGAGGTTCGTGTCCGCATGATGAATGGAATCACCGGTTTCTCTCTTTGGCAGTCGCTGCTGGCAGCGCTGGTTCTGACGCACGTCACCATTGCGGCCGTCACGATCTATCTGCATCGCCACCAGGCCCACCGGGCGTTGGAGTTGCATCCCCTGGTCAGCCATTTCTTCCGCTTCTGGTTGTGGTTGACCACCGGTATGGTGACGAAGGAGTGGGTCGCCGTCCATCGCAAGCACCACGCCAAGTGTGAGACCGCGGAAGATCCGCACAGTCCGCAGGTGCGCGGCATCAGGAAGGTGCTGCTGGAGGGGGCCGAGCTGTACAAGACCGCGACGGCGGACCGCGAGACCCTGGTGAAATATGGCCACGGTACCCCGAACGACTGGATCGAGCGCAGGCTCTATACCCCGCACAGCGTGTTCGGGATCGGCGTGATGTTCCTGGCCGATGTGCTCCTGTTCGGTTTCGCCGGAGTGGCGGTATGGGGTATCCAGATGTTGTGGATTCCCTTGTTCGCCGCCGGGGTCATCAACGGCATCGGTCACTGGTGGGGTTATCGCAACTACGAAGTGCCCGACGCCTCGACCAACATCGTGCCCTGGGGCATCCTGATCGGCGGCGAGGAGCTGCACAATAATCACCACACCTTTGCCTCATCGGCCAGACTGTCCTCCAAATGGTGGGAATTCGACATTGGCTGGTTGTACATCCGCCTGCTGAGCCTGTTCCGTCTTGCGCGGGTGCGCAAGCTCGCCTCCCGGCCGCGGCTTGATCCGCACAAGTCTGTCGCGGACATGGATACGCTGGTCGCGATCATCAGCAACCGCTTCCAGGTCATGTCCCGTTATGGTCGTGATGTCTTGCGGCGCGTGTACCGCGATGAGATGCGCCACGCGGCCAGTACGGCGCGACCCCTGCTGCGCAAGGCGCGCCGACTGCTGATGCGTGACGAGTCGCTGATCGACGAGCAGTCGCAGCGCCAGCTGGAATCTATTCTGAGTGACAGCCAGAAACTGGAGACGGTGTACCGGTTTAAACAGCGCCTGCAGGCCATCTGGCGCAGCTCGGCGGATTCCAACGAACACCTGCTGCAGGCCCTGCAGGAGTGGTGTCGTCAGGCCGAGGCCTCGGGTATCAACGCCCTGCAGGATTTCGTCCGCGTCCTGCGCAGTTATTCGATGCAGCCGGCGCCGGCATAAACGTCGGGCGGAGAAGCATAAAAAAACCCGCTTAAGGCGGGTTTTTTTATGCCCGTGGAAGGAGAACGGCTACTTCAGCTTGGTTTCCTTGTAGACGACGTGCTTGCGCACGACGGGATCAAATTTCTTGATCTCCAACTTGTCCGGCATGGTGCGCTTGTTCTTGGTCGTGGTATAGAAGTGCCCCGTACCGGCGGAGGAGGCGAGCTTGATCTTTTCACGCATGGTCGTGCCCCTTAAACCTTGACGCCGCGGCCGCGGATATCGGCAAGGACGTTATCGATGCCCTGCTTGTCGATGATGCGCATGCCCTGGGTACTGACGCGCAGCTTGACCCAGCGCTTCTCGTTTTCGACCCAGAAGCGGTGCGTCTGCAGATTGGGCAGAAAACGGCGCCTGGTCTTGTTGTTGGCATGAGAAACGTTATTGCCGACGATCGGCCGTTTCCCGGTAATCTGGCAAACCCTGGACATTGCATCATCTCCCGATGAATGACGGAAACGGAGCTTTATATCAAATCGCGCAGCCAACCACAAGTGCATTGTCACGCGGGTTATTTGTTTATCTTTTATATCAATAGCTTAAATTTCTGGCGAGTCCTCTATCACAGGCCCATTTCCGCGAACGAGGCGCTCTGGCCATCACCGATCACGACATGATCGATCACCCGGATGTCCACCAGCCGGAGGGCGTCGCGCAGGCGCTCGGTCAAGCGCAGATCGGACTGGCTCGGTTCGGCCACGCCGGAGGGGTGATTGTGGGCCAGGATGAGCGCGGCGGCGTTGTGCGCCAGGGCGCGCTTCACGATCTCGCGCGGGTGTACGCTCGCCCCGTCAATGGTGCCGCGGAACAGCTCCTCGAAGGCAATCACCCGGTGGCGCGTGTCCAGGAACAGGCAGGCGAAGACCTCATGGGGGTGGTCGCGAAGCCGGGCGGTCAGGTAGTTGCGGGTATCCCCGGGGTTGCTCAGCGCGTCGCCGCGCGTCAGGGTCTCGTGCAGATGGCGGCGGCCGAGTTCCAGCGCGGCCTGCAGCTGGACATATTTGGCGGGACCGAGGCCGGCGCCCTGACAGAAACGCGCGCGGTCCGCCTCGCACAGCGCGCGCAGGCTTCCATATTCGTGCAACAGTTCGCGCGCGATATCCACCGCCGTCCTGCCGCGCACGCCGGTACGCAGGAAGATGGCCAGCAGTTCGGCATCGGACAGGCTGGCCGGGCCGCGCAGGCACAGCTTTTCGCGCGGCCGTTCCGCCGCGGGCCAATGAGAGATCGCCATGATCGACACTCCTTGTCGTCTTGGAAAGATGGGCGGCCGCCGCATCCTGCGACGGGGTTCCCGCGCGCCCGTGGCGATTAAATGCTATCTTATGGGGCCCCGGGAGCGCTGTACCCGGACCGGATTTCAAGCTTAGCGGCACGGTATGCGTCTGGCAAACAAAAAGATTCTTCTCGGGGTCAGCGGCAGCATTGCCGCCTACAAGGCGCCCGACCTGGTGCGGCGGCTGCGTGCCGAGGGCGCCGAGGTGGAGGTGGTCCTGACACGGGCCGGCGCCGAGTTCATCACCGCCCTGACCTTGCAGGCAGTGTCCGGCCGTCGCGTGCATACCCGTCACCTCGATCCCGAGGACGAGACGGTCATGGGGCATATCGAGTTGGCGCGCTGGGCGGACCTCGTCCTGATCGCCCCGGCCTCTGCCCACCTGATCGCCAAGCTCGCCGCGGGTCTCGCCGATGATCTGCTGTCCACCCTGTGTCTCGCTACTGCTGCGCCGCTGGCGCTGGCCCCGGCGATGAACCACGCGATGTGGGATCACCCGGCTACGCGCGCCAATATCGCGACGCTGGAGCGGCGCGGCGTGCGGCTGTTCGGTCCCGGTGTCGGTGATCAGGCCTGTGGTGAGAACGGCGCGGGACGCATGCTGGAGCCAGAAGAGCTGACCGCGCTGACGGCGAATCTGTTGGGGACTGGTCCGCTGCAGGGCCTGTCGGTGGTGGTGACGGCCGGCCCGACGCGCGAACCGATCGACCCGGCGCGGTTTGTGTCCAACCGCAGCTCGGGAAAGATGGGCTATGCGCTGGCGAATGCCGCCGCGGCGGCGGGTGCGCGCGTGACCCTGATCAGCGGGCCGGTCGAACAGCCGCTGGTGGCGGGTGTGCGCCGCGTCGAGGCCGCCACGGCCGAAGAGATGCGGCACTGCGCGCTCAATCTGGCTGGCTGCGATATCTTTATCGCGGCGGCGGCGGTGGCGGACTATCGCCCGCGCCAGCCTTCCCCGCGCAAGCTCAAGAAGGATGATATGGCGCTAACGCTCGAGATGGAACGGACTCCTGACATCGTGAGTGAGATCGCGGCCCTGCCTGTCGCGCCGTATATGGTGGGCTTTGCCGCGGAGACGGAAGATCTTGCGCGCAATGCCATCGCGAAACTGCAGGGCAAAAGACTGGATATGGTGGTCGCCAACCTGGTCGGACGGGAAGATACCGGCTTCGAGAGTGACGAAAACGAGGTGACCCTGTTCTGGAACGGCGGGCAGGCGGACCTGCCGCGCGCCTCCAAGCGCAAGCTGGGGTACGACATCATCAGATTGATAGCGGAGAGATATCATGCACAAGGTGCAGCTCAAGATTCTTGATTCCCGGCTGGGTACGGAATTCCCCCTGCCGGAATACATGACCGCAGGCGCGGCGGGGATGGACCTGCGCGCCTGTCTCGATGCTCCGCTGGAGATTCGTCCGGGTGAGACGCACCTGATCCCGACCGGCCTCGCGATCCATATCGGCGACGGCAGCGTCGCCGCCGTGCTGTTGCCGCGCTCCGGTCTGGGACACAAGCACGGCATCGTGCTGGGCAATCTGGTCGGTCTGATTGACTCCGATTATCAGGGGCAGGTGTTCGTATCGTGCTGGAATCGTGGCCGGGAGCCGTTTTCCATCGCCGTCGGTGAGCGCATTGCGCAGATGATGTTCGTGCCGGTCGTGAAGGCGAAATTCGAGATCGTGGATGAATTCGATCGCAGTGATCGCGGAGACGGCGGCTTCGGTCATTCCGGCCGTCATTGAATTCGCGTCCCACATAGCGTCATTCTGTATGGGTAACGAGGCGCGTATGCGCGCGACAGACGAGTGGAATCGGTATGTCTGAGACCGGTTCACGGATCAGCCTTGCCCGCTGCGGCGTGGGTCTGTTCGCGGTATCCGCGCTGGCCGTGGGCGTGACGGTCTGGGTCGCCATCGACGGCATGTCCCGCACACTGGCCGAGCAGCAGGTACGCACTGCCGCCGCCGAGGCCGCGTCCCTGCAGCAAACGCTGACATCCAGGCTGGAAGGCCTGCGTCGCCAGGTGCAGGTCTTCGCCGAGGAAACGGAGACCCTGCGGGTTGTGCAGGATGATGATGTGCTGGAGTTGCGCGCGCGCGAACAGGCGATTGCCCGACTGATCCCCGGCGCCACCCGGGTTGTTCTGACTGTCTCCGGACGTGAATTGCCGCCGGCGGGTGCTTTTCCCCAGCTCGGGTTCGCTGACCTCGAGCTGATCGCGCAAATGGAGGTGGGTAACTCGCCACCGCTCGAGGTCCATCTGTTCCAGAGCCCGGAGCAGCATTTCGACGTTGTGGTGGCGGTGCGTCCGTCCGCGGGAGAACGTCCGCTGGCGGGAAACCTGCTGGTGTCGTTCGATGTTGATCAGATCCAGGCTCCCTTACGGGACCTGAGCCTGGCGGCGGGATACGCGGAGTTGCAACAGGCGCTGGGTGATGGAAGTGTGCTCGTGCTCGCGCGCACGCCGGGGCAGCCGGGCCGACAGGCGGCGCCGCGAGAGATCTCTCTGGAGGGTACGCGCTGGCGTCTCAGCTACTGGCCGCTGCCCGCCAGGCAGCCGGCCGGGCAGTCAGCACTGCTGATCGCCGCGGCTGCGGCACTGGCGCTGGTAGCGCTGGCGATTTACGGCGGATTCGCGTTGCTGGCGCGCGTGCTCAGGCGTGATCTGCGCACGCTCGAGCATGCGGCGTATGATGTATGGCGGCTCGATGCCGCGCTGGACCGCTATCCGGTGGCCCTGCGCGAACTTGCGCCGATGATTGAACGTATTACGGCGGGTCGTCCGCCGGAAGACAGAGAAGGTGGAGGAACAACGATGGGGCGGGAAAAAACAACGGGAGGCGAGGGCGGTATTCAGGTGAGTGAATTGCCGGTGCTGTCCGCTTCAATCTTCAAGGCCTATGATATTCGCGGCATCGTTGGGCAGACGCTCACCGACGATGTCGTGTACGCCATAGGCAGAGCCATCGGCAGCGAGGCGCATGATCGCGGCCTGAACGCCGCCGTGGTGGCACGCGATGGACGACTGTCCGGTCCCGGTTTCCTCGCCGCGCTCGCCCGCGGCATCCGCTCCACCGGGATCAACGTGATCGACATCGGGCTGGCGCCGACTCCGCTGCTGTATTACGCCACGCACGCGCTCAAGACGGGTACCGGCGTAATGGTGACGGGCAGTCACAATCCTCCCGAGTACAATGGGTTCAAGATCATGATCGGTGGCGAGACCCTGGCGGGAGAGGGCATCCAGCGCCTGCGCCAGCGCATCGAATCCGGCGATCTGGTCAGCGCGGCGCAGGAGGGCGGGTACCGCACGCATGACATCAGCGAGGATTACATCCGGCGTGTCGCCGGCGACGTCCGGCTCAAGCGCCCGCTGAAACTGGTGGTCGATTGCGGCAACGGGGTGGCCGGCGCCGTGGCGCCGGACCTGTTGCGTGCCCTCGGCTGCGTGCCGGTCGAGCTGTTCTGCGAGGTCGATGGCCATTTTCCGAATCATCATCCGGATCCGAGCCAGCCGGAGAATCTCGAAGACCTGATCCAGGCCGTCAAGGAGCGCAAGGCGGATCTTGGTCTGGCCTTCGATGGAGACGGTGACCGCCTCGGCGTGATCGACGCCACCGGGCGCGTGATCTGGCCCGACCGGCAGATGATGCTGTACGCCATCGACGTGCTCGGGCGCAATCCCGGCGCCGAGATCATCTTCGACGTCAAATGCTCGCGTCATCTCGCGCGCGTGATCGAGGAACACGGCGGCCGTCCGCTCATGTGGCGCACCGGCCATTCGCTCGTCAAGGCCAAGATGAAGGAGACCGGGGCGCCGCTCGCCGGCGAGATGAGCGGGCACATCTTCTTCAAGGAGCGCTGGTACGGTTTCGACGACGCGTTGTATACCGCGGCGCGCCTGCTCGAGATCCTGGCGGCCGACCCGCGTTCCGCCACCGAGGTTTTCGCTGCGCTGCCGGATGCGGTAGCGACGCCGGAGCTGAGGGTCGACTTCGCCGAAGGGATGCATCATGTGTTCATGGAGAAGTTTCTCGCCACGACCCGCTTCCCGGACGCGCAGGTGTCGATCATCGACGGCCTGCGGGCGGATTTCGCCGACGGCTGGGGCCTGGTGCGCGCGTCCAATACGACGCCCTGCCTGATCATCCGCTTCGAGGCGGACGATGCCGCCGCTCTGAAGCGCGTGCAGGAGGTGTTCCGGCGCGCTCTGCTGGCGATCGATTCGACGCTGGTGCTGCCGTTCTGAGCCCCGTCTTTTGCGCGTGCGGCGCGCCTTGGTTTAATATTTGCGCAGGCGCGCCGCTTTGCTCGACTGGAATTTGGGGTCAGAGTAAAAACTCTGCCACTGTTCCGCGCCGCCTGACCGCATAGCAGAGATACGCCGTCATGACACTGACCACCGGTTCCGCCATGAACATCGCCCGGGTGCTGACCGAGGCGCTGCCCTACATCCGCCGCTTCGCCGGCAAGACCATCGTCATCAAGTACGGCGGTAACGCCATGGTGGACGACGCCCTCAAGAGCGGCTTCGCGCGCGACGTCGTACTGATGAAGCTGGTTGGCATGAATCCCGTGGTGGTGAATGGCGGCGGTCCTCAAATCGGTCAGTTGCTCGCGCGCATCGGCAAGCAGAGCGAGTTCATCAACGGCATGCGCGTCACCGACAGTGAGACCATGGACGTAGTCGAGATGGTGCTGGGCGGGTTGGTGAACAAGGAGATCGTCGCGCTGATCAACCGCCACGGCGGCACCGCGGTCGGACTCACCGGCAAGGACGGATCACTGATTCGCGCACGCAAGATGACCTTCACGCGCCAGGCCCCCGAGATGGATGTGCCGGAGATCATCGATATCGGTCATGTCGGCGAGGTGGCAAGCATCAACGCCAACGTCATCAACATGCTGGTGCAGAGCGACTTCATTCCGGTCATCGCGCCGATCGGTCTGGGCGAGGATGGTCTCGCCTACAACATCAATGCGGATCTGGTGGCGGGCAAGGTGGCGGAGGTGCTGAAGGCCGAGAAGCTGATCCTGCTGACCAACACGCGCGGCGTGCTGGACAAGGACGAGCAGCTCGTCTCGCGCGTCAATGCCCAGGATGTCGATCGCCTGGTTTCCGAAGGCGCCATCTACGGCGGCATGCTGCCCAAGGTGCGCTGCGCGCTTGAGGCGGTACAGGGCGGTGTTCATACCGCGCATATCATCGACGGCCGCGTCGAGCACGCGGTACTGCTGGAGGTCTTCACTGACGAGGGCGTGGGGACACTGATACGGCGCTGAGGAATTTGGGGGAATTTGGGGTCAGAGTAAAAACTCTGCCACTGTTCCGCGCTTCGACTTCGAACCTTGGCGAGTTTTTACTCTGACCCAAAATTTCTGAGGCCGCGGCGAGTCAGGGTTCCCGGTTGCGCGCTGCCTCGAGCCGCAGCTCGGCCTGCAGCTGTTCGAAGCGCGCGATATCCTGTCCGGCGGTTTCCTCGAGTGCCAGGCGTTCGCTGCGGCGTGCCTCGATGTAGTCACGCTGGTGTTCCATCTGCTGGTCGATGTCGCGGATTTCCTGTTCGAGTTTTGGCGTCACCTCGCCGCCGCGTTCATGTTCCGCCGCCCGGCGGACGAGCGCGCCGTGCCGGGTGGTCAGCTTTTCCAGAACCGAGATGGCAAGGGTGATGGAGGAGTCGATGCTGGCCAGCTTGGCGTCGTAATCGGCCTCAACCTGGTCCCTGGTCTGGTAGGTTTCAATCAGATACTGATCGCGGATCGCGTTCCGGCGCGCCTCTTCCTGCGCCGTCGCCTCTTCCTGCGCGCGCTGACGCTGTTCGGCGCGCTCTTTCGGACTCAGAGCGGCATCGACCCGGTTGTTCACCAGACCCTGTTTGTCCAGTTGCTCGTAGGGGTGATGGATATCCGCCGGGGGAATCGTGTCTCCGTAATGCATGCGGCCCTGTTCGTCAGTCCATTTATAGGTGGCGCTGTCGGCGTCCACCGCGGCCAGGCCCAGACACAAGAGGATCGACGCCGCACGTAACCGCCGGGGTATACTCGAGGCCGGCCGCCGGGGAACACCGTGGAGGGATGGCCCGGTGGTGAGCGGATGATGCGATGACTTCGTGTGAGTATGCGCCATGGACTGGTTGAGCCAGTTGATCCTGTTTGCCATATCACTCGTGGCGAACATGTTCTCGGCCCTGTCCGGGGGTGGGGCCGGGCTGATCCAGCTGCCTGTGCTGATCTTTCTTGGCCTGCCTTTCGGCACGGCGCTCGCAACGCACAAGATAGCAACGGTTGCCTTGGGTATCGGCGCGACCCTGCGATATCTGAAGGCAGGCGGGGTGGAGCGGCGCTTCGCCGGCTTCATGCTGGTCGCCGGCCTGCCCGGGGTGGTGCTGGGCGCGCGCCTGATCCTGCTGGTCCCCGATCGCGCGGCCCAGGTCACGCTCGGCCTGCTTACCCTGGGGCTGGGGATCTATTCCTGGCTCAAGCCGGGCCTCGGTCAGGAACACCAGCCGCGACATCGCGACCGGCGCGGATTCATGATCGGCGGGGCATGCCTGTTCCTGATCGGGGTCGTCAACGGATCGCTGTCCTCCGGGACCGGGTTGTTCGCGACCCTGTGGCTGATCCGCTGGTTCGGCTTCGACTACAAGCGCGCGGTCGCCTATACGCTGATCCTGGTCGGCCTGTTCTGGAACGGCGCCGGCGCGCTCGCCCTCGGCCTGCAGGCGGCGGTACGCTGGGACTGGCTGCCCGCGCTGCTGCTCGGTTCACTGATCGGCGGCTACCTCGGCGCGCACATCGCGATCGCGCAGGGTAACCAAATGATCAAGCGTGCGTTCGAGGTGGTGACGCTGCTGGTGGGGGTGAAGCTGGTGGTTGGGTGATGGCGCTACTATATGAATTAGATTGGTAGATTTATACGTCAAGGCTGTCGAATTCTAATTACGTTGAATTATCATTTGAAAAGGAAAACGCCATGAGCACTGCAGAAAAGAAATCTGCATTATCGGTGATTGCAAATGGGTCAGATATTTCTTTCCTTGGAAAAGCCAAATATAAGATTAAAGGTTCCATAGTTCATGTTCGGTTCTGTTCTCAGAGTTCGCGCGCTCCAGAAAAATACAAGTTCAATATCAATCCAAACACGTTATCCGCTGACTACGAGCTATGGGTTTGTGGAAGTGCCGCCGTGTATTATCTAATGCCAGTTTCTGTTATGCAGGAGATCTACAATAACCCCGGCACATACGAAGATAGACACCACCCGGGAATTAAATTTGTATCAGTTGACACGTCAACTCATATTGTTACGTATGCGTCTGGTGGGATTAACACAAGCTTGAAGCAATATTTCAATGCCACAATTTGAGGAGGCTTGGAAGTTATGGGCCGACAAATTGAAGTATCAGGAGAATGGTCTGCATTTCTAATGTACCTGTGTGTTAATGCGGATAAGGCGTGGGAGAAAGGGCTTGCAGGGGCAGACGTGGCCGAGCAGATGTGTGTAAGATTAGGTGTTTCTTACGAACGGACTGCAATTGTCCATGCTCTGAGCAGAATAAAATTCGAGCCAATGACGTTGGCAATCAATTATCGAGAACTAAATGAACTCACGAAATTTTCAATGTGGTGCCGAGAGGATGTTGGTCAAGAGCTATTTCAATTCATAACTCAAGACCAGTCTGTGAATTGTCTAAGTAAAAACCGAGTTCAGAAACTAACCGAATACCTTTGGAGCTGGCGGGAGCAATTCCAAAGCAATGTGCATTACATTCCGGATGGAGTGTCGCTGAAACAGGCCTAGGTTGGGTTGAGTGTTTCTTGCGAGGCCAACTTTGTGTGGGATCGAACTGCTGGCCTTGGACAATGACAGCAAGCGTAGCCTGGATGAAGCGTAGCGGAATCCGGGGATTGTCTTAGATAGATGCTCCCGGATTCCGGCGCTCTGCGCCTTCATCTGGGCTACTATTGATTTCTTCAGGCTGCGCCTTTTGCGCCGTATTGTTTCCTATAATCCTCGATGCGTTCCAGCACTGGCCCGAGATCGGCGCGCTTTGATATATAGCGGATCAGCGTGTCGAGGTTGGCGATGCTGGCGACCTTGATGCCGAACTGCGCCTCGACCTCCTGGATGGCGGACTGCGCGTTCTTGCCGCGTTCCTGGCGGTCGAGTGAGATGGCGACGCCGGCCACGGTCGCGCCGGCGTGGTGGATGATGTCCACCGATTCGCGCACCGAGGTGCCGGCGGAGATCACGTCGTCGATGATCAGCACGCGGCCCGTGAGCGCGCGGCCGACGATGATGCCGCCCTCGCCGTGGTCCTTGGCCTCCTTGCGGTTGAAGGCGTAGGGGACGTTGACGCCGTGGCGGTCGCTGAGCGCGATCGCGGTGGCGACGACCAGCGGGATGCCCTTGTAGGCCGGGCCGTACAGCATGTCGAAGGCGATGCCGGAAGCGCGGATCGCGGCCGCGTAGTAGCGCCCCAGTTCGGCGATGGCGTCGCCGTCATCGAACAGTCCGCTGTTGAAGAAATACGGGCTCAGGCGCCCCGACTTTAGGGTGAACTCGCCGAAGCGCAGCACGCCGCGGGCGATGGCGAAGTCGAGAAAGGCCTGCTGATAGTCCTGCATTGACGGCTCCTGGCTTGCGTGTCCGCGCTATTCTAGCCGGCTGGCGCCGGCGGGGGAACCGGCGACCTCAGGCGTCCGCGAAGTGACGCTCCTCCTGTGCGCTGAGCGCCTGCCCGGGGTCGAGGCCGCAGCGGAACGGCGCGCATGGCGTCTCCGGCGGAACCCCGTCCTCGATGCGCCCGGTGTCGGTCGCGGCCGGATCGACCAGCAGCCCGAGGTTTCCGTCGATCTCCAGGATGCGAAAGGTATAAGCACTCAGGGCCGGAAAGGCGCGGGCAAGATACGCCGTGCCCGGGGGCGCTTCCGGTGCGAGCAGTACGAGGCGAAGTTCGTTCTCAGGGAAGTGGCGGCCATTGTCCGGGAACAGCGCGGGATAGAGACGAAACAGCATGCCGCGGTTGTCTCCCAGTCTTTCCACGGCACGCAGAGCCGCCAGCAGCGCGCGACCACTGTCGCGGGCATCGAAGGCCACCAGCGCCGGATGTCGTTTCGCATCCAGGCACAGCATCAGGCTGCCATCGAACGGGAGGTCAGCGCTGACGATCGAGAAATCCTCCCCGAGGATTTGCGGCAAGGCATCCACGATCAGTTCACGCAGGATCTGTCCGGATGTCAGTGTGAGGGTTTTTATCCGCATACCCATGGCGCCTCCTGGTCCGGCGATTTCATCAGCTGATCAGCCTGGTCCGCGCGGCGCAGATCGGCCAGCAGCAGGCGTGCGATATCGTTGAGTGATGCCTCGTCTTCACCGCGTGTCCGGCCGGCGGCGAGGTACGAGTAACTGGTGACCCCGATGCCGAGAAAGCGCCTGGCCGCGGATGCGAAGCGGGCGAAACCGGCGGCCGCCTCGTCGCATGTGCGGGCATCGGTCAGTGTGATTCCGATCGCGGGCATGGGATTGAGTCGCGCCAGACCCTTGAGTCTGCGATAGGCGGAGCGCATGCCATGTGCCTGCGCCGGAACGGCCAGCAATATCAGGGAGCAGGTCCGGGCATCCGTCGGTGGGGTCGTGATGAGCATCAATTCGGGAGGCGCTCCGCGGCGCGGCCTGGCCAGCGTGTCGTCGCGGCCTCTGGACAATGGCGCGATGTCAGTGGCGGGTCTGATGCCGCCAGGTTCCTGGCAAACATGCACAAGCAGTTTCGCGGCCGTGTCCGTGACGGCGACCGCGATGCCGCGTCCGGCCAGTGCGCGGGCCAGGCCATCGATGGGGATGGCATGAGGGTTTTCAGCAACGCCGAGCACGGCAATGCAGCGGGGGGAATGTCCCTCATCGAGGAAATGGCGACTGATGCTCTGCAGCCGCTCCTTCGGTCCGGTGTCCTCCGGGCGGCGTATCATGCGGGGACGAGGTGCGGGATGTCCTCCACTTCGAGCACGGAATTGATCTCGCCGTATTCATTGGTCTCGAAGCGCGGGTTGGTGGGGTCGGCGCGCCATTCCCCGTTGACGATCAGGCGGTATTGATAGCGTCCTGGACCGACATGCAGGGTCTTGATCAGCATGTCGTCATGACGTTCCGTCACCACCCCCTGATCGGGCGCCCAGCCGTTGAAGTCGCCGGCGATCTGGATATCGATCCCGGCGGGTCCGTGGAAGATCATGCTGACGTCCCGCCGGTAATCCGCGTCATCCGGCTCTTCCACAGTGCGGCTGACGGGAAGGGGGACGTCGTACGGAGCGCGCGCGGACTGTGCGCGAGGCATGGTCTGCGCATTGAAGCGGAGGATCTCCGCCGCCAGGGCGAGATAATTGTCGCTCGCCACCGAGCCGGGCTGGTGATCGATGATGGGTATGCCGCGCGCCGCGGCCTCCTTCAGTCGCACGGTATAGTGAATGCTCACCGGGAGGATCTCCTCGCCGAAGCGCTCCTTCAGGCGATGCAGCGTGTCCTGCGTGAAGCGGGTGCGGTGATCAACCAGATTGGGCAGTATGCGTACCGGTATGTCGAGTTCGTATTTTTCCGCCAGCAGTTCGATGGTGTCACGCAGGCGGTCCACCCCGTCCAGCGCGAACACGCTCATCTCCACCGGTATCAGCACCAGGTCCGCGGCGCGCAAGGCATTGAATGAGAGCAGGCCGAGCGTGGGCGGGCAGTCGATGATGGCGAAGTCGTAGTTCAGGGGCAGGCTGTCCAGATGCTGCGCGAGCTGGCGCTCGCGGCGGGGCAGATCCGCCAGCAGGTGTTCGATGGCGGCGAGCGAGATGGTCGACGGCACCAGATCGACTCCGGGCGCTACCGCGGGGATGATGACCTCGCTGAGCTCTGCTTCCTGGATGAATACCTCGTACAATCCGTTCAGATTGCCGCAGTGTTGTCCCAGTCCCAGCGAGGCATGGCCCTGGGGATCGGTGTCGACCAGCAGTACGCGATGGCCATTGCGTCCCAGCGCGGCGGCCAGATTGATGGCGGCGGTGGTTTTGCCGCATCCCCCCTTTTGATTGGCGATGGCGATCGTGATCATGTGTCGTGTCCCTCCACCCGTGACGACGGCATTTATGGGCATGAAAAAGCGGCATTCAGGCCGCTTTTTTTCATGTCGTACCGTTATCCGGCCGTTGCGTGCGTGCGTGAGGATGACCGCTGTCTGTTACGTGTCGCAGGTTGTCGGCATCCCGTTTGTGCCATGGCCGGATATGCTGCGGATTGCGGACGGGCGACCGCTTCCATGGCGGTGCGACCGGTGTCTTGCCTGCATCCCGCCTGACTGGCGGGATTACGGTGCGGTCCGGCGGAGACCCGCCGGACCGCGCCGGTTTCCCCGATGGACATCCTTGCCCGGGGAGAAACGCGGGTGACGTCATGCGCCCGGGGTGCGGCCGGACCATGTACGCGATGGTGTATGGGAGAGCGGATAGAGGGCGGTGATGACGGCGGTGTCGCCGTATCCGGGGAGAAGCGGAACCCGGGACCGCATCCTCGTCGCCACGGCAGTCGAGCCGGGACCGGACCAGTCCAGTGCGTGCGGGTGCTTGACGGCGGAGCGCGACCGTTTCATCCCCCTCTGCTCCCTTCTGCGTGGAGCGCTGATCGGTCTAGTGTGAGATGAAATTTTCAGATGTCAAGCAATCCATGGAAAATTCCCGCGCCTTCCAAATTCACGCCGCGCGTCGGCTCCAGTATCATCGGTGCCTTCGACAGACAAGCAAGGGATGGCATTGATGCGCATCATCAGCCTGAACGCCAATGGCATACGCTCGGCTGCCCGCAAGGGTTTCTTCCCGTGGCTCGCGCGACAGGGCGCCGATGTGGTGTGTCTGCAGGAGACCAAGTCGCAGGAGCATCAGCTGAACGATGAGTTGCTGAGGCCGGCCGGTTACTTCGCCTATTATCACGATGCGGAGAAGAAGGGTTACAGCGGCGTGGCGCTCTATTGCCGGCGCGAGCCCGACCAGGTCACGATGGGGCTCGGCTGGCCGGACATGGATCGGGAGGGGCGTTTCATCCAGGCGGATTTCGGTTCGCTCAGTGTGATCTCGCTGTATCTTCCGTCGGGTTCCAGCAGTGAGGACCGCCAGGCGGTGAAGTTCGATTTTCTGGAACGCTTCACCCCGGTGCTCAAGGAATTTCGCTGCGGGAAACGCGAGTATGTCATCTGCGGCGACTGGAACATCGCGCATACAAAACTGGACATCAAGAACTGGCGCGGCAATCAGAAGAACTCCGGCTTTCTTCCCGAGGAGCGCGCCTGGATGGACCAGTTGTTCGTGCCGCTCGGTTTCGTCGACGCCTTCCGTGTCGTCAATCAGGAGGCGGACCAGTACACCTGGTGGTCCAATCGCGGTCAGGCCTGGGCCAAGAACGTCGGCTGGCGCATCGACTACCAGGTAATCACGCCCGGACTGAAGGATCGGGTCAGGATGGTGTCCATCTACAAGGACGAGCGCTTTTCCGATCACGCTCCGCTGACCATCGACTACGACTGCGAGCTGTAAGGCGGTCGGGGCCGGGTCGCGGCGCGGTACTCAGCGAGTTTCGGCCGTGCCACCACCGCGTGGATCGCTCGCGGCGCTGACGCGATTGTCCGCGCGGTCCCACAGGATCGCCTGCATGTTGCCGTAAGGACGTGTGCGTTCCTCGAGCGTATGCCCGCGCGCGGCCAGGGCCGCTGTCTCGTCCGCGCTGAATGTGCCCGGTTCGTAGCTCACGACATCCGGCAGATACTGGTGGTGATAACGCCGCAACCCCACCCATTCCCGCGGTGGGGCGCCACGCTGAAAGTCGAGTGCGGCCAGCAGTACCATGGTAATGATGCGGCTGCCTCCCGGCGTGCCGAGGATCGCGATCCGGCGGCCATCGTCGAGGAAGGTCGGCGTCATGCTCGAAAGCGGCCGCTTGCCCGGTGCGATGGCATTGGGCTGCGCGCCGACCAGGCCATAGGAATTGCCCACGCCCGGCTTGATGGAGAAATCATCCATTTCGTTGTTGAGCAGGATCCCGGTGCCGGGCGGCATGAAGGCGGCCCCGAAGGGGAGATTGATCGACAGCGTCGCGGCCACGCGATTGCCGGCGCGATCCAGGATCGAGAAGTGGGTGGTGTCCGTGCCCGTCGCATCGGCCGCGACACCGGGGAGCATCGCGCTCGGCGTGGCGCGATCGGGGCGGATGGCGTTGCGCAGGCCGGCCGCGTAGGCCGGAGACAGCAATACTTCCATCGGGACCTCCGTGAAGTCCGGGTCGCCGAGGTAGACGGCGCGGTCGCGGTAGGCACGGCGCATGGCCTCGATGACGAGGTGCGCGCGGTCGGGCGCGGCGAGGTCCTCGAGGGGATAACCGGCGAGGATGTTCAGCATGGTGACGAGCGCGATGCCGCCGGAGGACGGGGGCGCGGCCGTGGTGATGCGTATGCCGCGATATTCGCCTCGCACCGGTTCGCGTTCGACGACACGGTAGCCGGCGAGGTCGCGCAGGCTCCAGATGCCCCCCGCCGCACGCACGCCATCGACGAGGTCCTGGGCCAACGGGCCTGCATAGAAACCCGCATGCCCGTGCCCGGCGATCGACTCCAGCGCCCGCGCCAGATCAGGCTGCCGCAGGATGTAACCTTCTTTCGGCAGATCACCCTGATCGAGGAAGATGGCCGCGGCGGCGGGTGAACGGCGCAGCGCCTCCAGTCGGAAGCGCGCCAGTTGAAGATAATGCGCGTCGACGGGGAACCCCTCGCGGGCGGCGTGGATGGCGGGGGCGAGGCTGCGCGCCAGCGGCAGGCGTCCGTACTGACTGGCCAGGTGCGCCAGGGCGGCCGGTGTGCCGGGGATGGCCGACGCCAGCGCGCCGTTGATCGACGCGGCAGGGATTACCGCGCCGTCTGTGTCCAGGTACATATCCGCATGCGCGTCGAGCGGTGCGCGTTCGCGGCCATCGAGCATGATTTCCCGACCGTCCGCGGCGCGGTGCAGCAGCCAGAAGCCGCCGCCGCCGAGTCCGGAGCCGGTCGGTTCCACCACCGCCAGCATCGCGCCAACCGCCACCGCGGCATCGAAGGCATTACCTCCCGCCTGCAGGATGTCATGACCCGCCCGGGTGGCAAGCGGGTGGGCGGAGGCGACTGCGGCCGCGGACGGGGTTTGTGTGTCAGCGGCCTGCGCGAAGGCGCCATGGGTCCCCGTGACGAGAACAAGCAGGCCGGCGAGGAGCGCGCGCCCGACGCCACCGATCCCCGCTCCGGCGGGGCGGACCAGGGTCGAAGGCGCGGTTCGAGGCGTCATGCCGGCACTATGCGGATTTTCCGGTCAGCGCGAGATATTTCTGGTGGAGCTCATCGTGGGATTCCACGCGGTCGGGATCCTTGGGAATGCAGTCGACCGGGCAGACCTCGACGCACTGCGGCTTGTCGAAATGGCCGACGCATTCGGTGCACAGGGCGGGATCGATCACGTAGATATCAGGTCCCTGCGAAATGGCGCCATTGGGGCATTCCGGTTCGCACACATCGCAGTTGATGCACTCATCGGTGATGATTAATGACATGGTCCTGCAACCTCACATCAGATTGGGCAGTGGAGCGAATTAACGAAGCTTAACGCATCTTTTTGTACAGCGCAGCCATGACGCCTTCGTGCACGAAGGCGGAGATGTCGCCGCCGAGGGAGGCGATTTCCTTGACCAGGCTGGATGAGATATAGGCGTATTGTTCGGCGGGCATCAGGTACAGGGTCTCGATGCCCGGGTCCAGCTTGCGGTTCATGCCGGCGAGCTGGAATTCATATTCGAAGTCCGAGACCACGCGCAGTCCGCGCAGGATGATGGAGGCCTGGTGTTCGCGCGCGAATTCCACCAGCAGGCGGTCGAAGCCGCATACCTCGACGCCCTGGATCCCGCCCAGCACGGCCTCGGCCAGGCGGATCCGTTCCGCGAGCGAGAAGGTCGGCGCCTTGACCGGGTTGGCCGCGACCGCGACGATGACGCGCTCGAACACACGGGCGGCACGCTCGACGAGATCGGTGTGCCCATGGGTGATGGGATCGAAGGTGCCGGGATAGATGGCGAGCTGTTTCATGATTCCTCTGCCGGTTTGCGGCCGGTGTCCGTCAGTGTAGCAGCAAATACGCGTGGCCGCGTGCGCCTATCGATCGGCCGCGGCGTCGCGACGGGCGAGCCGATAGGCAACCTGTCCGGCGGATTTGTCGTGCAGCAGCCGCCAGTTGGCGGGCAGTTCAGGCGGGGCGCGGTGCTGATCCGATTCCAGGTAGATACAGGCCTGGCTGGCCAGCAGGCCGTGGTGTTCCAGTTTGCGGCAGAGTTCTCCGATCACGTCATCGCGGAAGGGCGGGTCGAGAAAGACCACGTCGAATTTGTCCCTGCCGCCCTGCGCCAGGTATTCCAGCGCATCCGACCAGACGATCTCCGCGCCCTGCGCGCCGAGCAGCGCGGCGTTGGTCTGTAACTGCTGTACGACCCGAATGTCCTGGTCGACGAAGACGACGCTGCGTGCGCCGCGCGAGAGCGCCTCGAAGCCGAGCGCACCGCTGCCCGCGTAGAGATCAAGGCAGCGTGCGCCGGGAATCGCTTCACGCAGCCAGTTGAACAGGGTCTCGCGAATGCGGTCAGCCGTGGGGCGGACGCCCGCGACGGTGGCGAATTCGATTCGGCGGCTGCGCCACTGGCCACCGATGATGCGCAGCCGTCCGCTCTCCCCCGTTCCGGCCGTTTTACGGTGCCGTGGTGCCAACGGTCACCGTTACCATCTGATTGGCATGCACGCGCCGCTGGTAGGCATCCCGGATCTGGTTGATCGTGACGGCGTCGACGCGTTCATTGAAGCGGTCGAGATAATCCAGCGGCAGGTCATAAAAACCGATCATGGCGAGGTTGCCCGCGATATTGCTGTTGCTGGCGATGCGCAGCGGGAATCCGCCGGTGATGTTTTTCTTTGAAGCGGTCAGTTCCGCTGCGGTGGGTCCGCCCTGAATGAAATTGCCCAGGGTCTGGTCCAGGATTTTCACGGCCTGTTGCGCCTGATCGCCGCGCGTCTGCAGGCCAAGGGTGTACGGGCCGGCGGCGCGCATGGGGGTGAAGTAGCTGTAGGCGCTGTAGGCAAGCCCGCGCTTCTCGCGAATCTCGGCGCTGATGCGCGATACGAGTCCGCTGCCGCCGAGGACATGATTGCCGACGTAGAGGGGAAAATAATCGGGGTCGTCGCGCGTGATCCCCGCCGCGCCCACCAGCACGTGGGTCTGTGACGAAGGATATTCCACATGTTCCGTTCTTGCTTCCGCGAGCGGGGTGACCGGGGGCAGCGGCGCCGCGCGGCCGCCTTCGGCGAGTCCGTCGGCGAGGCGCTGGGCGATACGCTCGGCATCGGCGCGGTCCAGCGCGCCGACCAGGGCGATCACCGCGTTACGCGCCACGTAATACTGTTGATAGAAATCCTCGAGATCCCCGCGCGTGAGCGCCGGCAGCGATTCCGGCGTGCCGAGCGGATCGGCGGCGTAGGGGTGGTCGCCGTAGACCGCCTGGAAAAACGTCTTTTGTGCGATATCCTCCGGGGATTGATCCTGTGACTGTAACGCGATCAGCATGCGATTGCGCTCGCGTTCCAGCGCATCGGCGGGAAAGGCCGGGGTGCGCAGGATCCGCGCGAGGAGGTCGAGCGCCGGATCCAGGTGCGCCGGTTCGCTCAGGCTGCGCAGGGTGACCGAGCCCATGTCGCGCAGCGAGCTGGCGCCGAACTGGGCGCCGAGATTCTCGAATCCCGACGCAATGGCGTCGGCGTCGAGATCGCCCGCCCCGTCATCGAGCAGGGCGCTGGTCAGCAGGGCGAGTCCCGGTTTGTCTCCGTTGCGGGCGCTGCCCGCGTCGAATACCAGCTGGATATCGACCATCGGCAGTTCCATCGCCTGGACGAAATAGACGCGCGCTCCATTCGTGGTGTCCCAGCGCTGAATCTCGGGTGCGGCGACGGCGTGGGTCATGAAGGCCAGGCACACGGCCCACAAAGCGAGGCGGGAAAACCGCCGCGGCAAGACGATCAAGAGAGCGAATTTCGTGCTATGGCCTGTCATGGCTGGCATTACTCCGGATAAATGGTCGCCGGTGCTGGATCACGTGTCAGCGGATATTGTTGTCGAGGCCGCCCATGGCAGGAGGCGGACGGGAAGGATCTATCGGCAAGGGGGACAGCACGGCGACGGTCAGTCGGTCCGGGCCCAGGTATTTGCGCGCCACGGCCTGCACCTGTTCAGCCGTGACAGCGCGGATACGCTCGACGTAGGTATCCGCGAGGCGCCAGTTCAGTCCGACCGTCTCGAGCATGCCGAGCTGCATCGCCTGGTAGAAGACCGAGTCGCGCTGGTAGACGTCCGCGGCGATGACCTGGGTCTTGATGCGGCCGAGTTCCTCCGCGGTGACCGGTTCGTCGCTGAGTCGTTGAATTTCCTGGCGCAACGCCTGTTCCAGTTCAGCCACGTCGTGCCCCTGGGCGGGGGTGCCATCCAGGATAAACAGGTCATCGAGGCGCGAATAGGGATTGTAGCCGGCACCCGCGCTCGCGGCGATGCGCTGTTCCCGGATCAGGCGCGTCGAGATGCGCGCGCTGTCCCCGCCGTCCAGTATCCCGGCCAGCACCTCCAGCGCGTAGATCTCGCCATCGTCTTCCGCCGTGCGCAGCACCGGGACCTTGTAGCCCATGACCAGATAGGGAAGCTGGGCCGGCGCCTTCACAGTGATGCGGCGTTCACCGGTCTGGGCGATCTCCAGCCGCGGTTTCTGCGCCGGTATCCGGCTCGGTTTGAGCGAGCTGAAATGCCTGCGCGCCAGCTTGTAAACCGCTTCCGGATCGACATCGCCCGCCACGACCAGGGTGGCATTGTTGGGGGCATACCAGGTGCGATACCAGGCGCGGAGATCGTCGATATGCATGGCATCGAGGTCATTCATCCAGCCGATGATCGGGTGATGATAGGGGCTGTTGACGAAGGCGGCGGCCGAGAACTGTTCGTAGGTCAGCGCCTCGGGATTGTCATCCGTGCGCATGCGGCGTTCTTCCTGCACTACCTTCAGCTCCTTCGCGAACTCGTCCGCCGGAAGGACAAGGTTGCGCATGCGGTCGGCCTCCAGCTCGAAGCTGATCGGGAGCCGGCTCTTTTCCAGCTGCTGGAAATAGGTGGTGTAGTCGCGGCCGGTGAAGGCGTTCTCACGTCCGCCGTTCTCGCTGACTATGCGGGAGAATTCGCCACCCGGATGCTTTCTGGTGCCCTTGAACATCATGTGCTCAAGGGCGTGCGAGACGCCGGTGATTCCGTCGTGCTCGTAGCTGCTGCCAACCTTGTACCAGACCTGCGAGACCACGATCGGCGCGCGGTGATCTTCCTTTACCAGCACTTTCATCCCGTTCCCGAGGGTATACTCGTGGACCGTTTTCGCGGGTTCCGTCGTTGCGTCTGCCGCCGCATACCCGACGCCAGCGAAAAACGCACTGGTGATCAGCATGGAAAGGGATGCCAGAATCCCGGCTCGCCGCCGGCCGGCGCGGGTTAGTTGCGCCATATTCGATGTGGTAGGATACCTGCCTGAAGTCACGCGTTACTCCTGCCGGTAAAAAGGGTGCGGTGAAAATTCCCCGATTGTACACGAATTCAACTCAATGATTGGATCGACAAGTCCTGACAAAGTTTCCGGCAAGGGGCCGGGATTCTTCGGCCGCCTCAAGGAGCGGCTGAGCCGCACGCGCGCCGGTCTGATCGAGGGCGTCGCGAATCTTGTGCTCGGCCGCAAGCAAATCGACGCCGACCTGCTGGATGAGATCGAAACCGTGTTGCTGCGCGCGGACGCCGGCGTCGAGGCGACTCAGGCCATTATCAATGACCTCGCCGCGCGTATCTCGCGTAAACAGCTCGATGACGCACCGGCGCTGTTCGCGGCCTTGCGCGAGGATTTGCAGGCGATACTCGCGCCGTGCGTCCGCCCGCTGGAGGTATCCTCCGCGACAGGCCCCTATGTCATCATGATGGTCGGGATCAACGGTGCGGGCAAGACCACGACCATCGGCAAGCTGGCCCGGCGGCTGCAGGACGAAGGCCATAAGGTCATGCTCGCGGCCGGGGATACTTTCCGCGCCGCGGCCGTCGAGCAGCTGCAGGCATGGGGTGAGCGCAACGGAATACCGGTGATCGCACAGGCGCGCAGTGCGGACCCGGCCTCGGTGGTATTCGACGCGATGCAGGCGGCGCGCGCGCGCGCGATCGATGTGCTGATTGTCGACACCGCGGGACGTCTGCATACGCAGACCAACCTGATGGCGGAACTGAGCAAGATCAAACGCGTCATGGGCAAGGTCGATCCCGCCGCCCCGCATGAAGTCATGCTGGTGGTCGATGCCGGTACCGGGCAGAACGCCGTCGCGCAGGCGTGCCAGTTCAATGAGGCCGTCGGGTTGACCGGGATCACGCTCACCAAGCTCGACGGCACCGCCAAGGGCGGGGTGATCCTCGCCATCGCCAAGAAGACGGGTATTCCCATTCGTTTCATCGGCGTCGGTGAGGGGATCGAGGACCTGCGCGTGTTTGATGCGGCGGAGTTCGTTGGCGCCCTGTTCGAGACCTGATCCATTCGCGCCTGTTCATGTGGGCGGCGAACTTTGCTAACCTGAGCCGCTGACACGCGGCGGTCTGACAATCTATGCTCCAGTTCATCAATGTGGGCAAGCGCTATCCCGGCGGGCAGGATGCCCTCAGTGGCATCAATTTCCATTTGCGTATCCAGGAGATGGCGTTTCTGACCGGCCATTCAGGGGCGGGCAAGAGCACGCTGCTCAAGCTGATAGCGCTGATCGAACGCCCGAGCTACGGCCAGATTCTGTTCAATGGGCGCAGCTACGCGAGCATCGGCCGACGCCGCATCCCGTATCTGCGCCGCGAGATCGGCATCATCTTTCAGAATTTCAAGCTGCTGTATGATCGTACTGTGTTCGATAACGTCGCCCTGCCGCTCGTCATCGCGGGTTATGAGCATCGCGAGATTCAGCGCCGCGTGCGTGCGGCTCTCGACAAGGTTAGTCTGCTCGATAAGGAAAAGCGCTATCCCATCATGCTTTCGGGGGGCGAGCAGCAGCGCGTCGGTATCGCCCGGGCGGTGGTCAACAAGCCGCCGTTGCTGCTGGCCGATGAGCCGACCGGCAATCTGGATCCGCAACTGTCCGAGGAGATCATGCATCTCTTCGAGGAATTCAACCGTGTGGGAGTGACGGTACTTATCGCCAGTCACAACCTCGATCTCATCTCGCGCATGGGCTACCGCATCCTGACACTGGAGGGCGGGCGCATGCAGGCGGACAGCGATCCGGTCGCGGCATGAGACGCGCGCGCGAGGAGGAGGACCTGTTCCCGGCAGGGGACGCCGGCGCCGGACCGGATAATGCGGGTGATCCGCCTGGATCGGGTACGGAATCCGTCTCGCGTTCGCGCACGGGTCTGCGCCGTGTTGGCCTGTTGCGGCGCTGCAAGGCTTACGGTGAACATCATCTGCAATCTCTGCTCGACAGCCTGGGGCGGCTGGTGCGCAACCCCGTGGCCGGCGCGATGACTGTGGCGGTGATCGGTATCGCGCTGGCGCTGCCGACGGGGATGCACGTGGTCCTCAAAAATGTTCAGGCCCTCAGCTCAGGCTGGGAGAACTCGGCGCAGATCTCGCTTTTTCTGCGCAAGGACCTGCGCGAGGAGCGACTCCGGAGGCTGACCTCCGAGTTGAAGGCGATGCCTGAGGTCGCGGTGGTGACCTATGTGTCACCTGACGAGGCATTGCGGGAATTTCAGCGCATATCGGGTTTCGGTGATGCGGTGAATGCCTTGCAGCAGAATCCTCTGCCCGGGGTGTTGATCGTGCAGCCGGCCCTCGCGGCGAGCGCGCCGGCCGCGGTCGAGGGACTGCTCGCGCACCTGCGCGGGCACCCCGATGTCGAACTGGCCCAGCTCGACATGGAATGGATCAAGCGCTTGTACGCGATGATGGAGATCGCCAGGCGCGGAGTGGCGGTACTGGCCAGCGTGCTCGCATTGGCTGTGCTCCTCATTGTCGGCAATACCATCCGGCTGGCGATCCAGAGCAGGCGCGACGAGATCGAGGTACAGAAGCTCATAGGCGCCACCGACGCCTTCATTCGCCGCCCATTCCTCTACAGCGGGTTCTGGCACGGTGTGTTGGGCGCGGTGATTGCATGGTTACTGGTCAATATCTCGCTCTGGGCCCTGAGCGCTCCGGTGGCGCGGCTGTCCTCGTTGTATGACCGCCGCTTCGAATT
>JADLET010000083.1 GCA_020845975.1 Gammaproteobacteria bacterium | reverse complement strand
TTCCCGTGACGCTCGCGCCTTCCTGTGGAGGCGTTGGCAGTGTCTTCGGTGTGGTCGATTTCACAACACTTCAGATCGCTGTATATTGCCAGCGTCTCAGGAGAAACTCTGACTCTCACGAAGATGGCACTTACCGGCTTCACTATACGGTGTCACCCATGCGCAGGCGGGGACCCAGTAATTACCTCCGATACAGCGCGCACCGCAATTACCGAGCATCTCAATCAGGTATTTCGCGCGCCCATACCTGTCACATGCACGCGATTGAATCGCCGCGACGGATCTGGTTCAATGGCGGTCGATAGTTGATTCCATGGTGTATTTCATGACGAGTTCGAAGGACGAGGCGTGTGGGACGGTCTGTCACGGCAATGTCGCCTGCCAGGATTGCAGTCTGCATCAGCTCTGTTTGCCGGTGGGGCTCGACAGCGCGGACCTCGCACTGCTGGATCGCATCATCCGGCGCCGCCGGCCGCTGCGTCGCGGTGAATACCTGTTCCGCGCCGGAGATCCGATGCGCGCGGTGTACGCCGTCCGTTCCGGTTCCGTCAAGACATTCACCTGCTCCAGTGATGGCGATGAGCACGTGACCGGCTTCCATTTGCCGGGCGAACTGATCGGGCTGGATGCGATAGGCGCCGCGGTGCATCCTCGTTCCGCCCGGGCACTGGAGACCAGCAGCGTATGCGAGGTTGCCTACGAGGGCCTTGAGGAGCTTTCCATGAAGATCCGCGGCCTGCAGCGGCAGTTACTGCGTCTGATGAGCCGGGAGATCCATCATGATGAGACGATGATGATTCTGCTCGGCGGGATGGCGGCGGAGGGGCGCCTCGCCGCGCTGCTGTCCAATATCGCCGCCCGCGTTGGTGAGCGCGGTTTTTCGCCCCGCGCCTTTCATCTGAGCATGTCGCGCAACGATATAGGCAGCTACCTCGGCCTGGCGGTCGAGACCGTCAGCCGGCTCTTTACCCGTCTGCAGGCCGAGGGACTGCTGAGCGTGCAGCGCAAGCAGGTGATGATCCATGATCCCGACCGTCTGCGCCGCCTGGCCGGCGTCTGCGGTGACGGCGCGTACCAGTCGCGCTGATTTCGTTACCTTTCCCGCACTTTATTGATCTGTGTCAATGTCCGCGCTGCTTTGTGCGCGCATATTCGACCCCAATGGTGACAGGGTGTTGCCGGGTACGGAAACAGGGATGCAGGCGAGTTCGTTGTGTTGAGCGCCGGCCGCATGAGGCGATGGTAGAGCAAGACATACGTGGTTATGAGCTGCGCCGTGGAGTTGGCGGAGTGGCCGGTGTGGAGAGTGAGCAGGGGGGAGGGCTGCATGGAGGCGGCCCAACCTGTGCGGATGCAAAAAGACCCCGCCCGGAGAGGCGGGGTCGAAATGTATCCGTTCAGCCCAATAAAGTTTCAGAAAGCCCTGAGTTACTATCTGGATGTCATTTCCGCGGGTTTAACGCCTGCCCCGCGCATGACGAATCAATCAGGTCTTCCCTGGACGTTTTGAGCGTTTCCGGTCCAGCTCAGGCCGTGGAGAATGCGGATACCACAAAGGCCAGGATCAGGATGCCGCCGGTGCCAAGTACCATGGAAAGTGCAGGATGCATGCTGTTACCCTCCTATCATTTCAATTGATCGAGAGGCGGTGAGCCGCCCCGTGGATATCGAACTGATTTCGGTGCAACTACTGCAACTGCTGTGAATGAAGTGCTGTTCTTCCCTGGAAAACGAAGCGCCCCCGATTGAGAGGCGGCGGCGTTCGCCTCCAACTTATATCAGATTGTCGAGGCCGTGTCTCGCGCGGCGGATTTATGTCCGCGCCGCCGGTGGGCGGGGGCGAGATTTTCCATGGCGGTTTTATCCGGTGGTGGACGCTTCCGCGGTTTGCTCGCGGTTGCGGCGGACTTCTCGATCCAGTCCGCGATCGTGGTTTTTAAACTGCCAAACTCCGTTTCGAGCGTGGACAGCGCGGAGGTAAATGCCTTCTGGCCCTTGACGACCAGCCCGGCCTCTCGCGTCAGGCGGGCATCAACCTCGCGCTCGGCGGCAATCCAATCCTCCTCGGGTGATCCGCCGTTGAAGCCACGCCGCTCGGCGCGTAGATAGGCGTTTAGGTGTATCATCTCCAGGCGCTCCTCCGCCGTCACCTTTGCCCCGAACAGCGCCGACCTGGCCGATGCGCCGGCGCGCTCGATCTTGATGCGCCCCTGGTCGACGTCGGAGAGGAATCGGCGCAGATAGGGGAGAAAGGAGTCGCCGAATTTTCCCAGGGTGAATTCGCTGAATTCCCGCACGCTGTGGCCGGCGGCAAGCATGTGTTCGAAGGCGTCTTTCAGGTAATCCCGGGTCTCATCATATTTCACCGCATCAATCGTCGAGCCTTTGTTTCCTTTGCTCATGGCAGTCCTCCATTTTTATGCGCGGGCTCATGGCCGGGTCTCAGACATGGTGGCTGAAGCAACCGCGTCGGGCGCCTGAAAACAGCGTGCCGAACTCGCCGCCGTCCAGATGAACCAGTTCCTCGTGATTGCCCGCTTCGATATAGATGTCGGAACGCTCGGACAGTGCTTCGTCGACCACGGACGGAAGTCCGTAGATTCTTCCGATAGGTGGTATCGCGCCGGCAACGCAGTCGTCGAAGATGTGGGCGATGTCGCGTTCCGCGGCAAGACGCAGGGGGCGTCCGAGATCTTTCCGCAGCATGCCTAGGTTAACGTGATGGGTGGCGGGAATGACCGCCATCAGGTAGCCGTCCTCATCCTCGAGGATGACGGCCTTTGCGAGCGCATCACCGGGAATATGGGCCGCTTGCGCGGTCTCCATGCTGGACATCGTATGCGGATGGACCACGATGTCGAAATCAAAGCCCTCCCTGGTGATGTAACGCTCAAGAGAACGGGCAATGGCCATGTCGAAGTCTCCTGTCTGTTAGCACCTCATCGGGTTATGTCTGTTGTGAAGTCAGTATACTCTTCGCGCAATACGTGGGAATAGCTGCCGCGCCGATGACAGTCGCTCACTCTCGGCGTAGTGGATCGGCCATGTGCGCTCACAAATAAATCCGTCTGAATTACAGCGCAATAGAAGGAGAATCTGATGAATATTCTTCGAATAATTCATGACAAAAAGAAGGCGCCTCGCGGCGCCTGACAGGGGATGCGAAGCGGTGTGAGCCGCTATTTCGGCTGCTGAACGATGCGCAGATAGGGCTTCGGCGCCTTCCAACCGCCCGGGAATTGCGTCTTTGCTTCTTCCTCTGAAACGGAGGGGGCGATGATGACATCGTTGCCTGGCCGCCAGTTCACCGGGGTTGCGACCTTGTGCTTCGCCGTGAGCTGGATCGAGTCGAGCACGCGCAACACCTCGTCGAAGTTGCGCCCCGTGCTCATCGGATACGTGAACATCGCCTTGATCCGCTTGTCGGGGCCGATCAGGAACACGGTGCGCACGGTGGCGTTGTCGGTGGCCTTGCGGTCCCTTGCGGTCCCTTGCGGTGCCGCTCGCATTCGGGTGGATCATGTCATAGAGTTTCGCCACCGTGAGGTCGGTGTCGCCGATCATCGGGTAATTCACCTTGTTTCCCTGGGTTTCCTCGATGTCCTTTGCCCATGTAATGTGATCGCTCACCGGGTCGATGCTGAGTCCGATGACCTTGCAGTTGCGCTTGTCGAATTCCTTCTTGAGTCCGGCCATGCAGCCGAGCTCGGTGGTGCAGACGGGTGTGAAGTCCTTGGGATGCGAGAACAGTATGGCCCAG
>JADLET010000082.1 GCA_020845975.1 Gammaproteobacteria bacterium | reverse complement strand
CTGCGCGCCTTTATCCGGGCTACGGAAGCAAAAGGGGGACAGACGTAATGTTCCCCTATATCTGTGTAGCCCGGATAAAGCGAAGCGGCATCCGGGATGGGTGGGCATTCCCCGGATGCCGGCGCTGCGCGCCTTTATCCGGGCTACGGAAGCAAAAGGGGGACAGACGTAATGTTTCCCTATATCTGTGTAGCCCGGATAAAGCGAAGCGGCATCCGGGATGGGTGGGGAGTTCCCCGGATGCCGGCGCGATGCGCCTTTATCCGGGCTACGGAAGCAAAAAGGGGGCAGACTTAAGTCTGCCCCCCCAAGGTGGAATGGGGACGGACTTAAGTCCGTCCCCGAACAGTGGTCAGCCCCTGACCTGGCGCTCGCGGATTTCGTCCAGTGTTTTGCAGTCGATGCACAGGTTTGCGGTGGGGCGCGCCTCGAGGCGGCGGATGCCGATCTCGATGCCGCAGACTTCGCAGAAACCGTACTCGTTGTTTTCAAGCGAGCGCAGCGACTCGTCGATCTTCTTGATCAGCTTGCGCTCGCGGTCGCGCGTGCGCAGCTCGAGCGCGAAGTCCGATTCCTGGCTGGCGCGGTCGTTCGGGTCGGGGAAGTTGGCGGCATCGTCGCGCATGTGCACGACCGTGCGCTCCATTTCCTCGATCAGCATCGACTTCCACGTGTTCAGGATCGTGCGGAAATGCGCGACCTGCTTCGAGTTCATGTAGACCTCGCCCTTCTTTTCCTGATAGGGCTCGACGCCGAGGTACGGGAGCTGGGTGGCGCTGTGCGCGGAACCGCTGCGCGGAGCGGCCGGCGCCTTTTTCTTCGCCGGAGCAGCAGCAGCAGTGGCAGTGACCGCGGGTTTCTTCACCGGCGCCTTGGCGGCGGTTTTCACCGGGGCTTTTACTGGGGCTTTCGCCGGGGCTTTTGCGACAGGTTTTTTCTTCGCCGGGGCGGCCGCGGGGGCTGCCTTCTTCGCCTTGGGTTTCGCCTTGCTTGCTGCCAGTTTGCTCTTTGCGACCGCCATCCAGTGATCTCCTGAACGAAAATAAACGCGTATTTATACCAGAATCACCCTGGCAGCTCAATTAATTCCCGGGCGCGGCGATGTTCGCGCTCGCGGGAGGGAGCGGCGGGACGGCCATATAGTCTCCCCAGTCGCGGCCTTATGGTGTAAGATACGAGGCTACCATTCTAACCGATTGTTATTGATTAAATTTTTATGACATTACCCAAAGCCTTGATCTTCGACGTGGACGGCACGCTGGCGGACACAGAGCGTGATGGACATCGCATCGCCTTCAATCGCGCCTTCGCCGCGGCCGGCCTCGACTGGGACTGGGACGAGGCGCTGTACGGGCGCCTGCTCAGCGTGACGGGCGGCAAGGAGCGCATGCATCACTATCTCAGGGACTATGTCTATCGCGGGGGCGCGGTGCCCGCCGACCTGGCCGCGGGCATACCCGCGCTGCATGCGGCGAAGAACCGCTATTACGCCGAGCTGATGCAGGAGGGCGCGGTTGCGCTGCGCCCTGGCGTGGAGCGCCTGCTGCGCGAGGCGCGCGCCGCCGGCATTCGTCTCGCCATCGCGACCACCACCACCGGCGAGAACATCTCGGCTTTGCTGATCAGCACGCTGGGACCTGAGTCGATGGAGTGGTTCGAGGTGCTGGCGAGCGCGGACGAGGTGCCGGACAAAAAGCCGTCGCCGGCGGTGTATCTCTATGCGATGGAGATGCTCGATCTCGATGCCGCCGACTGCATCGCCTTCGAGGATTCCGAGAACGGCCTGATCGCCGCGCGCCGCGCCGGTCTGCGCACGATCGTGACGGTCAACGACTACACCCGCGAGGGCGAGTTTGGCGATGCCACGCTGGTGGTTGATCACCTCGGCGAGCCGGACCTGCCGTTCACGGTGCTTGGCGGCCGTGTCGCCGCGCGCGTGCCGGCTACGATGACCCGCGTCGATTCGGCCCTGCTGGAGTGGCTGCCCGCCGATGACTGACGACGCGCCGGCCCCGGCGGTCGCGCGGCGCATGGACGCAATCGCGCCGTTCTACGTGATGGATGTGCTCGCGCGCGCCCGCGCGCTGGAACGCGCGGGCCGCTCCATCGTGCACATGGAGATCGGCGAGCCCGATTTCACCAGCCCCGAACCCGTGGTCGAGGCAGGCATACGCGCGCTGCGCGCGGGGCATACGCATTACACGGCCGCGACCGGGCTGCCCGAGCTGCGCGCGGCGATCGCCGCGTTCTACCGGGCGCGAGAGGGCCTCGAGGTGGACCCCGCGCGCATCGTCATCACGCCGGGCGCCTCCGGCGCGCTGCAACTGATTCTCGGGAGCCTGCTTGATCCGGGCGATGAGGTGCTGATGGCCGATCCCGGCTATCCGTGCAACCGCCACTTCGTGCGGATGTTCGAGGCTGTGGCCGTGGGCGTGCCGGTGGACGCCGGCACCGGCTATCAACTGACCGCGGAACTGATCGCGGAGCGCTGGACGCCGCGCACCCGCGCCGTGATGCTCGCCTCGCCGTCGAATCCCACCGGCACCGTGATCGCGCCAAAGGAATTGCGGCGCATCGCCGAACTGGTCGAGGCGCGCGGTGCGGCGCTGATCGTCGATGAGATCTATCAGGGGCTGGTGTACGAGGGCCGCGCCGGGACCGCGCTGCGTCAGCCCGGCACGGTGTTCGTGCTCAACAGTTTCTCCAAGTACTTCTGCATGACCGGCTGGCGTCTCGGCTGGCTGGTCGCGCCCGAACGCTTCATCCCGGCCATCGATCGCCTCGCGCAGAACATCTTTCTCGCCGCGTCCACGCCGGCGCAGTACGCGGCGCTCGCGTGCTTCGAGCCCGCGACCCTCACGATCCTGGAGCAGCGCCGGGAGGAGTTTCGCGCGCGCCGTGATTTTCTGCTGCCGGCCTTGCGTGCGCTCGGCTTCGATATCCCGCTCGCGCCGCAGGGCGCGTTTTATCTCTACGCCGATTGCACCCGCCACTCCACGGACAGCCAGGCCTTCTGTCTCGATCTGCTGGACCGCGCCGGTGTCGCCATTACCCCCGGCCGCGACTTCGGCCACCACCACCCGGAGCGGCATGTGCGGTTTGCGTATACCACGGGGCTGGATCAGCTGCTGCTGGGGGTGGAGCGGTTGCGGGGGTATCTTGGGGATAGGCGTGATGGGTCATTGGTAATGGGTGATGAGTAACACTTGACCTGAATTTCCGGGCCGACACACCATCACCCAATCGGATTGCGGTATCAAATGTAGCCTGGATGAAGGCGCGGAGCGCCGGAATCCGGGGGCTCGATCCGGTTCCGTTCCCGGATGCCGCTTCGCTTTATCCGGGCTACATGCTGAGTAAACGTAGGCTGGTCTGAGCAAAGCGAAGCCCAACACTCACCCATCACCCATCTCGCACGCCAGCACTGTTGCCCCGGCGACGGCGACCGGAATTACCAGCAGGTTCACGAACGGGATCATCGTCAGCAGCAGAATCGTCGCGCCGAAGCCTAGCGCCAGCATGCGCTGTTGCTTAAGGCGCGCGCGCACGGCGGGGAAGGTGAGGCCGTGGTTGCCGAGTGGGACTTCGACATATTCGAGTGCGAGCATCCAGGCGCTGAACAGCAGCCACAGCGGCGCGGCAACCAGATTGATGCCGGGGATTAGCGCCAGCAGTCCGAGCGGCGCCGCGCGCACCGCGAAATAGCCGAGTTTGCGCGCCTCGCCCGCGAGCGCGGCGGCGCTCTCCGTGATGAGCCCGCCCTCGGTGGACGGGGCGCGTCCGCGCAGATGGGTTTCGATGGCGGCCGCGAGCGGGCCGGTGAAGGGCGCGGCGATCAGGGTCGCGAGCAGCAGGCAGACGATAAATCCGGCCAGCAGCACGATCAGCATGAACACGGGCCACAGCAGCCAGTCCAGCCACGACAGCCACGCGGGCACGAGCGTTTCGATCCAGGCGATCAGTACCGCGAAGCGGTCAATTCCGTACCAGACCAGCGCGATGAACATCAGCAGGTTGATCAGCAGCGGGGCGATCACGTAGCGGCGCACGTTGGGAAGCCGCAGCAGGGGAATTCCGCGAAATACGCAGGACACACCGCGCAGGAACTGGATCATGGTATCTTCCACCCTCCGCTTGCAATGAACGCGTCCCGCGCCAGTCGCGCCGCGCCATGGCAGGCCTGTTCGCTGCACGCCGCGCGCAGCGGCACGCCGAGAAGTTCCTGCCGCATCGCCGTCCAGGCCGCGTTGCGCGCGCCGCCGCCGACCGTCAGTACGGCGGTCGGATAGGGGGCGCCGAGATCGGACAGCAGGCGATAGCCGTGCGCCTCGATGCGCGCGATGCCTTCCAGCATACCTTGAAAAAACGCGACGTCGTCCGCCGGTCGCGGCGTCAGACGCGGCGGCCACGCCGGGTCGTTGTGCGGGAAGCGTTCGCCCGGCGCGGTGAGCGGATAATAGTTGAGGCCGGTGGAATGCCGGGGATCCAGTTTCGGTGTCATGGCATCGAGTTCGGCGCGGCTGAAATAGTGCAGCAACACCTTGCCGCCGCTGTTGGAGGCGCCGCCCGCCAGCCAGCGCTCGCCAAGGCGATGGCTGTAGATGCCGAACTCCGGTGCGAATACCGGCCGCTCGGCCAGCACCTTCAATACCAGCGTGGAGCCGAGCGAGGTCACCGCCGCGCCGGTCTCTGTCGCCCCGGTGGCGAGGAAGGCGGCGACGCTGTCGGTGGTGCCGGCGATGATGCGCAGCTCGTCGGTGTAGCCGAGCGCCAGGATCTCCGGCGCGCGCAGCGTGCCGAGCAGCGCGCCCGGCGGCACGACGCGCGGCAGCAGCTCGCGGCGCGCGCCGAGGCGGTCGAGCCAGTCGGGCCAGCGCCGTTTGACGGCGTCGTAACCGAGCTTCAGGCTGTTGTTCTCGTCACTGACGCCGTAGGCGCCGCACAGGCGTCCGGCGATCCAGTCGGCCTGGTGCATCGCATGGCGCGCGGTGGATTGATTTTGCAGGTGGAGCAGCTTGGCGAGAGCGGAGGTCGGGCCGTGCGCGGCACAGTCGGCCGGCGCGATCGCGGCGATGCGCGCCGCCTCAGCATGGCTGCGGGCGTCGTCGTACATCAGCGCCGGTCCGAGCGGGCGTCCCGTTGCGTCGGTCAGCAGCAGGGTGGCGGAGGTGCCGTCCACGGCAATCGCCCGCACGGCCCCCGGTTCAATCCGTCCGGCGATGAGTCGCAGGACCTCGAGCAGCGCGTTCCACCACAGGGCGGGATCCTGTTCGCTGGCGCCGTTACCGCGCCGTGGCGGCGGCAGGTCCACGGCCGCTTCGCCCCAGGGCGTGCCCTCGGCGTCGAGTGCCGCCGCCCGGCAGCCGCTGGTGCCAAAATCAATGCCGAGGAACAGGTCGTGGTTCATATGTCAGGGCAAGATACAAGGGTAAGGATCGGATAGCAAAGGAATTTAGCCACCTGTCTCGTAACCCGGAATCGTGGCCCGGAATCGTAGCCCGGATGGAGCGGAGCGGCATCCGGGGAATCAGAGGACAAGGGCTTCCCGGATTCCGGAGCTGCGCGCCTCCATCCAGGCTACATGGATGTCGAGGTCGTAATCGTAGCCCGGATGGAGCGGAGTGGCATCCGGGGAATCAGAGGACAAGGGCTTCCCGGACTCCGGCGCGGTGCGCCTCCATCCAGGCTACATGGATGTCGAGGTTGTAATCGTAGCCCGGGTGGAGCGGAGCG
>JADLET010000081.1 GCA_020845975.1 Gammaproteobacteria bacterium | reverse complement strand
TACCTCGGCGCGCAGCAGAACCTCTATACCGGCGAGCGATACGAGCTGACCGAAGCGCATGTGCAGGAGTGGGAACGCCTGTGGCGCCAGTCCATCACGCCGTCGCGCTACCTGTTGATGGTGGAAACCGGCGACGAGGTGCTCGACTATCGCGAAGCCGTGGCGCGCTATGCCGGCGCCGAGCAGATCGTGGTGCAGGGCGGGGACCATATGTTCCAGAGCTTTCCCGAGCACATTCCGCGTCTGCTGGAGTTCGCCGGATTCCCCGGCTGAACCGGCGACCGCTCGACAGCAACAGCGCGCCAATGCGCAGCGCAACGTCGGGCGCAAACGGGAAAGTGCTGCGCCGCAGCGTATAATCGCGCGCCTGTCCCGAACCCATGTCATGCGGATTGCGCCGGAAACCACCGCGCCTTCCCGGAGCGGGTTCAGCACCCTCCCCCAATCGATTTTCCCTACTCACCGATCGCGGCGCCATGCACGTACTTTACGAAGAAAGCGGAGCCTTCAAGGTCGGAACCATCCTCGCCGCGACCGATGCGTCGCTGCAGGTCGAGGCGCCGCATGGCAAGCGCAGCAAGGTGAAGTCCAATGCCGTGCTGCTGCGCTTCGACAGCCCCGGCGCCGCGCAACTGATGGAAGAGGCGGAAGCGCTCGCGGCCGGCGTGGATATCGATTTTCTGTGGGAGTGTTCCGGTCAGGAGGAATTCGGTTTCGACGACCTGGCACGGGAGTACGTCGGGCACGCGCCCTCGCCGGTGGAAGCGGCCGGCATCCTCATCAAGCTGCATGCCGCCCCGGTGTATTTCTATCGCAAGGGCAAGGGCCGCTATCGTGCCGCGCCGGCGGAAACGCTCAAGCTGGCCCTGGCCGGACTGGAAAAGAAGCGCCTGCAGCAGGAGAAGATCGATGCCTGGTCGGCTGAACTGGTGGCGCGACGCATGCCGGCCGAATTGCAACCGCTGCTGGCCGAGTTGCTCTACAAGCCCGATCGCAACAAGCCCGAGACCAAGGCGCTCGAACTGGCCTGCGAGCAGACCGGGCTGTCCGCGGTAAAGCTGCTGGACAGCTGTGCGGCCATCACCTCCAGCCATGACTACCACCTCGGGCGTTTTCTCTTCGAGCAGTTTCCCAAAGGCACCGGATTTGCCGCGGCGCTCACCGAAGACATCCGCGTGCCTGACGACCTGCCGGTCGCGAACGTGCGCGCGTTCAGTCTGGATGACGCCACCACCACGGAAATCGACGACGCCTTTTCAGTGACGCCGATCGGGGAGGGCATGACGCGCCTCGGCATCCACATCGCGGCGCCGGGGCTGGGCTTCAGGCCCGGGTCGCCAGTCGATGGCGTGGCGCGCTCGCGCCTGTCCACGGTGTATTTCCCGGGCAACAAGATCACCATGCTGCCGCCGCCGCTCAT
Source organism: Gammaproteobacteria bacterium (assembly GCA_020845975.1). GTDB lineage: Bacteria > Pseudomonadota > Gammaproteobacteria > SZUA-140 > SZUA-140 > JADJWH01. Next base: position 1,290 of record JADLET010000081.1, on the reverse strand, counting down.
CCACGCGTATTCGCTGGCCGAGGGCGCATCGCGTCCGGCGCTGTCGCTGTATGTGGATTTTCGCGATGACGATTTCTCGGTGGCGAATCTGCATTCGGCCATCGAACGGGTGCCGGTCGCCGCCAACCTGCGCCACCAGAACACCGAGCGTCTTGATGCGGCGTTCGAAGCCGGCGTCGGACCCGACACATTGCCGACCGATGTGCCGTTTGCGCGCGAGCTGTATCAACTATGGTGCTTCGCCAAGGCGCTGGAGGTCGGGCGCGGCAAGCAGCAGACCGGACCGGAACGCACCGAATACAGCTTCTACGTCGAGAACGATCGCATCGACATCATTCCGCGCCGTCGCGGGCAGCCGCTGGACAAGACCGTGGCCGAGTTGATGATCCTGGCCAACAGCACCTGGGGCAAGATGCTGGACGACAACGATGTCCCCGCCATCTATCGCGTGCAGGGCAACGGCAAGGTGCGAATGACCACCGGCGCCGGCGGGCATCAGGGTCTGGGCGTCAGTCACTACGCCTGGTCGAGCTCCCCGCTGCGTCGTTACGTGGATCTGGTCAATCAATGGCAATTGCTGGCACTGGTGGGTGGCGACGAGCCGCCGTTCCGGGCCAACTCCGCGGAACTGCTGTCGGCGGTGTCGGACTTCGAAGCCACCTATTCGGCCTATGACGAATTCCAGCGCCGCATGGAGAACTACTGGTGCCTGCGCTGGATCGCGCAGGAGGGCGTCGAGACACTGACTGCGGTGGTGCTGCGCGAGAACCTGGTGCGCTTCGATCGACTGCCCATGGTGATTCGCGTCCATTCGCTGCCCGATGTGCCGCCGGGAAGCGCCGTGGAACTCAAGGTCAGCTCGATCGATTTCCTGGATGCGGAACTGAAATGCCAATTTGTGCGTATCGTCGGTACCGATGATCCGGCGTAAAATCGTCGTGTCTCCTTTCCCGCCGTGACGGATTGAACACGCAGATTCCAGGCTTGCAGTGGCGACCGCGCCTTCCGCGATTGAGTGATCTCACGTGGGGTCCCTTTGCCACCATGGATGCGTCGCAGAAGGTCCTCACTTTTGCCGTCGGCGTCTCGATCCTGATCCACGGCGTCATCCTGTCCATCCACTTCAAGCTGCCCGATGCGCTGCGCAAGCTGACCACGCCGCAGACGCTGGAGGTGGTGCTGGTCAACTCCAAGTCCACCCGCAGGCCGCTCAAACCCGATGTGCTGGCGCAATCAAGCGTGGACGGCGGCGGCAACACCGATGCTGATCGTCGCGCCAAGTCCACCTCG
>JADLET010000080.1 GCA_020845975.1 Gammaproteobacteria bacterium | reverse complement strand
GAGCGGCGCGCCGACGAGGCCACGCGGGATGCCGTCGACTGGCTCAAGTGTGAATTCGTCATGAGCGAGATCGGCAAGGAATTCGATGGCATCATTACCGGGGTGACGAGTTTCGGTCTGTTCGTCGAGCTGGACGATATCTATGTGCAGGGGCTGGTGCACGTCACCACGCTGGGTGACGATTACTATCAGTTCGACCCGGTCAAGCACATGCTCTACGGTGAGCGCAGCGGAGTGACCTTCCGCCTGGCCGACAAGATCCGGGTCAAGGTGGTCCGCGTCGATCTCGACGAGCGATCCATCGACTTCGTGCTGGCAGAGCCGGGTCCGGCGCGGAAAGGGGCGACGCGTGCCGGTGGCAAGGGCCGCGCCCGCGCCAAGAAGAGCCGCAGCCGGTCAAGCTAGCTGGGCGGCTGCGTGACTGGCAAGGGAGGAGAGGGCACGCTGTACGGCATACATGCCGTGCTGGGCGTGCTGAAGCGTCGCCCGGAAGTGATCCGGAGCATCTGGCTGGCGCAGGAGGCGCGCAACCCGCGCCTGGAGGAGGTCCGTTCACTCGCGCAGAGACATCGGATTACCCTCAAGAACGTCAATGCCGATGAGCTCGACCGCCGCGCCGGAGGCGAACGTCATCAGGATGTGCTCGCCCTGTTCGATCCCGCCGGCATAGCCTATTCCGAGGATGAACTCGATGTTTTGCTCGAGCAGGCGGGACCCAAGCCGCTGCTGCTGGTGCTGGACGGCGTACAGGACCCGCACAATCTGGGCGCCTGTCTGCGCACAGCCGATGCCGCCGGGGTGGATGCGGTCATCGTGCCGCGCGACCGTGCCGTCGGCATCACCCCCGTGGTATGCAAGGTTGCGAGCGGGGCGGTCGGCCACGTCCCCTTTGTGCAGGTTACCAACCTCGCGCGTACCCTGCGCCGCCTGCGTGATGCGGGAGTCTGGCTGGCGGGCACGGACATGGACGGAGGGATCCCCTTGCACCAGGCTGACCTCGACCGTCCGCTGGCGCTGATCCTGGGGGCCGAGGAGAAGGGGTTGCGCCGGCTGACGCGGGAGTCCTGCGACTGGCTGGTCTCCATCCCCATGGCTGGCGCGGTCGAGAGCCTCAATGTTTCAGTGGCGACCGGGGTCTGTCTGTTCGAGGCCCGTCGCCAACGCCTCTGCGCTGGAATAAGTAAATGAATTACAGATAATTGCATCCCGGGGGGGATTCCACTAGAATACCGCCCCATGTAATTTCGGTTACATGACAATTCGATCAACTCCTTGTCTTACCGCCACAGGTGGAAGGCTGCCAATCCGTAAGGAGCTCTATGAGACACTATGAAATCGTGTTTCTGGTCCACCCTGACCAGAGCGAACAGGTCCCTGCCATGATCGAGCGTTATCGCTCGGCCATCGAATCCGGCGGCGGCAAGATCCATCGCCTCGAAGACTGGGGCCGACGCCAGCTCTCCTATCCGATCAACAAGGCCCACAAGGCCCACTACGTGCTGATGAACGTCGAGGTCGGCAAGCCGACTCTGGACGAGCTGACCAGCGCGTTCCGTTTCAACGACGCCGTTATCCGCAATCTGGTGATACAGCGTGACGAGGCGGTTACCGAACCGTCCCCACTGGTCAAGATTGCCAGCAGGGAGGAAGGCTCGGAGTCCTTCGCGCGCAGTGCCAGACCGGCCGCCTGAGAATCACCCCTCCGCCGCGCAAGCGGTGAACCGGGTGGTGCTGGAAGGTGAGGTCTGCCGGGCGCCGCAAACGCGCCTGAGTCCCGCACGGATTCCACTGACCCGTTTCACCCTTGAGCACCGATCACAGCAGACCGCCGGAGGCATTCAGCGTGAGGCGCGGTTGCGAATGGTCGTGGTAGCCGCAGGGTCGGGAGTAAGCCGCGATGCAGCGGCCTTGCAGCCAGGCGACCGTGTCCAGGTCGAAGGTTTCCTCACCCGCGGCAGTTATCAGGTGGAGGAGCGCGAACTCGCCCTGCAGGCCAATGGAATCCGGCGCCTGTAGCGGCTTGGCGGCTTTCAGTCGCACATATTTTTGATTATTGACAGAGGAAGGAACATGAGCTTTTCAAATTCGAGAGAGCGTGATCGTGGTGAGCGCAGTGAAGGCGGTGGCCGGGGCGGCCGCGGAGGCGGTCAGTTCCGTCGCAAGAAATTCTGCCGTTTCACCGCGGAAGGCGTAAAAGAGATCGACTACAAGGATGTGCAGCTGCTGAAGAACTACGTGCTGGATACCGGGAAGATCGTGCCCAGCCGTATCACCGGCACCAGCGCCAAGTACCAGCGTCAGCTGTCCACCGCGATCAAGCGCGCGCGCTATCTGGCCCTGCTGCCATACAGCGACTCGCACTCGTAATCGGCGCGGCCTGGCGCCGCCGTGTATGCGCGGCGGCGCCACAGGAATGGGAGAAGCAGGGCAGCTACATGCGAGCAATCGCGGAATTCATCTTGCGCGGGCGTATCCAGACGCTACTGCTTATCGTCGGTGGGGCCATGCTCACCTCGCTGTTGCCGATCTTCAACCATGTGAGCGGCGGGGCGCTGGCGTTGACGGCTTTGCGCAACGGACCCCGCGAAGGGATCGTGCTGGCGCTGACGGCGGCTCTGGTTATCACCGTGACAGCCTTTCTCGCATCCTTCGAGACAGCGCGGATCGAGACCTTCCTCTTCATCCTGGTGCTGCTGGTCTGGTTGCCGCTGCTGGTGGTCGCGCAGGTCCTGCGCAACAGCCGCTCCATGGGCGCGGCGCTCGCGGCGGCCGCGGCGGTATCCGCGCTGGTCGTGATCGGCTTCCATGTGATGGTGGGGGATACGCAGACCTGGTGGCGCTCCGTGATGCAGGAGATGCTTGTACCCATGCTGGAGCAGGCGCATACCGGCCTTGCTGCTGATGAGATGGACAAGCTTGTGGACACCCTGGCCAAGGTGATGACCGGAATACTTGGGGCGACGGTACTCTATACGGCGATGACAAACGTGTTCATCGGGCGCTGGCTTCAGGCTGTCGTGTATAACCCCGGCGGGTTTCGCTCCGAATTCCACGCCATTCACCTGGGGCGCTGGATGGTCGGGGTGGCGCTGGTGTTGCTGGTAATGGGCAACTTAACCGGCGGCGGCCTGGCCGGGGCATCGCTCGACCTGCTGTTCCTGGTCGGCGCGGTCTATTCGCTGCAGGGTCTGTCGCTGGTGCACGGGGTTGTCGCTGTAACCCAGGCGCGCATCGCCTGGCTGGTGGGGCTCTATCTGCTGATGCTGTTCGCCCTGCCGCAGGTGGTGCTGGTGCTGTCCGCAGCCGGTTTCGTGGACAGCCTGATGGATTTCCGCGCCCGCTTCAGGAAGAAGGGGGTTCCATCTCAGGGCCAGGATGAGCCACCTCCGCCCGGGCCGGATGGTGCAACATAGTTTTGTTTGGTAGGTGATGGATATTCAGGTTAAGGGTGAAGGGTGATGGGTAATGGGTGATTAATAAACGTTCGGTGATGAGCTAACTGGTTGTAAATACACATTACTCATCACCCATTACGCATTACCGTTCAAGTCGGATTATAGTTAAGCGAGCAACGAGGTAGACGACAATGCAAGTGATTCTGCTGAACAAGGTGGAGAACCTGGGTAATCTGGGCGACGTGGTCAATGTCAAGTCGGGATATGGGCGCAATTACCTGTTTCCGACCGGCAAGGCCGCGCCGGCGACAGAGGCCAACCGCAAATCCTTCGAAGCCAGACGCGCTGAATACGAGCGTACGGCGGCGGAGGCACTGGCTGGAGCCCAGGCGCGCCGTGACCGGCTGGCTGGCGTGACCGTGGTCATTAAGCGCAAGGTTGGCGATGAAGGCAAGCTGTTCGGTTCTGTCGGAACCAGCGATATCGCCGATGCCTTCACCGCGCTGGATACCCCGGTAATAAAATCCGAGGTACGCCTGCCGAGTGGTGCGATCCGCCAGACTGGCACGTACGACATCAGCCTGCATCTGCATCCTGAGGTCAATGTCGACGTCAAGGTCGAGGTGGCGGGCGAGGAATAATTCTGGGACGGCGGGAGCGTAATCCGAGGTGCAGTCTATGCAGGAACTCGCGAGCAACCCGGCCAGCGCGATGCGCATGACGGATTCGCTGCGAGTCCCTCCGCACTCACTCGAGGCAGAGCAGTCTGTGCTCGGCGGGCTGATGCTGGACAATTCAGCCTGGGATACGGTCGCGGATCTGGTCACTGAAGGCGATTTCTACCGCCATGATCACCGCCTCATCTTCCGTGCCGTGAGCACCTTGTGCGCCCATAGCGAACCGGTCGACGTGGTGACCGTTTCCGAGTGGCTGGAGCAGCACAAGGAGCTGGACAAGGCGGGCGGCCTCGCTTATCTCGCGGAAATAGCCAACAGTACCCCGAGCGCGGCCAACATCAAGGCCTATGGCACCATAGTGCGCGAGCGCTCCGTGCTGCGCCAGCTCATCCATGTCGGCACCGAGATCGGCAACGCGGCCTTCAACACTGAAGGCCGCGATTGCGCGCAGCTGCTTGATCATGCCGAACAGATGGTCTTCCGTATCGCGGAACAAGGGCGGCCAAACCAGAACAGCTTTCGTTCAGTCCGCGATCTCCTGGTCGACGTAACCGATCGCATCGACAAGCTTTACCATCAGGACACGCCGTATACCGGGGTGCCCACCGGGTTTACCGATTTCGATGAGCGCACCTCGGGCTTGCAGTCCTCGGATCTCGTTATCGTCGCCGGCCGCCCCTCCATGGGCAAGACCAGTTTTGCGATGAACATCGCCGAGCATGCCGCCATCAAGAGCCGTGTGCCGGTGGTAGTGTTTTCCATGGAAATGCCCGGAGAACAGCTCGTCATGCGTATGTTGTCCTCGCTTGGCCGTATCGACCAGCATCGCGTGCGTACCGGTCGACTCACTGACGAGGATTGGCCGCGCCTGACCTCGGCGATGAGCATTCTGAGCGAGGCGCCGCTGTTCATTGATGATACCCCGGCGCTCAATCCGACCGAGCTGCGCGCGCGCGCGCG
>JADLET010000079.1 GCA_020845975.1 Gammaproteobacteria bacterium | reverse complement strand
TTGGGTCGCTGTCGGCCCTGCGGGGGCGGATCCCCGGGGCGATACGGGGTTCGATCCTGTGCGACCCGGCGCGCTTCACACGCCAGCTCGAGGACCTCTATCGCTCCATGTGGAGGGAGAAAACCGGCGGTTCGTCGTATCTGGCGGTCCCTGCGCGGGCAGGTGCCTGGGTCGACTTCGTACAGAACAAGCCCTATATCCAGAATCTGCTGCCATCGTGGCTGTCCCATATGGAGGCACAGGCGAATACGGCGCGCTGGTTGTGCCATCAGCAGGCGATGGATCTTTATGTCGAGGCGCAGGCAGATGATGCCGCGGATCGTCGCCGGAAACTGGATCAGGCCTGTGACCTGCTACGGCGGAGGCTGGAGTCCAAGCCCGATATTTGCGCGGGGCAGACCTTTCTGAGGATCGCAAGCGAACTCGCTGAGACGGAGGATGTTCTACCGATCCTGCAGGATCTGATCGAGCACGTGATGGCGGGAAATGTTGTTGATCTGTCGGAACCATTTCTCCCTGTGCTATCCGGGTATGAACGTTTCGATCCTGCCGGAGATCCTGCGCGGTGGGTGCTCGCGGTATTGCTGGAATTGCGTGACCGCCTGCTTGCAGGCCGGACGGAATACGACAACGGTGACGCTGCGGCGGTGCTGGAACTGATCGACGGGCTCGGATTCTGCAGCGACTATGTGGACGGGCGGCGTGCCGCGCTGCGTGCGCGACCGGTAGCCCTGGAAGGTGTTGAGATCATCGAGGCGCTGGAGCGGGAGTGCGCGCCGGAACAGCGGCCGGTCCGCGTCCTACACAATCTTGCCCGTTCTGGCGGCACACTGATGTCTCGTTGTCTGGGTTGCATGCAGGATATCGTTCTGTTGAGCGAGATTCATCCCAAGGGCGGTACCCGGTTCCATCCCATGAAGCAGGCGCAGGACTGGTTCCACCTTTTCGATGCGGAACGGATGCGCGAGATGCGTCAGGGTGGCAGGATGAATTTCGTCCGCGAGATTGATCTGATCGAGCAGCGCTGCCGCGAACTCGGCCGGCATCTCGTGGTGCGTGATTGGGCGCATCTCGATTTCCACGCCGTTCCCTTTACACAGGAGCCGACCTGCGAGTTCACTACAGCCAATGTGCTCGGATTCAGCGGGTTGTTCCGGCTGCATCGCGCCGCGCTGACGCGCCATCCTGTTGACCAATGGATCAGTCTCTCACGTCTGTCGCTGGTGCGGGGGAAGCTGTCGCTTGAAGACTTCCTGCGCGGTTATCTGCGTTATGCGGAGCAGTGCGTGAACATTGGTTTCGTGCGTTACGAGGATTTCGTCGTACGTCCCGAACCTGTCATGGAGCAGTTGTGCGATATGCTTGGATTACCCTACGACGCCCGCTTTGTTGATGCCTGGCCGGACTATGACAAGATCACGGGTGATACCGGGCCGGGGACTGGCGGGCGGGAGATCCGGGGCTCGTCCCGGCGCCGGCCCGATTCTGCCGTGCTGGCGCGATTCGCGGGCAATGCGGATTACCGCGCGGCACTGGGGCTCCTGGGTTACCGGAACCCGCGGTAAGTCCCCGGGTCGCGTTGCCACACGTCTCCGTATCCAGATATATATAGAGTCCCCGCCAGCCTTCGCTCGGGATTTTGATTCCGTTTGGTCCCGGGATCAGAAAATCTCGGGGAAATATTTTCCATTATTGGCCTCATTTGCCCGCCATTACATCTCCAGGCCGAGATCCCCGTTCGCCAATCCTGTTTTTACCTTGTTGTTTTTAAAGAAAAACTCTCTTTGTCTGGGCCGCAGTCACGTTTTTTTATCACACCAGTGTGGACTGGGTCAGATTTCTTAAAGAAAGATTTGGCAGCGCCGATAGCTTCGTCGGGAGCGGTAAATACTGCCAAACGCATGGGGAGTATATCCGCTGTAGACAACATCTTCCGGGTAGCATGGGTCTGCCAGGAATCTAGGAGAAAGGAAAATGCCGCAAATTATTAACACCAACGTTGCCTCACTTAATGCTCAGCGCAACCTGAACAAGACCCAGGGCGAGTTAGCTACTTCGCTACAGCGTCTCTCTTCCGGTTTGCGCATCAACAGCGCCAAGGACGATGCCGCCGGTCTCGCGATCTCCGAGCGATTCACCACTCAGATTCGCGGTCTGAACCAGGCGGTCCGTAACGCGAATGACGGTATCTCGCTGGCGCAGACGGCCGAAGGCGCCCTAGGGGAAGCGGGCAGTTCACTGCAGCGTATCCGCGAACTGGCGATTCAGTCCGCCAACTCGACCAACTCGGTCTCCGACCGCGCCGCTCTCAACGCCGAAGCCCAGCAGCTGCTGAGCGAGATTCAGCGCAACGCGCAGACGACCTCGTTCAATGGCCAGCGCATCCTCGACGGTTCCTTCTCGGCGGCCCAGTTCCAGGTCGGCGCCGAGGCGAACCAGGTCATATCCCTGAGCATCTCCGGTGCAACCACAAACCTGTTGGGCGCCTATCAGGCGACCGGTGCCCAGAGCGTCAGCACCGTGGCCTTCGACGGTGCCGATCTGAGCATCAACGGCGTGGCGGTTGCCGCCTCCGTTCAGACGACCGCCGCCGGAGTCCACGCCGGCAGCGCCGCCGCCAAGGCCACGGCCATCAATGCCGTGACGACCCAGACCGGCGTGACCGCGACCGCGACCAACTCCCTGACAGGCGTGGCGCCGATCGCCGGTGTCAGCCTGGGCAACGGTGAACTCGAGATCAACGGTATCGCCGTGGGCTCGATCGCCTCGGGTGCGACTGCGGTACAGCAGGCCAACAACTCTGTGACGGCGATCAACGCAGTCTCCAACCAGACCGGCGTGACCGCCGAGGCCAACCAGTCGACCGGCGTGCTGACCCTGACCGCCACGGATGGCCGCGATATCACCATCTCCGCTGGCGGCGCCGGCACGGCCCAGGTCGTGACCGACATCTTCAACGCCGTCGGTCTGGATGCCGCCACCGAGGCCAACCCGACCGGGAACAACACCCAGACCCTGACCATCCACACCAGCGCCACCTTTGTCGCCACCGGTACCACCACCGGCAACGAGATCGCAGTGGGCGACACGGTGACAGTCGACGGCCTGACCTACGAGTTCTACAACTCGGCTGGCACCTACAGTGGTTCCAATGTTGGTGTCGGCGTAGCCTTGGCGGGCGATGAATCCGCCGTGGCTACCGCCCTTACCAACGCCATAAATGCGCAGCGCGCCCTCGGTACGACCACGGCCTCCGCCAGCGCGGCGGCCGGTGTTGTCACCCTGACCAACGACAAGGTCGGTGCCGAGACCCTGGGTTACGCGGAGAGCGTGGCCGACGGCGTTGGTGTGATCGTGCAGAGCACGGAGACCGCGGGTACGGATGCCGCTGGTGCTACCCAGGTGGTAACGGGCGGATCACTGACCCTGAGCTCCGACAAGAACTTCACGTTCACCGGTACGACGGCACAGTTGACGGCGGCCGGTCTGCAGTCCGCCTCCACGGCCCTGACCCAGCTGGCCAATGTGGATATCTCGGATATCGACGGCGCCAACTCGGCGATCTCGGTCATCGACGGCGCGCTGGCGCAGATTGCGACCATCCGCGGTAGCCTGGGTGCGATCCAGAACCGTTTCCAGTCGACGATCTCGAACCTGTCCGCCACGGTGGAAAACCTGAGCGCCGCCCGTTCGCGTACCCTCGATACGGACTTCGCAGCGGAAACCGCAACGCTGACCAAGGCGCAGATCCTGCAGCAGGCCGGTGTGTCGATCCTGTCGCAAGCCAACTCCCTGCCGCAGCTGGTGCTCCAGCTCCTGCAGTAAGTTCGGTAAACAAACTGGCAGTCCGGGGCGGCTCAAACCGCCCCGGGTTCGCCATCTCCGGTCGCATCCGGAGGCCGGACCATGACCCGAACGTCCCATGGCATCGCGCCAGGATAGCCGGGTGAATATATAGAGATTGTCTATACGAGGTCCTGTTTCCTGTTCATGGCGGACGCGGCCACTGTTTATCGCGCGGAGGACTTCGTATGCATCAGAACCATTCATCCCGGACCAATGCCCTCACGCGGCAAGACATTCCTTCCGGCGGCAAGAACGCGCCGGCTGTATCCGAAAATCTTTCCCTTGCAGCAGGCGATGCCAGGCTCAACGAGGCGGTCAGTCAACTCAACGACTATATCCAGAGCATTCATCGCAACATCGAATTCACTGTCGACGCGAAGGTTAATCGCGTCGTAGTCAAGGTCTATAACCTCGATACCAGGGAGATCCTCCGAGAAATCCCGGCAGAAGAGGTTCTGAATATGCCGAATCACATTGTGAAACAGATGGGCTGGCTCTCTGATCTGGGCTTATAGCTCTGAATTGGTCCTTATTTTGCATCCAATAAGGGCGTCAAGGCGGATCGAGACGAAACGGGGATGGCATCCATTACTTCACCAGGCATAGGCAGCGGGCTGGACATCAACTCACTGGTTTCTCAGCTGGTTGATGCGGAAAAAACCCCGCAGACCACCCGGCTGGACACCAAGGAAGCGGAGCTGACAGCGAGGTTGTCAGCCTTTGGAACCCTGAAAGGGGCACTGTCTTCCCTGCGGGATTCGCTGTCTGGCCTGAGCTCATTGTCGACCTACCGTGGCCGTACCGCCGATTCCAGCAATACCGAGGTGCTGACGGCCGCCGCGGGGACGCTGGCGGCGCCCGGAAGATATCAGATCGGTCTCAGTGGTCTTGCCACCGAGCACAAGCTCGCCACCGACCCCGTCAGTCAGGAAGGCGCACGTTTTACTGCAGCGACAGATAGCGTTGGGACAGGTACGCTGACATTCAGGTTCGGTACCACGGACTATGACGGCGAGACCGATACCTATAACTCATTCGCGCAGAACGCAGAACAACCCACATACACGGTGGAGATCAAGGATGGGAGTCTCCAGGGTATTCGAGATGCCATCAACGGTGCCGAGATGGGGGTTACGGCGTCAATTATCTTTGACGGCACCTATCAGCGCCTGACCCTGTCGGCGGAGGATACAGGCGCCGCGAACAGTCTCGAAATCACCGTCGCGGATGATGACGGAAACGACACCGACGGCACCGGATTGTCACTGCTCGCGTTCAATGCCGCCTCCAGCAGTATGACGCAGACCCAGGCGGCGCAAAACGTCTCCGGCCTGACTATAGACGGCATCGCTGTTTCCAGTGCGAGCAACACACTTACGAATGTGATCAATGGATTGACGATCAATCTGCTCGAGGCTGGCACCTCCACCCTGACGGTTTCCTATGATAAGGACAGCGTATCGAGTGCGGTCAGCAGCTTCGTGGAAAAGTACAACGGGTTGATCAGTACCGTCAATGATCTGTCGAGTTACAACGTCGATACCGGTGAGGCGGGCCTGCTCAATGGCGATGGTGTGTTGCGCAACATTGACGCGCAGGTGCGGCGTGTATTCAGTCAGACGGTGACCGGGCTGGATGGCCCATATCGTCAGTTGGCCGATATCGGCATTACTCGCAGCGCCAGCGACGGCAGCCTGGTGCTGGATAATGTCAAGCTGGAGGCCGCGATCGAGGATAACTTCGACTCGATCGCCGGCATGTTTACCGCCTACGGTTCGACTACGGATTCGCTGATCCAGTATCAGGCATCCACCGACGTGACCCGCGCCGGGAAATACGATATCAACATCACCCGGCTGGCGACGCAGGGGAATTTCGCGGGATCGGCGGCCGCGAACCTGACGGTTGCATCGGGAGTGAATGACGGATTGACGCTGCTGATCTACGGCGTGTCCACGAGCGTCACATTGTCGGCCAAGACCTATGACTCCGCGGCGGCGCTGGCGGCGGAACTGCAGTCAAGGCTGAACGCCAATGAGGACCTGACAAGACGCGGTATCACGGTGAATGTCACCGAATCCGGCGGAGTTCTGACCATGACCTCCGATTCCTACGGCTCCGGGTCGAAAGTATCCGTCACTGGGGGCAATGCGCGGAACGGACTCTTCGGTCTGGCGCCGGTATCGACCGATGGTGTGGACGTCGCGGGGACAATTGGAGGGATCGAGGCCGCTGGTGACGGGCAGAAGCTGACAGGCCAGGGCATTGCGCTTGGGCTGGAGCTGATGGTGGTCGGTGGGGTGACTGGCAGTCGGGGCAGTGTCACCTTCTCGCGCGGATATGCCGAACAACTGAACAATGTGCTCTCAGGCTTGCTTGCGAACGACGGATTGTTTGATTCCGTGACCGACGGAATCAACCGCAGCATAAGTGATATTGAGGTTCAGCGCGAACGGGTCGAGCTCAGGTCACAGGCCTATGAGGACAGAATCCGGGCGCAGTTCACGGCGATGGACATACTGGTGGCGCAATTGAAGAACACCAGTGATTTTCTTACCCAGCAACTGGACAGCTTGCCACAGATTAACTCAAGCACGTCTGGTTGAGGCGTAAGGCGCGGTACGGGAAGCCTGGCGCAGGCCGGGCATTAAATAGAAACACAGGTTTACGGGAGATCATATCAATGAACCAGTTCGGTTCAAGGAATTATCAGTCGATGAAGCAGTACCAGAACGCGGGTCTGAAGGGTGCCGTTGAGGACGCCACACCGCATCGTTTGATCCAGATGCTGATCGACGGCGCGCTGGACAAGATCGCAGCGGCCCGCGGTTTCATGGAGCGCGGCGATATTGCGCAGAAGGGCGCCCACATCAGCTGGGCAGTCTCCATCATCGACGGCTTGCGGATCAGCCTGGACAAGTCCGTAGGTGGTGAGGTCGCGCAGAATCTCGACGATCTCTATAACTACATGATGGCCCGGCTTACTGAAGCGAACCTGAAGAATGACGCCTCATATCTGAATGAGGTGGCGGGCCTGCTGCGCCAGATCAAGGAAGGATGGGACGCGATTCCGGCCGAGGTTATCAGGGAGCACGCACAGAAGGCGTCGTCTCCGTCCGGACAGGCATACGGCCGGTAATGACCACCGTTTCAATCCAACATCCACTTCGATCGGGTGCTGATGTCGTGGGGCCTGCCAGCCTGGATGATATCCTGGTGCTATCCCGCGTGATGCTGGCAAAGGCCGAGGCGGGCGCCTGGGACGATCTGCCTGAGCTTGAATCCAGGCGCGGCTCCATGCTCGCGCAATACTTTGATGACCTCCACGGAGCAGATCCCGGCGCGAGTGATTCCGCAGGGATCTGCTCCCTGCGCGAAATGAATGATCGAATCATCTACCTCGGGAAGATCCAGAGCCAGCGTCTGGCGCGGGAAATATCAGAGAATTCCCGCCAACGTCGGGCAGCCTCTCGCTATCGGCAGTACTCAGCCGGCTGACCTGCCGCCGTTCACTCCGGTTTGTGCGCCGTTGAGCGGCATTGGCGTCACGTCCCCCGCGTGTTGTCTGGCGCGGTGGGATCGAGTATCTTTGCCTGCATGGACAATGGGGATGACTCGCAATTCGGTACCGGGCTGGTCTATGAAGACTGTCTGCCGCTCGGTTGGCGTGAGGTAAAGAAAGACGTCTTGACCGCGGAAATATTGAACGCTTGTCAGTCCAACGAGCGCGTCCTGCGCGGGTTTTCCGTGCTCGATGAGCATCGTACTGAGGGCCAGGAGGATGAGCATGTCCATCATGGCGCTCATGAGTCCTTCCGGCTCGAATTCAAAATAAACCTGTTGCTCGACATGGTCGCCCGATTGCTGGCCGAGCATATTTCGATCCCCGTCGCAGTTCCGGTCAGGATGAGTGGTTCCGGCATCGGGTGGCGATCCCCCAATGTTCCACCTGTCGGAAGCACTGTCAGCGTGGATCTCTATTTGAACCGGCTATATCCCACCCCGATCACCTTTTATGGTGAAGTGAAGTCGGTGGTGCCGGATGGCGAGGATTTTCAGGTCGAGATGGGTTACCGGGACATGAGTGACAGCCTGCGAAGCTGGATCGAGAAGCTGATTTTCCGTCACCACAGGCGACAGATCGCGCATTCGCGCCAGCAGGGGCGCGCATAATATTGTCAATTACTATCAATCGGTTATTATTGATCGCTCGGGGGCGACAGCTTTTTGACATCATAATTAAAAAGGGTTAGGCTGTAGGTCATTTTGTATGACCCTATACCTAATACAAATAAAGACTATAACAATCCTGCAAAACGCAGCTTGGGAGAAGGGGTGGGCCGAATGGAATCCGTTCTTGTCGTCGACGAGGATCAGCAGCGATCCGAGTGTCTGAAAGCAATTCTGAATTTCATCGACTACGACAATATTCTGCTGGTAAAGCCTAGTAACTGGAAGGAATCCGGGTTCTCGGTCGGAACCCTGGGTGCTGCCGTGGTTGTCGCGGATTCCGCGGATGAGCAGTGGGTTGATACGGTCACGAACCTGCACGAATGGGACGCCGGACTTCCCGTCGTTCTGGTAGGCAACGGCGCCAGGAAGAAGCTCCCCCAGGAGATCCAGCCCCTCCTCATCGGCCAACTCAAATACCCTCCGAAATACAAGGAACTTACCGGCATCCTGCAGCAGGCGTCGGTATATCGCGCCAGCCAGCGCGAAGGGCAGGGTGGTGATCACTCGCCCGAACTCTTTCGTAGCCTCGTCGGCAACAGCCGACCGATACGCATGGTGCGGACACTGATCGAGCAGGTCGCCGATTCCGATGCCACCGTGCTGATTCTGGGTGAGTCAGGAACCGGTAAGGAAGTGGTGGCGCGCAACATCCATTATCATTCCGTGCGCCGCAACAAGCCGTTTGTCCCGATCAATTGTGGCGCCATCCCGGCGGAGCTACTGGAAAGCGAATTGTTCGGGCATGAAAAAGGCGCCTTCACCGGCGCCATCAGCGCACGTCAGGGCCGTTTCGAGATGGCCGAGGGCGGCACGCTGTTCCTCGACGAGATCGGCGACATGAGCATGCACATGCAGGTGAAGCTGCTGCGCGTGCTGCAGGAGCGGACCTTCGAGCGCGTCGGCAGCAACAAGACCATCACGTCCGACGTGCGCATCATCGCGGCGACGCACCGCAACCTCGAAAAGGCGATCGCGGAAGGCAAGTTCCGCGAGGATCTGTATTACCGCCTCAACGTGTTCCCGATTGAAATGCCGCCGCTGCGTGAGCGCTCGGAAGATATCCCGCTGCTGGTCAAGGAGCTGATCACCCGCATGGAACACGAGAAGCGGGGATCCGTGCGCCTGACCCAGTCCGCAATTATGGCGCTATCGCAGTACCACTGGCCGGGTAACGTGCGCGAACTCGCCAATGTTATCGAACGGCTGGTCATCATGCATCCCTACGGCGTCGTCGACATGCATGACCTGTCCGAGAAGTATCAGCCCGAGTCGGGCGAGTTGAAGGATACGGTGGTCGCGGAGGAGAAACTGATCATCGTCGGCAGTCTCGATGTGCCACGCCTGCCGCGCGACGGCATCGACCTGAAGCAGCACCTGACCAACCTCGAGTGCAATCTCATCAAACAGGCCCTGGATGATGCCGATGGCATCGTGGCGCATGCCGCCAACCGTTTGGGGCTGCGCCGGACCACGCTCGTGGAGAAGCTGCGGAAATATGGATTGCAGCGCACGGATGAGGTGACATAAGTTTGACGCGCACCCCTCCCGTGATATCCAGGTCTCTGTAAAACCTATAAAATAAAATCCGGCACGCTTATTGCTCCCTGTCTTGGCGGCGGAATCGACCATCGATCCCGCCGCTGAATTGACACTGCGACGGGGACGTATGCGCATGGATCAAACCGTAACGCGCCAAGCGCAACGCTTGACGGATGCCTTCGATCACTTCAATCGTGTCTCGGAGCAGCTGAGCTCCTCCTATCAGTTGCTGGAGCACCATCTGGCCGGGATCACCCGCCGCTTTGCGGATGTGAGCGATGTCGCCCCGATCCCCGCCGGGTCAGGGACGCAGTCTGTTCGCCATCTGCAATCAGTGCTTGACGCCCTGCCGGCCGGGGTCGTCGTGCTCGATGGCGATGGCCGCGTCGCTCATTGCAACAGGGCCGCGATCGACCTGCTCGGCGAGCCGCTGGCCGGGGCCTTCTGGTTCGAGGTGATCCGTCGGGCGTTCGCCGCACAGTGCCGGCTCGGTGATCTGCGCCTGACGGATGGACGCCTGGTCGCGCTCGCCACGAATCCCCTTGAGGACGGTCCGGGTCAGGTGATCCTGATTCATGAGGTGACCGACTCGCGCGCGATGCAGGCCCTGATGCAGCGCCAGCAGCGGCTCGCCTCGATGGGCGAGATGGCCGCAGCGCTCGCGCATCAGATCCGCACGCCGCTGGCCGCCAGCCTGTTGTACGTCTCCCAGCTCGAGGATCGCGGACCGACCTCGCCGGCGCAGCGGCGCGGGATCGAAAAGATCCGCTCTTGTCTCGATCATCTCGACAAGCTGGTGCGGGACATGCTGATGTTTGCCCGCGGCGGTTCCTTCTCCACCGAGACTTTCCGCGCCGATTCAGTGGTCGACGCCTTCCGCCGCATGTCAGAGCCGCTGGCGCGCGCGGGAGGATGTCGCCTCGAGGTCATCGACGACAGTGGCGAAGCGCGTCTGCGCGGGAATCCGGATGCCCTCGTCGCGGTATTACAGAACCTGCTGGAAAACGCCATCCAAGCCTGCAGCGGTGATGTGCCCGCGGAACGTCAGGTATGCGGCCACCTCGGATTCCTCGCCCGCCGCGTCGCCGGCATGGAATCCATCGAGTTTCTGCTCAAGGACGACGGCCCCGGCATTGATCCCGCGCTTCGGGAACGTATCCTGGAGCCGTTCTTCACCACCAAATCGCAGGGCACCGGCCTCGGTCTGGCCGTGGCCCAGGCAGTCGTGCAGGCGCACGGCGGCGTGCTGTGGATAGAATCCGAACCCGGCCGCGGAACCACTGTCGGCGTGCGGCTGCCACTGGCGGCGGATCAGTGCTGAAGCCTGCGGCGGGATCCAGTTTCATGATCAATGCAATGAAAGAAGAGGTACCGGACATGACTCATTCCACTGTGCTTGTTGTCGAAGACGAACCGACACTGCGTGAGGCATTGTGCGATTCGCTCGATCTCGCCGGCTATCCGGTGGCCGCGGCGGGCAACGGAGCGGAGGCGGTTCGCCTGCTGGCGGATTGTGCCGAGGGTATTGGCATGGTGATCAGCGACGTGCAGATGAAACCTATGGACGGCTATGCCCTGCTCAACCATATCCGCAGCAACCGGCCCGAGATTCCGGTGCTTATGATGACCGCCTACGGAACTATCCAGCAGGCGGTGCAGGCCATGCAGGCCGGCGCGGTGGATTATCTGGTGAAGCCGTTCGATTCCGGAAGGCTAGTGGAGATGGTTGAGCGCCATATGATGCTCGCCGCGGATGGCGACGAGATGGTGATGATCGATCCCGCCAGCCGTTACATGGCGAATCTGGCGCGCCGCGTTGCCGTCACCGATGCGACCATCATGATCACGGGGGAGAGTGGCGTCGGGAAGGAAGTGCTGGCGCGCTATATCCACCGCCATTCGCCGCGCGCACAGCATCCATTTGTCGCGATCAATTGCGCGGCGATCCCGGACAATATGCTGGAAGCAACCCTGTTTGGCTATGAAAAGGGCGCATTCACCGGCGCCTACAACGCATGCCCGGGGAAATTCGAGCAGGCACAGCACGGGACGTTGTTGCTGGACGAGATCTCTGAAATGGATCTCGGGCTTCAGGCCAAGCTGCTGCGCGTACTGCAGGAGCGCGAGGTCGAGCGGCTGGGAGGGCGCGGAACGATTGCGCTCGATGTTCGTATCCTGGCCACGTCGAACCGCAACCTGCGCGACGAAGTGAGCGCCGGCCGGTTCCGCGAAGACCTGTTCTACCGTCTCAATGTGTTTCCGCTGCAACTTCCCCCGCTGCGCGAGCGCGGCGCGGACATCCTGCCACTGGCGCGCAGGATGCTGGGGCATGGCGCGCATGTTCAGGGCCGCGCAATGCCGGAGCTGACCGCCGCCGCCGAGCAACGCCTGCTCGATCATCGCTGGCCGGGCAATGTGCGTGAGCTCGACAACGTGATCCAGCGCGCGCTGATCCTGCAGGTCGGGCCGGTGATCGACGCGGAGGATCTGCAGATCGAGGAGGTCTGTCCCGCGCAATCGGAGCAGGCCCTGGCTGTTCCCGGGACCGCCGTGCTGGGCGAGGATCTGCGCGGCCGTGAACAGCAATTGATCCTGGGTACGCTCGCATCAGTGCGGGGGAGCCGCCGCGCGGCGGCGCAGCGGCTCGGGATCAGCGAACGGACGCTGCGTTACAAGCTGGCACGGCTGCGCGAGGCCGGCCTCGAACTGCCGGACTGACTGGCTCGGAACGTGCATGGATAAGGGATCAACGACAAGGATTCACGGCCGGCGTATGCGCGGCGAGGAGATGTAATCATGACGGACATCAACCCCACCCAGCTGATTTCACAGTTACGGTCGATGGCGGCGGCAGCCGGCGGCGCTCATGCGGAAGGCGCAGCCGGGGCAGGAGGGCCGGATTTCTCGGACATGCTGTCGCGGGCAATCAACAACGTCAATGATTCGCAGCAGGAGTCGGCCGCCCTCAAGGAGTCATTTCAACGCGGCGACGAGGGTGTCGACATTTCGCGTGTCATGATCGCCTCGCAGAAGGCGAGCATCGAATTCCAGCTCATGATGCAGGTGCGTAACCGTCTGGTAAGCGCGTACCAGGACATCATGAACATGCAGATCTGACGCGATGCTCCGCCGGGCATCGATCGGTATGAATCAGGGCAAGAGCGGTTTCTGGAGGCAAGATGGCGGTAGTGACGAAGGATAATAATGTAGTGATGCAGGCGCGTGGGTTCAACGGCCTGCCGCTGCTGCGACAGTTCGGGCTGATGGCGGGTCTGGCGGCCAGCGTAGCCATAGGCGTGGCGGTGGTCCTGTGGTCCCAGAAGCCGAGCTATCGCATGTTGTACAGCGGGCTGGCCGAGCAGGATTCGGCCGCTGTGGTGCAGTCGCTGCAGAAATCCGGCATCGTCTACGAGCTGGCCGACGGCTCCGGCACGGTGCTGGTCCCGGCCGACCAGGTGCACGAGGCCCGGCTCAAGCTGGCCGGCGAGGGCCTGCCCAAGGGTGTCGGCGCCGGTTTTGAACTGCTCGATAGCCAGAAGGGGTTCGGTGTCAGCCAGTTCATGGAGAACGCGCGTTACCAGCGAGCGCTCGAGGGCGAGCTGGCCCAGACCATCGCCTCGATCAGTTCGGTGCGCGCGGCACGGGTCCATCTTGCCATTCCCAAGCAGACGGCCTTCGTGCGCAGTCAGAAAAAGCCGACTGCTTCGGTCATGGTCGATCTTTACGCCGGTCGCGGTCTGGACGAAGGCCAGGTTGCCGCGATCGGGCATATGGTCGCGGCCAGCATCCCCAATCTCGATGTCGATCAGATAACGATCGTGGATCAGCAGGGCCGCCTGCTGACGCAGCCCGATGCGGGTGACGACATGCGCCTGACCGCCACACAGTTTGATTACCGCAAGCGCATCGAGGCGTATTACACCAAGCGTATCGAGGACATCGTGACTCCGATTGCCGGTCTCGGAGCGGTCAAGGCGCAAGTCAACGCCGACCTGGATTTCACCGTGACGGAGGAGACCCAGGAGAGCTTCAATCCGAATCCGCCCGCGGTGCGCAGCGAACAGACGGTCGATGAGAAGAGCCTGTCGTCACAGTCGGCCGGCGGTGTGCCCGGCAGCCTGTCAAATCAGGCGCCATCGACCGGCGCGGCGGCCCAGTCGGCAGATGCGGCTGCGCCTGCCGGCAGTTCGGTACAGCGCACCACGCGCAATTATGAGATCGACAAGACTATCAGTCATACCAAGCGTAATGGCGCGGCCATCAAGCGGTTGTCGACCGCGGTGGTGATCGATGACCGCGCGACGGTCAATGAGGACGGCGACACGGTGCGTGAGCCACTCAGCGAGGATGATCTCCTGCGCATCACGAATCTGGTGAAAGAGGCGATTGGATTTGATGCCGAGCGTGGCGACAGTGTCAATGTGATCAACCAGTCCTTTACGCTGCCGCCGGAGCCGGAAGAGCTTCCCGAGCCGACCATGCTCGAGCAGCTGAACATCTGGGATATCGCCAAGCAGGCACTCGGTATCGGGATCGTGCTGTTCCTGATAATGGGCGTGCTGCGGCCGGTGCTGCGTGAGCTCGCGGCGAAAGGCAAGGCATTGCCTCATGCCCTGCCGCAGGGTGAGGGACAGATGGCAGAGGACCAGCTTACCCTGAGCGGCGGCGTGCGTTCGGCGGCGCTACCGGCCGGGGGCGGTGGTGGCAACTATGATTCCAATCTGAACATGGCGCGTACGCTGACTTCGCAGGATCCCCGGCGCACCGCCCAGGTGGTCAGGAACTGGGTAGGGGCGGAGTGACGCGGAGCATAAACCATGGCGGATAAGAAACAGGCATCCGAAATCAGCGGCGTCGAGAAGGCGGCCGTGCTGCTGATGAGCATCGGCGAGCAGAATGCCGCCGAGGTATTCAAATATATCGGGCCCAAGGAAGTGCATCGCCTGAGTTCTGCGATGGCGAATCTGAGCAAGATCTCGACCGAGCAGGCCAATACGGTGCTGAAGGAATTCGTGCAGTCGGTCGGCAAGGAGACCTCGTTTGGCATGGCCGCGCAGGATTATCTTCAGACAGTTCTGGTGAAGGCGCTCGGACAGGACAAGGCCGGGAACATCATCAACAGGGTCATGCTCGGCGGGGCGGCCTCCGGACTGGAACAGCTCAAGTGGATGGACTCTCATGAGATCTATGAAGTCATCAAGATGGAGCACCCGCAGATCATCGCGGTTGTGCTGTCCTATCTCGACAACGATCAGGCGGCCGAGGTGCTGACACTGCTGTCGGAGAAGGTCCGCGCAGATGTCTTGCTCAGGATCGCCGTTCTCGACCGCCTACAGCCCAGCGCGCTGCAGGAGCTGAATCATGTCATTGAGGAACAGTTCCGCGGAAATTCCAACGTAAAATCGTCCACGGTCGGAGGCGTCAAGGTTGCCGCCGACATTCTCAATAACATGGATTCATCGATGGAAACGATGATCATGGATCAGATCAATGAGTTCGACAAGGAGCTCGGCGACAAGATCCAGGACCTCATGTTTGTGTTCGATGATCTCTCTGCGCTGGACGATCGCGGAATCCAGTCTCTGCTGCGCGAGGTCTCCTCCGAGACGCTGGTGGTCGCGCTGAAGGGTGCGGAGGAGACGCTCAAGGAGAAGGTCTTCAAGAACATGTCGAAGCGCGCGGGCGAGATGCTGCGCGACGACCTGGAGGCGAAGGGTCCGGTGCGTCTGAGCGAGGTGGAGGTGGCGCAGAAGGAGATCCTTGCCATTGCGCGCCGCCTGTCCGAGTCCGGCGATATATCATTGGGTGGCAAGGGTGGAGAAGAATACGTTTAAGGTTATCAGCGGCGCCGCAGCCGACGCCTGCGAGCGTTGGGAGCTGCCGCGGGTGGGTGGCGCGGCGACCGGCGATCCGGCCGCGCACGGCGGCCATCTGACAGCGACCCGCATCGAAGAGATTCAGCAGCAGGCCTACGAGGAAGGATTCGAGCTCGGACGGCGTGAGGGCCTGGAAAAAGGCGCGGCGCTGGCCAAGGAAAAGACGGACCGGATCGAGGCGGTGCTGAATCTGTTGTCCCGTCCGCTGCACCAGCTCGATGAAGGGGTGGTGGAGGAGGTTACAAGTCTCGCGCTCACCATCGCGCGTCAGATCATTCGGCGCGAACTGACGACCGACCCAGGTCAGATCGTCGCCGTGGTGCAACGAGCGGCCGCGATACTGCCGATCGCATCACGCAATGTCCGCCTGTTCGTGAATCCGGCCGATGCGGAAACCCTGCGTGAGAATCTCGCCGCCCTGCATGGCGAAGAGTCCGGCTGGAAGATCCTGGAGGATCCGGCGCTTGCTCGTGGCGGTTGCCGCCTGGAGACGGATCATTCGCGTATCGACGCCAGCATCGAACGGCAGTTCACGGCAATCGCCGCGGAATTGCTTGGCGGTGAGCGTCAGGAGGATGGCGATGCTGGCTGATCTCAATCGCGCGCCGGTATGGCGGCGGCGCGTCGCCGAACGCGCCGAAGGTCTGAAGAACACCCCGCCGCTGGTGGTGGAGGGCAAGATTACACGCCTGGTAGGGCTGACGCTCGAGGCGATCGGCTGTCAGGCGGCGATTGGAGATCGCTGTCTGGTCGACAACCCTTCCGGTCATCCGCTTGAGGCCGAGGTGGTCGGTTTCGCGGGCGACAAGACCTTCCTCATGCCGAGTGGCGAGATTCGCGGCCTGGTGCCGAACGCGCGCGTCACTCCTACCGGCCGCGCCTATGAGGCGGCGGTCGGAGACGGCCTGCTCGGCCGGGTAGTCGATGGTACGGGAAAGCCGCTTGATGGCCGCGGACCGGTACGCAGCGAGAGCACCTATCCCTTGATGGGGCGGCCGATCAATCCCCTGCAGCGCCGTGTCATCAGCGAGCCGCTCGACGTCGGTGTACGCGCAATAAACAATCTGCTCACCATTGGCCGTGGCCAGCGCCTGGGCCTGTTCGCCGGCAGCGGCGTGGGCAAAAGTGTGCTGCTCGGCATGATGACGCGCTACACCGACGCCGATGTCACCGTCGTCGGCATGATCGGCGAGCGCGGCCGTGAAGTAAAGGAATTCACCAACCGTATCCTGGGTACGCAGGGGATGGCGCGCGCAGTGGTGGTGGCGACGCCGGCGGATACACCGCCCATGCTGCGTTTGCACGGTGCGATGCTGGCGACCAGCATCGCGGAGTATTTTCGTGACAAGGGGCTCAAGGTGCTCTTGCTGATGGATTCGCTCACGCGTTACGCCCAGGCGCAGCGCGAGATCGCCCTCGCCATCGGTGAGCCGCCGGCGACGCGCGGCTATCCACCCTCGGTATTTGCCAAGCTGCCGCAGCTGGTCGAGCGTGCCGGCAACGGTGACGGCAACGGCTCTATCACCGCGTTGTATACCGTGCTGGCAGAGGGTGATGACCAGCAGGATCCTATCGCCGACGCCGCACGCGCGATCCTCGACGGCCACATCGTGCTCAACCGTGAGCTGGCCGACGCGGGCCATTATCCGGCGATCGATATCGAGGCCTCGGTGAGCCGGGTAATGAGCGAGATCGTCAGCCCCGAGCACCAGCGCCAGGCCATACGATTCAAGCAGCTTTATTCGACCTACCGCCGCAATCGCGACCTGATCAGCGTCGGCGCCTATGCGAAGGGCAGTGACCCCAGAGTGGACGAGGCCGTCGATTTCCATCCGCGCCTCACGCAGTTCCTGCAGCAGGGCTTGAACGAGCGTGTCACTTTCCGGGACGGACTGCGCGGTCTGGGCGAGCTGCTGGGCGGAGGTGTGCCGCAGAAGGCGAAAAAATGATGGATATACGGAATTCTGAGCGGGAGAAAGGGTGGTGACCAGATCTCAGAGGATGCAGCCCATTGCCGGTCTGCAGCGGGACAAGGAGATCCAGGCGACGCGCGTACTGGGCGAGTCGCGCAATCGTTATCTGTCCCAGGAGCGCCGTCTGTCCGATCTCGAAAAATTCATGCGCGAATATCAGCAGCGCTTTCAGGCGGAGGGCGGCGGCGGAACAATCGAGCGCTTCAAGGAATACCGGCGTTTCACTGATCGTCTCAATGTGGCGATTCAGCAGCAGAAGAAGCTGCTGGAGGATTGTCAGCGCGAACTCGAACAGCAGAACCGTTACTGGAGCGAAGTGAGTTCCAAGCGGCGCGCGCTCGATAAGGTGATCGACCGTTTCCGGCACGAGGAGGTCTCGCGCGCGCAAAGACGCGAACAGCGCGAGACCGACGAGCGCGCGCAACGCGTGCGGCCGGGTATCAGCGGCGAGGAATAGGCGCGCCCAGGTTTTACTGGCGTGGAATTTGCAATTCTCGACGGATACAACAGTCGGATTGAATCACAGGGGGCGGGGCATCATGGCGGTAAGCACTGCGGGCATGGGTTTTCCAGTCTCAGCCGGGGTCTTGGGTCCGGCGGGTCAATTCGCTGTCGCGGTCGAGACATCGACTCCGTCAACGCCTGCCTCGCAGGCCGATTCTTTTGATTCCCTGATGAATTTCCTGCTCGCGTCACCTTTACCTCAGTCTGCGGCGTCTTCGGGAGATATGCTCCCGGAGACGCCCGCGATACCCGGGAATCCGGCGGATCCATTCATCTTCGGAGATCTCCAGGCGGATATTACGGGTGACGCGTTCGGCGCGCCTGTGCCGGATACCGCGCCGCCGGGTCCGCTAACGCCGGAGGAATTTTTGCCGCCGGGCGGCAAGGCCTTGCCGTCTGAGCCGGCAGAGTCCCCTGTCTCCGCCGAGCCAACGGAACTCTTCACGGCAAACGCTCAGGATGACGACGGGAACGGTATCCTGCAAAGCGCGGGCAATGTGTCGCCTGCGTTGCCGGATCCGACGGTCGAGACGACAGGCAACGAACAGTCGCGCGCGGACGAGCCTGAGTCCGCAGTCGCAGCCGCGCCGGTGGATCATGTGCCAGTCGTTGTCCATGCTGCCGCGGTCGTCCAGGTTACTGGCGAAGTCGTTGCGGATACAAAGACAGAACCTGTTCGTATCCCCGCGCCTGTCTCAGGAGCGATGGCCTCGCCGCCTAACGGCGGCGTCGTGGCCACCACGCCCGCGCCTGTGTTCTCACCCTCGTCTGCACCCGTTTCACCATCTCCCGCACCCGTATCCACATCCGTATCGGCGCCCATGGCGCCGGAGGCGGTGGCGGAGCCGGTCTCGACGCCGGATGGCGGGGCGCGTCTGCAGGAATTGCTCGCGCGGCTCGGTTCTAATGACGGCGCGAGTTCGACACGGGGCGATGCCTTTCAGTCACTGTTGCGGGATTCCGACGGCGGTTCGCCGGCAAACACCGGTCCATTGACCTACTTCCAGGCCGGCGCCTCCGCCCAGTCCAGGGAGGTTCCGGTGCCCGGACCCGCCCTGCATACGCCACTGCGTCATCCGGAATGGAGCGATGAACTCGGACAGCGTATTCGCTGGGCGATTGGAAACCAGATCCAGACCGCGGAATTAAAGATCAATCCGCCGCAACTGGGGCCGCTCGAGATACGCATCAGCGTCGATGCCGACCGCCAGATGAGCGTAACGCTGTCCAGTCAGCACGCGCTGGTGCGCGAGGCGCTGCATGACAGCATTCCGCGCCTGCGTGATCTGATGGGCGAGCAGGGCTTTGGCGCCGTGAACGTCGATGTCTCTCAGCATTCCCCATCGGATGGCGGGCGCTCGCAGGCGCATCAGGGCAGGCCGGAATCGCTGTCACAGGTGGACTCCGTTCCGGCCGATGCGGCAGTGCCGGGTGAGGACCGCCCGAGTGAGCTCCGCGGGCTCGTCGATCTCTACGCCTGAGGCCGGTCTCCGCTGCGGCGACGTGTCCTTCCGGTCATCGGGCCGGCCTTCGCTTCCATTTCCATTCCCTCGGCATTCGATCCTGCCGTCATCGTATTTCCGCCATCGCCATTCAGGTATGCCATCCACAGACGTCAAGATGCCGACGTCCTCGCGGGAGCGTTTTGTAACATCATGTAATCATTAAAATAAATGTCGCTCGCCTCCACTGGCACGTGTCTTGCTAAATCTGGGCAGGACGTTATTACGAATTTCGTGCACAAGGGAAGGGAAACGAGATGGCGAGAAAAGACGAAGAAATCAATGAAGACGAAGAAAACGAAAGGCCCAAGCCGAAGAAGAAATCGGGCGGGGCCCTCAAGATCATAGTGATCGTTTTCTCCGTGATTCTGCTGATTGGCGTGAGCGTGGGCGCGACGCTGATGCTGGCCGGGGTATTTGGTCAGCATGACAGTGAGGAGGTGGCCGCAGCCGAAGACGATGGCGGTGACGCTTCGGCCGAGGATGCGCCTAAGGAGAAGTCAAAGAAGTCCAAGGACAAGAAGTCGTCGAAAGAACCCAAGGCGCCGCCAATCTACGTCGAGCTGGGCGACCCGTTCGTGGTCAACTTCGTCGAAGGGGTTCAGATCCGCTACCTGCAGGTCAAGATCGAAGCGATGACCCGTGATCCGGTGGTTTCGGAGGCCATCAAGGTCCATCTGCCGCAGATCCGGAACAATCTCGTGATGATGTTCAGCAACCTGGACTACGCCTCCCTCACGTCGGCCGAGGGTAAACAGTCGATCCGGGACAAGGCGCTCGTCGAGATCCAGAGCATCCTCAAGACGGAGACGGGCAACACCGGGGCGGAAGCCGTCTATTTCACCAGCTTTGTGATGCAGTGAGCCGCCATGGCAGTCAATGACATCCTGAGCCAGGACGAGATCGACGCGCTGCTCAATGGCGTCTCCAGCGGAGAGGTTGAGTCTGAAACCGATCATCCGGTTATGGCCGGTGACGTCGCCGACTATGACTTCACCAGCCAGGACCGCATCGTGCGCGGTCGGCTGCCCACGCTGGAAATAATCAACGAGCGCATGGCGCGTCATCTGCGCATAAGTTTTTTCAATCTTCTGCGCCGCAGCGCCGAGATCGCGGTCGGCAATGTGCAGATGGTCAAATTCAACGAGTACGTCCACAGTCTGTTCATGCCGGCGAGCCTGAATGTGATCCGTGTGCCGCCTCTCAAGGGGATGGGGCTGGTCGTTATCGATCCGAAACTGGTGTTCAGCTTCGTGGATAATTTTTTCGGCGGCCGCGGACGCTTCAACACCAAGATCGAGGGCCGCGAATTCACTCCCACGGAGCAGCGCATCATCAAGATCATCCTCGATATGGCCTTTCTCAATATCAAGGAGGCGTGGAGCCCGGTGGTCGGAGTCGACATCGAGTTTGTCAGCACCGAAATCAACCCGAATTTCGCCAATATCGTCAGTCCGAGCGAGGTGGTTGTGGTTTCCAGCTTCCATGTCGAATTCGAGGGTGGCGGCGGTGATATCCACGTAACCCTGCCGTACGCGATGGTCGAACCGATTCGTGATCTGCTCGAGTCCGGCGTCCAGAGTGACCGTATCGAGCTTGACGAGCGCTGGACCTTGTCCCTGCGCAATGAGCTCATGCACGCGGAGGTAGAGCTGTCGAGCACTTTGACGGAGGCCCAGCTGAGCATGCGTGAGCTGAACGAACTGCAGGTTGGCGACATCATTCCGATCGAGATTCCGGGCGCGATTACCGCGGTGGTAGATGACATCCCGGTGTTCCGTGGCGTGTTCGGCAGCGCCGACGGGAAGAACGCCATCAAGGTTACAGAGCTGGTAAATAACCAGCGCGGCAGGCAACTGATGACTATTACAGGAGTCGCGTGATGAACGATGCTACGAAAACAATGAGCGACTCGGCTGGCGCCGGGGCTGGCGCGGCACAGGGCGAGGATTACGCGCGCGCCAGTTTCCAGAATCTGCAGGATGACTCCCCCGGGACCACCATGGGTGACAAGGGCCTGGACATGATCCTGGACATCCCTGTCACGGTGGCGGTCGAGATCGGCCGTACCAAGATCTCCATCAGCAATCTGCTCAAGCTGAACCAGGGCTCCGTTGTCGAGCTGGACCGCCTCGCGGGTGAGCCCATGGACGTCACGGTGAACGGAACGCTGGTCGCGCACGGCGAGGTGGTGGTGGTGAATGAGAAATTCGGCATCCGTCTCACCGATATCATCAGCGCGGCCGAGCGCGTTAGAAAACTGAAGTAGTCCCGAGCCGGAGCATGCTCATGCCGAGAAATTATCCGGTCATCGCTGTCGTGCGCGCCATTGGCGGATGTCTGGCGCTGCTGGCTCTACCCGCGGCGGCGCTGGCCCAGGGCGCGGACCCAGCGCTCGCACACAAGAGCGCAGTTACATTCACAGGCGTGTTGCAGATGGTCGCCGGGCTTGGCGTCGTGCTGGGGCTGATCTTCGCGGGCGCATGGGCGTTGAAGCGCTTCGGGCGCATTCAGGGGATTTCGCACGAGCAGTTGCGGGTGGTCGGCGGCATCAATCTTGGTCAGCGCGAGCGCATCCTGATCGTTCAGGCCGGCAGCGATCGCTTGCTGATCGGCGTTGCGCCGGGCTGCATCAGAACCCTGCATGTACTCGAACCGGTCCCCGGGGGAGAGTCCGCAGAGCCGGCAGGCGCCCCCTCCAGTTTCCTTGGCCGCTTCAATCAGGAACTCAGAAAGAGAATATCGCCGTCATGATCCGGCTTATAGTCATCTTTCTCGCCGTGCTGTTTCCCTGCGCGGCCGCTTTGGCCGATTCCGGGCTGACGGCGATCACCGTGACCACGGCCCCCGACGGGGGCAAGACCTACAGTCTCAGCCTGCAGATACTGGCGCTGATGACGGTAATGTCGCTCCTTCCGGCGGCCCTGATGATGATGACGTCGTTCACCCGCATCATCATCGTGCTTGCGATCTTGCGTCAGGCGCTCGGCACGGCCTCGACGCCAACCACCCAGACGCTGATTGGCCTGGCGCTATTCCTGACGGTTTTCATCATGAGGCCGGTGTTCACCGAAGTCTACAACACTTCCGTGAAGCCATATATGGATGAGCAGGTTACGATGCAGGAAGCGCTCGAGCGCGGCAGCACACCGATGAAAAAATTCATGCTGGCGCAAACGCGTGATTCCGATCTGAGCCTGTTCGCCGAGATATCCGACGCCCCGGCCATGGAGTCACGTGAGCAGGTGCCGTTCACGCTGCTGATGCCGGCATTCCTGACCAGCGAGCTCAAGACCGCGTTCCAGATCGGGTTCATAATTTTCATTCCGTTTCTGATTATCGACCTGGTGGTGGCAAGCGTCCTCATGTCAATGGGCATGATGATGCTGTCGCCGCTGATCATATCGCTGCCATTCAAAATCATGCTGTTTGTGCTGGTGGACGGGTGGGCGCTCATACTCGGCACCCTGGCCGCAAGCTTTTCCACATGAGCCACGCGCAGCAGCCAAGAGCAGGAGAGAAGCCATGACCCCGGAAACCGTCGTTAATCTCGGACAAAATGCGCTCTATGTCACCTTGATGATTCTCGCGGTTATGCTGCTGCCTGCGCTTGGCATAGGTCTTCTGGTCAGCATGTTCCAGGCGGCCACACAGATCAACGAGCAGACGCTGAGTTTTATCCCGAAGCTCTTCGTGGTCCTGGGCGTGATGGTTGCCGCCGGCCCCTGGATCCTGCATTCGATGATCAACTACACCGAGGAGCTCATCCGCAGCATCCCGTCATTGATCGGATGAGCAGTCGGAGCATCAGGAGACGCAAAGATGAATTTCACGGACCAGCAGCTGACGCAATGGATCACAGGATTCCTGTGGCCATTATTTCGCGTTGGAGCGCTGATCATGGTGGCGCCGATCCTCGGTGTGCGCGTCGTGCCCATGCGATTCCGTGTCGGCATCGCCCTGGCGTTGACCCTCGTCATAGTCCCGCTGCTTCCGCCGGGTCCGCAGGTCGATCCCGTGAGCGCCCATGGCATATTGATATCCGGCGCCCAGATTCTGACCGGGCTCGCCATGGGCTTTCTCATGCGGCTGGTGTTCAGCGCGGTGGAGATGGGTGGAAACCTCATCGGCCAGACCATGGGGCTCGGCTTCGCCCAGATGATGGATCCTGCCAACGGCGTCACGGTTCCGGTGGTGAGCCAATTCTATATTGTCCTGGCCACTCTGACCTTCCTCGCGCTGAACGGTCATCTGATCCTGATCGAGGCCCTTGTCGACAGCTTCCGGGCGATCCCGGTGGCGCTGGAGCCGATCAGCGGAAACGGCCTGTGGGTCATGCTCGAATGGAGCGGATGGATCTTCAAGGGAGCCCTGGTCATATCCCTGCCGGCTCTGGCCTCGCTGCTTCTCGTCAATGCGGCCTTCGGTGTCATGATGCGCGCAGCCCCACAGCTCAACATCTTCGTCATCGGATTCCCGATTTCGCTCATGCTCGGATTTATCTTCATCCTGCTGTCGCTACCGTTGTTCGTGCCGCAGTTTACGAGCATGACCGAGAGCGCCTTTGACGCTCTCCATTCGATGATGGCGGAGTAGGCCGATGTCGGAACACTCCGCCCAGGAACGCACAGAACAGGCTACGCCAAAACGCCAGCAGGAGGCGCGCGAGCGCGGTCAGGTTCCACGCTCGCGTGAGCTCACCACGATGGCCGTCCTGCTGATCTCGGCCGCCGGCCTGATGTTTCTTGGAGACGACATCGTGCGCCAGAATCTGCGTACCATGGAGCTCTCCTTCACCGTTCCGCGCGCCGAACTGATGGATTCGGCCACCATGCTTCTCAAGCTGCAGCAGGCCATATTCGAATCTGTCGGCGCACTGATGCCGTTCTTCCTGGTGGTGGTCGCGGCCGCGCTGTTCGCACCCATGGCCCTGAGTGGCTGGACCTTCAGCACCAAGGCGTTGTCATTCAAATGGGACAAGCTCGATCCGATCAAGGGCATTGGCCGAATTTTCGCCGTGCGCGGCCTGGTCGAGCTGGTCAAGGCGCTGGCCAAATTCTGCCTTGTGCTGGCGGTGGCCATCCTGATGCTGATGGGCAACGCGGAGTCCCTGCTCGGTCTGGGCGCGGAGGATATCATTCCGGCGATCGCCGATGCCGGGACGCTGCTGCTGAACACCTTTCTCATTCTGAGCGCGGCCATGATCGTGATCGCCGCAATCGATGTCCCGTTCCAGATCTGGGATCACAACAAACAACTTCGGATGACGCGTCAGGAGATCAAGGACGAATTCCGCCAGACGGACGGAAGTCCGGAGATGAAGCGACGCATCCGCGAGATCCAGTACGAGCAGTCGCGCCGCCGCATGATGGACGCGGTTCCGAAAGCGGACGTCGTTATCACCAACCCCACGCACTATGCGGTGGCGCTGCGCTATGACCAGGCGCGGATGTCCGCCCCGGTTGTCGTCGCCAAGGGCAGTGATCTGGTCGCAATGGAAATCAGGAACGTGGCGCTCAGGCACAAGGTTCCGATCCTGTCGGCTCCGCCACTCGCGCGCGCCATCTTTTACAGCACGCGCCTCGATCAGGAGATCCCGTCGGGTCTGTTCCTGGCGGTGGCGCAGATTCTGGCTTACGCCTACCAGTTGCGCCGCAAGCCGCGACGCGGCGCGGGCGCGCACAAGGAATTCAACGACCTGCCCATTCCGGATGAGCTGCGGCGCGACGAGTGACGCCGACGGGACGGGATCCAGTGAATATAAACGCAGAGACGCGAACGAGGAATACAAATGGCTGAGGCAAACGTATTGGGCAATATCCGTGATATGGGACGCCATGGCATGCTGGGGGCGCCCCTGCTGATGATGGCAATGCTGGCGATGCTGGTGGTGCCGCTGCCACCCATCATGCTGGACGTTTTCTTCACTTTTAACATCGCGCTGTCGCTGGTTGTGATTCTGGTCTGTGTCTATACCCAGCGCCCGCTCGCCTTCGCCACCTTCCCGACGGTACTGCTGCTGGCGACACTCCTGCGCCTGGCGCTCAATATCGCCTCCACACGCGTGGTTCTGCTCGAGGGGCATTCGGGCGCTGACGCCGCCGGAAAGGTGATCGAATCGTTTGGCGAGTTCGTCGTTGGTGGCAATTACGCGGTTGGTCTGATTGTGTTCGCCATCCTGGTCATCATCAACTTCGTGGTCGTTACCAAGGGCGCCGGACGCATCTCCGAGGTCAGCGCCCGCTTTACCCTGGATTCGATGCCCGGCAAGCAGATGGCCATCGATGCCGATCTCAATGCCGGCATCATTGGCCAGGAGGAGGCCAAACGCCGCCGGGCCGACGTGGTCGCAGAGGCGGATTTCTACGGGTCCATGGACGGTGCCAGCAAGTTCGTCCGCGGTGATGCGGTCGCGGGAATCCTCATCCTGTTCATCAATATCATTGGCGGATTCGCCATCGGTATGCTGCAGCACGACATGGCCTTCGCCAATGCCGTTCACAATTACACCCTGCTCACCATCGGTGATGGTCTGGTCGCGCAGATCCCCGGCCTGGTGCTGTCGACCGCCGCCGCCATCATGGTGACACGTGTTTCGAGTGAGCAGGACATGGGCAAGCAGATGCTCGGTCAGCTGTTCGACAGTCCGCGCGCGCTGGCCGTGACGGCCGGCGTGATGGGCCTGCTCGGTATCGTGCCGGGCATGCCGAATGTCGCCTTCCTGACCCTGGCCGGGATCGCCGGGGCCGGCAGCTACATGATCAATCAGCGCAAGACCCAGCCCGCACGCGCGCAGGAACAGGCGGCGCAGGCGCGTGAAATGGCAACGGCGGAACAGAAACCGAGCGAATCTCGCGAGCTCAGCTGGGAGGACGTGGTGCCGGTGGACACCGTCGGACTCGAGGTCGGTTACCGCCTGATTCCCCTGGTGGACAAGAACCAAGGTGGGCAGCTGATGAGCCGGATCAAGGGCGTCCGCAAGAAGCTGACGCAGGAGATTGGTTTCCTGATTCCGTCGGTCCATATTCGTGACAACCTCGAACTGGCGCCAAGCGCCTACCGTATCACCCTGATGGGCGTTACCCTCGGCGAGGCGGAGGTCTTCCCGGACCGCGAACTGGCCATCAACCCCGGGCGCGTGTTCGGCAAGTTGCCCGGTATCGAGACCAAGGATCCGGCCTTCGGCATGGATGCCGTGTGGATTGAGCAGAACCAGCGCGACCAGGCCCAGGCCATGGGCTATACCGTGGTCGACACCAGTACAGTTATCGCAACCCACCTCAACCATATCCTGCAGACGCATGCGCACGAGCTGCTCGGCCGCGAGGAAGTACAGCTGTTGCTGGACAGCCTTGCCAAGGTCTCGCCCAAGCTGGTTGACGGCCTGGTGCCGGACTCGCTTCCGCTCGGCACGGTTCAGAAGGTGCTGCGCAACCTGCTGGAAGAGAAGGTACCGATACGCGACATGCGTACGATCGTGGAAAATCTGGCGTCCGCCTCGGCCAGCAGTCAAGACCCCGGCGTTCTCACCGGCTCCGTACGTGTCGCCCTCGGCCGCCTGATCACGCAAAACATCAGTGGTTTGGGCAGCGAACTGCCTGTGATCACCCTGGACCAGACGTTGGAACAGTTATTGCACGAGACTCTGCGTACCCAGGGGGCCGGTGGTATGGCCCTCGAGCCGGGACTGGCCGATCGCCTGCATCAGTCGCTGCTGGAGGCGGCGCAGAGGCAGGAAATGGCAGGACAGCCGGTCGTGCTGCTGGTATCGCCGGCGTTGCGGATGGTCATGGCGCGCTTCACACGCCACACGATCGCGGCCATGAGCGTGCTGTCTTACGACGAGATACCGGACAACCGGCAGATCAAGATCGTCGCCAACATCGGTCGACCGGACCGGTGACGACGGAAACCGCCGCGCATGGCGCGGCGCTGAACGAGGCGAGCTATGAAGATAAAACGATTTTTTGCACCGGACATCCGCCAGGCGATCCGCATGGTGCGTGAGGAACAGGGTCCCGATGCCGTGATCCTGTCCAACAGCCGGGTCAATGGCGGTGTGGAGATCGTGGCGGCGGTCGACTACGACGAAACCGTGTTCAAGGCGGTGAAGGGCGAGTTCCCGGGTGAAGCCAGGGCTGCGGAGACCCAGGCGGCGACTGTCGCTCCCGTGCGCAACACCGGCGCGGAGATGCCGGTGAACCGGGCGGCCGTCGGAAATCCATCTGTCTCCCGATTCGCGGCGCCCGCGTTCGATGCGAATGGCAGCATCTGGAGCCAGGAGCCGACACTGATCGAACTGCGCGCCGAGCTCAGCCGAATGCGCCTGATGATGGAAAACCAGTTATCGAGTCTGGCCTGGGGCCAGTTCGCCCGTCGTGAACCGGCCGCCGTCGAGCTGATCCAGCGCCTGATGTGCTTCGGTCTGACCGCGGCGCAGAGCCGCCGGCTTGTCGATGGCCTCGGGCGCCTCGACGGTGACGTCGAGGCGCTGTGGCAGCGCGCACTGAATGCGCTTTCGAGCTGTATCCCGCTCTACGGGCACGACATCCTCAACGACGGCGGTATTGTCGCGCTGGTCGGTCCGACCGGCGTCGGAAAGACGACTACCGCCGCCAAGCTTGCCGCGCGCTACGCAATGCGCCACGGCAGTCGCCAGGTGGCGCTGATCACCATCGATAACTACCGCGTCGGCGCCTATGAGCAGCTGCGCACCTATGGGCGAATCCTCGATGTGCCGGTCAAGACCGCCGACAGCCGGGATGGATTGCGCAAGGTGCTCAACGATCTGTGTGACCGCCGCCTGATCCTGATCGACACCACCGGCATGGGCCAGCACGACAGCGGACTGCAACGGCAGGCGGAGCTGCTCGACAAGGCGCATATGAACAAGAAGACCCTGCTGCTGCTTTCCGCCACCACGCGCCTGTCAGGGCTGGGGGACGTGGCGGATGCGTTCGGCGTATTTCGCCCTGATGGCTGCATCCTGACCAAGCTGGACGAGGCCACCTGCCTCGGGGGGGCTGTCAGCACGGCGATCAGTCGCGCGCTTCCGGTCGCGTATTACAGCGATGGCCAGCGGGTTCCGGAGGATCTGCATCCGGCGCGCGCCGGGGCCCTGGTGACGCGCGGCGTGGAGACAATGAAAAACTCGGAATCCCATATCAACGAAGATCTGATCGCACTCAGTTTCGGAAAGGAAGTGTCAAATGCTTATGTCTGACAAGGGTCTGTCCCAGGCGGCCGGTCTGCATGAATTCTCCCGCCAGTCTCCGGTGCGTGTCATCGCGGTGACGGGAGGCAAGGGCGGGGTCGGCAAGACTAACGTCTCGATCAATCTTGGCGTGACGCTCGCGATGAGCGGACGGCGCGTCATGTTGATGGACGCCGATCTCGGTCTGGCGAACGTGGATGTTCTGCTTGGTCTTCACCCGAGTGTGAATCTATCGCACGTCGTCAACGGAGACTGCTCGCTCGACGACGTTCTGGTCGAGGGACCGCACGGTCTGCGTATCATCCCCGCCTCGTCGGGCATCAAGCGGATGGCGGAGCTCAGCCACGCGGAGCACACCGGGCTGATTCGCGCCTTCAGTACTCTCGAATACAATCCGGAGATACTACTGGTCGATACCGCCGCGGGCATATCCGACAGCGTGGTGACCTATGTGCGCGCGGCTCACGAAGTGGTCGTGGTCGTGTGCGATGAGCCCGCTTCGATCACCGACGCCTACGCCATGATCAAGGTCATGCATCGTGAGTATGGCGTGGACCGCTTCCGCGTACTGGCGAATATGGTGAATGGAGCTCAGGAAGGATACGAGCTCTACAAGAAACTCGCCAAAGTGGCCGATCGTTTTCTTGATGTCAGCCTCGATTACGTGGGGGCGGTTCCGTACGACGAGTTCCTGCGCAAGGCGGTGCAGAAACAGCGCGTCCTGGTTGATGCCTATCCACGCAGCAAGGCGGCGCTCTCCTTCGCCAAGATCGGACAGAAAATAGATCAATGGCCCATGCCGCGCGCGGCGAGCGGACGAATAGAGTTTTTCGTGGAAAGACTGTTCATGAACAACAAGGGCGGCAGGACAACCGTAGGGACAATATGAATAAACCAGCCATGTATAAACCCGTAGACAATAATGAAAACGGATATCAGGAAGTGGTGACGCAGTATGCTTCCCTGGTGAAGCGTATCGCCTACCACATTATGAGCCGGTTGCAGCCCAGCGTTCAGGTGGATGATCTGATCCAGGCCGGTATGATCGGTCTGCTCGAGGCGGCGCGCAACTACGATGCAGGACAGGGTGCGAGCTTCGAGACCTACGCCGGCATCCGCATCCGCGGCGCGATGCTCGACGAGATCCGCAAGGGCGACTGGGCGCCGCGTTCGGTGCACCGCAAGGCGCGTCAGGTGGCCGATGCCGTGCGCGAGATCGAGAACGCGACCGGGCGTGACGCGAAGGATCACGAAGTCGCCAAGCTGCTTGACATGAGCCTGGATGAATACCACAAGACGCTGCAGGATGCGAGCGGCTGCCGTCTGCTCAGCTTCGAGGAGATGGGCATGGGCGAGGACGCCTTGCCGTCGCGCTTCGGCAAGAGCGACAACGGGCCATTCGAGGGCGTGCAGCATGACGACTTCAAACGCAACCTCGCCGAGGCGATCTCGGGACTGCCGGATCGTGAACGCCTGGTGCTCACGCTCTATTACGACGAGGATCTGAACCTGCGTGAGATCGGGGCGGTCATCGGCGTCAGTGAGTCACGTGTCAGCCAGATCCACAGCCAGGCCCTGGTCCGGCTTCAGACCCGGCTTGGTCACTGGAGATCGAATGACTGAGGTTTCCTCGCGTCCCTGTCGCCCGCGGTAGAGCGGCGCACATGGGAAGGCAGGAGGCCAGGGTGCGGACAGGGAACAGGTTACGGTTTATGCATGGATCGGGCGGCAATTCGCCAGGGGTGGATATGGCCGCGTTCGCCGCGGCTCGGCACGGTTTCGCGTGCAGCCGGTCTGTTGCGAGGGAGAGATAGGTCTTGGACATACTGAGCATCGCCGGCATCGCGCTCGCCTTCATCGCAATACTGGGGGGCAACGCCCTGGAAGGCGGTCACCTCTCGTCGCTGATGCAGCTGACGGCGTTTATCATCGTGTTTGGCGGCACCCTCGGTGCTGTTCTCATCCAGACGCCCCTCAATATTTTCATGCGCTCGCTCAAGACGGTCATGTGGGTCATTTTTCCGCCCAAGGTCGCCGCGGCCGAGGCCGTCCAGAAGATCGTCAACTGGAGCAACATCGCGCGCAAGGAGGGCCTGCTCGGCCTGGAGTCAATCACCGAGAGCGAACCCGAACTGTTCGCGCGCAAGGGTCTTCAGTTGCTGGTGGATGGCAGTGACCCGGAGGCGATTCGCTCCATCATGGAGGTGGAGGTGGGCGCGCTTGAATATCACGACACCCAGGCGGCCAAGGTGTTCGAGGGCATGGGTGGTTACTCTCCCACCATAGGAATCATTGGCGCCGTCATGGGGCTAATTCACGTTATGAACAACCTGGCGGATCCAAGCAAGCTGGGTTCAGGTATCGCGGTGGCATTCGTGGCAACGATCTACGGCGTCGGCCTTGCCAATCTTTTCTTCCTGCCGATGGCGAACAAGCTGAAGAGCATCGTGCATGTCCAGACGCAGTTCCGCGAGATGATCATCGAAGGCATCGTTTCCATCGCAGAAGGGGAAAACCCGCGCAACATCGAGACCAAGCTCCAGGGCTACATCCACTGACGGTACGCCCATGGCGCGCAAGAAGAAGCATGAGGAGCACGAGAATCACGAGCGCTGGCTTGTGTCATACGCGGATTTCATCACGCTGCTGTTCGCGTTTTTCGTCGTCATGTACGCGGTTTCGTCGGTCAATGCCGGAAAATACCGTGTGCTGTCCGATTCCCTGGTGACGGCGTTCAAGGAGCCGAAGAAATCCCTTGAGCCCATCCAGCTGGGTGAGATCGTGAAGTCTGCCACCAATGCCACGGTCGAGATCATCAGTAAGCCCACACTGATCAAGGTTCCGGTCATTACCCTGCACAATCAGGAGTCGGACAAGGGCAATATGCCCGGCGCCGGCTTCGCCTCGTCGCCGGAAAACGCGCGCGATATCCGAAAGATCGCGGATGAGGTGGCTGAGGCCATGCAGCAACTGGTCGACAAGGGGCTGGTTTCGATCAGCATGACCGACTTGTGGGTGGACGTCGAAATCAAGGACAGCGTGCTATTCCCCAGCGGCAGTGCACTGATCCATCCGGAGGCGGTCGAGGTGCTCTCACGCCTGGCGGGTATCCTGGCAGATTTCACCAACCCGGTTCGTATCGAGGGATTCACCGACAATATCCCCATTACCACGCCAGTCTATCCGTCGAACTGGGAGCTGTCCTCCGCGCGCGCGGCGAGCGTGGTGCGTCTCTTCGAGCGACAGGGGGTTGATTCGACGCGGCTGTCGGCGGTCGGCTATGGCGAGCACCGCCCGGTCGCATCGAACAACGACGCCGAGGGACGTGCGAAAAACAGGCGTGTGGTGCTGGTGGTGCTGGCCGACAAGGAGGTCGAATACATGCTGGACGAGCGCCTGCGCCAATCCGTTGCAACGGACAATCCCTCGGCGGTTTCCCATGTCGTCGAAGCGGTCTCTTCTGCTTCTTCGGATGTTCACCCCACGGTTGTTATCACCCCCGCCATGACAGGGTCGTCATCTGAAATGGCGGTGGAAGCTCCCGTTGAACGGGGAGGGGCGGCAGCGGAAGGGCAGACTGTTACGGCGACCACACCCGACAAAGCGACGCCGGTCGCACAGCCGTTGATTCCAGACCGGCCTGCGGTTATTCATCCGCCGGATGCGGTGAACCGGGCTCGAAACGAGTCGGGAATATCCCGGCCGCCGAATCCTCGCCCGCTGCCTGCAATCACCCCGCTGTTCGCTCCGGCATTCCCGGAGCGACCAGTGGAGTTGGTGCCGCCGGTGCAGCAGCCCAGGGTTGATATCGGCCTGCCGCTCGCCGCCGGCGTGCAGTCGACGGGATTACCCTGAGGCGGGGTGGTTCGGGATCTCTGGCACGGAATGTGCAATTTATCGGGTATTCGGACGACCCAGGGAGGTCGATGAAATGCCGGAGATCGGGGAGATCACACCAACGCAGCCGACCTGGGGCCGGCGGCCGGTCGATCGTATCGGTCCGGACAAAGATCAGTCCCGGTCGCCACGCAGGGAGAAACCGTCTCCGCGTGAGGACGGCGAGGAACAGAAGGATGACCCCCGCGGCGGGCAGATCGATGAATATGCCTGAGGTAAGTTTTGATGAGTCTTGATGTGACTGTACAGATCGCGGTGGCCGCAGTTGCAGCGGTTGCGCTGCTGGCATTGTTGTCGCTGGCGGTGAGCATGGTACGCCTGCGGCGAGATCATCGGGCCCTGCGCGCGGAATGCGCGGCGCTGCAGGGCGAGCTGGGCGCACTTTGCGCCGGCGCCTCTGGCATGGGGACGCACCTGAGCCGGCTGGATCAGCAGGTGATGAGGCTGGGCGAGCGTCAGGATGATCTCGAGTCGCATGACACCCTGCACCGGGAATATGATCGCGCCGTCAAGCTGGTGCGTGAAGGCGCCGGTGTCGAGGAGATCATGTCGCAGTGTAATCTGATCCGGACAGAGGCCGATCTGCTCATGCGCCTGCATGGCGGTGCGCCGGAGCACGGTCAGGCCGCAGCCTGAGGTTAAGGACTAAGGACTAAGGACAGATTGGTCTGTTTCAGCCCGGCAGGATTTCGGGCAGCGGTTCGCCGATGAAATGGCCCTGCGCGCGGTTCACGCCGTATTCTTCCAGTAGCGCCAGGATTTCGGCGCTCTCCACAAATTCAGCCACCACAAGTTTGCCCAGTGTGCGTCCGACCTCGATCATTGATTTGACCAGGCGCTGGTCCACTGGGTCGTTGAGCAGATTGCGGATAAAGCTGCCGTCGATCTTCAGGTAATCCACCGGGAACTGCTTCAGGTAGTTGAATGAGCTGAAGCCGGTGCCGAAATCGTCCAGGGCGAAACGGCAGCCCAGTTCGCGCAGCTGGTTGATCATGTTGCGTGTCTGGTCGTAGCTTGCTACCGCCGCCGTCTCCGTGATCTCGAAGGTGATGCGGTCCGCGGCGACGCCGTTGCGTTCCAGATTGTCGCGCACCAGCGGGAGCAGGGCCGGGTCCTGGAAGGCATGAATCGAGAGATTGACGTTTAGGGTCAGGTCGGACTGTTCGCGCGGCAACCGCGCGAGCACGCCAATGGCGTATTGCACCACCCATATGTCGATGTCGTGAATCAGACCCATGCGCTCTGCGACCGGGATGAAACGGTCCGGAGTGATCAGTGTGCCGTCGTTATCGCGCATTCGGATGAGCGCCTCGTAGCCGACCACGCGTCCACCCGGCAGCTCTATCACCGGCTGGAAGAACATGCAGAAGCGGTCCTGTGCGAGCGCCTCGCGGATACGCGGTACCCAGTCGGCGGCGTGGCGCAGTATGTTGGTCTCGACGTCGTCCTTGTTAAACAGGTGTACCAGGTTGCGCCCGTGCGTCTTGGCCTCGAAGCAGGCCTGGCTGGAGCGTGCCAGCGCTTCGCTCGCGTTGATGTCCTCGTGCGGCAGGACCAGCGCCACGCCGATGCTCGCGCACACGTGGTAATTGCGGTCCTCGGTGCGGAAACGGTACTCGTCGATGGCGATGCGCAGCGCCTCTGCCCGCTTCATCGCCGCGGCCTCACTGGTGTCTTCGATAAGCACGGCATACTCGTCAGAGCTGATTCGGGCGAGGATATCGTGCGCGCCCAGATGCTTGCGCAGTATGTTGGCGACGCTCATGAGCAGGCGGTCGCCGACGGCGTGCCCCTCCAGATCGTTGATGACCTTGAACTGATCCAGGTCGACGTAGAGCAGTGCCGCGGTCTGTCCGCGCGCGCGCGCATTCGCGATCACGTCCTCAAGGGCAAGCTCGAGGCGACGGCGGTTGAACAGCCCGGTGAGATCATCATGCGAGACCAGATATTGCAGGCGCGCCTCCATCACCTTGCGCTCGGCAAGCTCGGTTTCGAGCTCGCTCTCGTGCTGGCGGCAAATATCGCGCTCCTTTTTGAGCAACAGTGCCGAGATTACGCGCGGGATCAGTTCGACGCGCTGCACCGGGTGGAACAGGATATCGGTAGCGCCGGCGGCGAAGCTGCCCGGCAGCATGTCCTCCTGCCAGGCGCTGCGCTGGCGGATGAGGATGATCGGCATATCGCGCCATGCCGGCTGGCGCCGGATCGCGCGGCACAGTGCATGGCCGTCGAACTGCGTCGCGGCCACGTCGAGCAGCAGCATGTCAATGGGGCGGGCGCCGAAATCAAGGCTGGAACGCAGCGCCTGCAGCACTTCCTGGTCGTTGGTCGCGCTGACGACGTGGGTGAAGCTGTTTCTGGAGAGCATGGCGCCGACAGGAGTGGCATCCCCGTCCACCGCGGCGGCCACGAGGATGCCCATGGCGCGCAACTCGTCGAGACGGTGGTGGATATCCTGCAGTTCATCCTGGGCTGGAGAGTATCCGGCGGCGGGTTCTGTCGCCGCACGGGTATCACGGCTGGAGTTGTGCGCGGGGCTCATACTGACGGTTGTTTTAATTCCCTTTCATGTCATGCCGATACTGTATCTGGCATCCGACATGCATATTGATTCGTCCAAGCGTCCGGACCGTAGCGTACCACAACTGTAGCTTAAATCCATGTTGAGCATAAAGGTTTTTTTAGATAACCGCAGGCGGCCAGCGGAGCATGGCGGGCGGTCCTGTAAGACGCGGAGGAGCGGTTCCGGGTTCCCCTGGTGGCCGGACGAAGGATATGCGGCAATCCGATAAGAACCAGCGGCAGCTCTGGTATACCCGGCGTGGCCAGGTCGTGCAGGGGCCATTCCCGGCCGGTCAGATCTCGCGCTATATCATCCTGGGCCGGATTCAGCTGACCGACGAGGTCAGCGCGGATGGCGAGGTCTGGGTGCCGCTGAACCAGGTTCCCGAGATAGTCCCGGAACTGGTACAGAGCGATCTTGAGGATCCCTCCCAGCGTGAGCGTCTGGAGGCGGCCAGGCGCTGGGAGGACGAGCGCAGCCGCGACCGGCGCGGTGAGGAGGGCGCACTCAATGACGATCAGCGAGGCGAGGGTGACCGGCGTGGGCCGGCGGCCCCCGGCGCCCAGCGCCCGCGTCACGCGGGTTCCGACCGCGTGAGCGAGCACAATGAGCGGCACCGCCGTCATCGTCTGGTGGCTGGTCTGATCGCGGTGGGTGTAGTGATTTTCCTCGGTACGCTGGTGATGATCTACCGGCCCGCGACGAAGGTTTCCGACACCGGCTTGTCGTGCGCCCAACCGCCTGCGCCGGGCGTGGAATGGAGCAACTGCGCCTTCGAGGGTCGCGGGCTGGCGCACGTCGATCTCTCCGGCGCGCATATGGTGAACATGCGATTATCCCGTGCCGATCTCAGCGGCGCCCGGCTGGAGCGGGCCGATCTTTCCTACAGCGAGCTGGCCGTGGCGCGCATGCGCGATGCCAGGCTGGGCAATGCCGTGCTGGTGGGCGCCAATCTGCGCGGCGCCGATCTCGGCGGGGCGGATCTCACGGGGGCGAATCTTTCCTATGCCGATCTGTTGGGCGCCGATCTCACTGGCGCGAACCTGGGCGCCGTAACTCTCGATCAGGCGATCTGGATCGACGGCAGCGTCTGCGCGCCGGGCTCGATCGGACGCTGCGTGATGGTTGCTGCGGCCGATTGACCGACTTCAGACCGGCGACTGACGCCCGGGGTCGCGTGCAAGCGCTTCCAGATATCCGCTCCGGATGACGGCGGTGGTGTAGCGCGCGAAGCGCAGCGATTCCGACCAGTAATCCGGCGCCAGGCCAGCCTTGCGGCGCAGCTCGCGCAGAAAGTCCCCCGACTCCGGCAGCATATCCCATACCTTGGGCAGGAAGGTGGCGCGCCGCCCTGTCCCTGCCTCCAATACCAGTCCGTCGATGCCGGGGCGCAGTTGCGCGAGGAGCCCGGCCTCGGAGCGGCAAGGCAACGGCTCGAGCGGATTCAGGATCGCGATCTCCAGGTCCAGCGCGGCGATCTCGGCGTCCCTCAATGGCGCAAAGCGCGGATCCAGGAAAGCGGCCGCGTAGGCATTCAGAGCGAGGTCGCGCGCCAGCGTGCGATGCGGTTCGAGACTGCCAATACAGCCGCGCAGTTTGTCCCCATGGGTCAGCGTGACGAAACTCGCGCCCGGTTGTCGCAGGCCGGCGGGATAATCCTCGAGGGGTGGCGGCTCGCTATGCGTGAGGCCGTACGCGATCGCGGCGGCGGCGATGGACAGCGCGTGCGGGTATCCGGTGTCGTTGTGTTCAGGCATCGAAGGCATAGGCCCCGTACCCGACCACGCGGTCGCGCGGGCCGGCAGTGTCACCGGAATTGCGCAGATCGAGCGTGTGTGCATGCAGTCCGTGGCGCCGCGCGCTCAGCAGCAGGCCGTTCACCGGGTTACGGCCGCAGGCGTCTTCAAGCTGGATATCCTGTGGCCGCAAGGCCTCTATTGCGCGCGAGGTCGCGGCGTCGAGACGCCGGGCCGTGGCGTAATCGTGATAATGACTGAGGTCGCTGCTGATCATGATCAGCGTCTCATCGCCACCCCACAGGGTTTCGATTACCTCGCTCACCTTTTCGGATGTCGTGTCACCGACGACGAGCGGGACCAGGGTGAATTCCGTCAGTACCTCCTGCAGGAAGGGCAGCTGTACCTCCAGGCTGTGCTCGGCGCGGTGCGCCTCGTCGAGTATACGGACCTGCGGGAGGCTCAGCAGCCGCGCGCAGGCGGCGGTGTCGAGTGGAACATCGCCCAGCGGCGTGGTAAAAGCCGTGGCGCTGCTCAGCGCGAGACCACTGAAGGCGATGCGGTGGGCGGGACCCAGCAGCACCACACGCCGGATCCGATCGCGCGCCGGGGCCAGCCGGGCGTACAGGGTCGCCGCGACCGGACCCGAGTAGATGTAGCCGGCATGCGGGGCGATGACGGCCTTGGGCGCGGAATCCACGGCCGGGCGAGCCGCGGCAAGCAACGCGTGGACCTGCGCGCGCAGCGCGAACGCGTCGGCGGGATAGAACAGTCCGGCCACGGCCGGGGGCCTGACAATAGGCATCAGCTTTTCCTTCCCTGTGGCGGATGACGCCAGTCCTGGGGGCAGGAGATTACTGGGGACGGATTCCGCTGTTTTCCAGTGCCTCTGCTGTATCGGATTATTGCGCCTGGCGAAATACATCGACCCCGACGCGATGT
Source organism: Gammaproteobacteria bacterium (assembly GCA_020845975.1). Taxonomy (GTDB): domain Bacteria; phylum Pseudomonadota; class Gammaproteobacteria; order SZUA-140; family SZUA-140; genus JADJWH01. Next base: position 10,336 of record JADLET010000079.1, on the reverse strand, counting down.
CCACCCCGGATTCCTCTTGCATGATGTGCCTGCCGGCGCTGACAGGCAAGCGTCGGCTTGCGAATCATGACCGCTGCCCCCATGTTCCGATTCATTATGTCCAAATGTGTGTATCGTCGACGCTGAATAAGGGGCCGCACCATGACCGAGTCCTCCAGCAGGGTATTCGACCCTTCCGCCACGGCGCCGACCCGCTACTGGCACGTGCTGGAAGACGGCCGCGTACAGTGCGACCTGTGCCCGCGCTTCTGCAAACTGCACGAAGGCCAGCGCGGACTGTGCTTCGTGCGCGCCCGCCAGGACGGGCACATCGTATTGACAACCTATGGCCGCTCCAGCGGCTTTTGCATCGACCCGATCGAGAAGAAGCCGCTCAGCCATTTCCTGCCCGGCACGCCGGTGCTGTCCTTCGGCACCGCCGGCTGCAACCTCGCCTGCAAGTTCTGCCAGAACTGGGACATCAGCAAGTCGCGCGAATTCGATACCCTGGCCGACGCCGCCGCGCCGGAGACCATCGCGCGCGCGGCGCGCGAGCTCGGCTGCCGCAGCGTGGCCTTCACCTACAATGACCCGGTGATCTTCCACGAATACGCCATCGACGTCGCGCAGGCCTGCCGTGAGCAGGGCATCAGGACCGTGGCAGTCACCGCCGGCTACGTCTGCCCGGAACCGCGCGCCGAGTTCTATCGCCACATGGACGCAGCCAACGTCGATCTCAAGGCCTTCAGCGAGCGCTTCTACAAACACGTCACCGGTTCCCGGCTGGCTGCGGTGCTGGATACGCTGGTGTATCTCAGGCATGAAACGAGTGTGTGGTTCGAGCTGACCACGCTGCTGATCCCGGGCGAAAACGATTCCGCCGCCGAGATCGACGCAATGACGCGCTGGGTGGTGGAGCACCTCGGGCCGGACGTGCCGATGCATTTCACGGCCTTTCATCCGGACTGGAAGATGATGGACAAGCCGCCGACCCCGCCGGCCACGCTGACGCGTGCGCGCGAGATCGCTCGCGCCAACGGCGTGCGCCACGCCTACACCGGCAACGTGCACGACACCGCGGGCGGCAGCACGTTCTGTCATCACTGTGGTGGGCTGCTGATCGGGCGTGACTGGTATCGCCTGGGTACCTGGAACCTCGACGAGCAGGGCCGCTGCGACTCCTGCGGCACGCTCTGCGCCGGCGTGTTCGAGGCTGCGCCCGGCAGCTGGGGCGCGCGGCGCATGCCGGTTCGGCTGAAGGATTACGCCATATAAACCGGGGGCGGACTTAAGTCTGTCCCCTGACATCTGAACATCCGCCGACAGTCGCGGTGGCGGATTTGTCATCCATCCCCGGTCTGTCGAATGATGCGCCTGTTGATCTCAGCGACCAGCGCGACGTTGTCGACGTGCTGGCCAGAGTCGACGGTCAGCGCGGCGGCGCATTCCTCTATCGTCAGCGATTCCTGGGTCTGCAGCTGTCGCTCGAGCACCGCAGGCGTGGCCTCGGAGGCGTCACAGGCACCACGTGTACGCGCCTCGACGCGGGTCCTCAGGATGGCGGAATCGGCCTGGAAATCCAGGATCAGAAACGGTACGCCCGACCGTGCGGCGAGGGCGCGGAACCGCTCGCGCTGCGCCTCCTTGAGAAAGGTCGCATCGATCAGTGCCGTGAATCCCGCATCGATGATTGCAACCGCGAGTTCTTCCAGGCGTCGGTAGGTGCGCGAGCTGGCGTCGGCGCTGTAGAGGTCGACGTCGAGCCCCGACTGTGTGCGCGCCTCGGGCGCGTAGCCGAACAGGCGTTTGCGCTCGACGTCGGAACGGACGCGGATCATGCCGCAGGGCGCGAGCAGGGCATTGGTGTGCGTGGTCTTGCCCGAGCCGGACAGGCCGCGGGTGATCACCAGGGCGCGCGGCCGTGGGCGGATGTAGTCGCGGGCCAGCCGGATGTAGGCGCGCAGGGCGTCGCAGGACGCCGGTTCCGTCGTGCCGCTCTGGCGCAGGCGGATGCTCTCGACCTTGGCGCGCACCAGTGCGCGATAGGCCTGATAGTAATGCAACATGCCGAGTCCCGCGTAATCGCCAGTGTGGTGCAGGTATTCGTTCAGAAAGCCCAGGCCGAGGTCGGCGCGCCCGTGCGCGTCCAGGTCCATGACCAGGAATGCGATCTCGCTCATGACGTCGATCCAGCGCAGGCGGTCGCTGAACTCGAGGCAGTCGAAGGCGAGCGGCTCGCCCTCATGGAGCGTGATATTGGCGAGATGCAGGTCGCCGTGGCATTCACGCACGTGGCCATTGGCCTTACGCCGTTCCAGCGCCGGACGCAGGGGCGCGCGTCTCTGCGCGGACCAGTCGTGCAATTCCCGCAGCATCGCGGCCTCGGCCGGAAAACCCGATGGCAAGCGGATCTGCGCGAAGTTTTCTTCCACCGGTTCGAACACGGCCGCGGGCGTGCCATAGGCGTCGTCGGCCGTCGTGTGCGCGGCCGCGGCGTGAAAGCGGGCGAGTCCGGCGGCGAAACGGGCGAGCAGATCCGGTGTCAGGCGGCCCGCGGCGAGCAGATGGTCGAACTGCAGCGCGGGATCGAACTGGACCATCCTGACAGCGTATTCGAGCGCCGCGCCCGCGCCGTTCAGCGCAGGGCGGGTCGGGGCGCCAATGATCGTCACCACGTCGCGATACAGCGCGGGGGCCAGGCGGCGGTTCAGCCGCAGTTCCTCTTCGCAGTAGAAGCGCCGTTTCTCCAGCGTGGAGAAGTCGAGGAAGCCGAGGTCGACGGCCTTCTTGATCTTGTAGGCGTACGGGCCTGTGAGCAGGACCCACGAGATGTGCGTCTCGATGACGCGAAAATCCGCGACCGGGTGATCATAAAGCGCGGCGTTCTGCAGCGCCTGTATCAGTGACGGATCCTGCGCGTTCATGACCTCGTGAGCATTCGCTGGCAGGTTTGGCGGTGGTGGGTCTGGCCCCGGATGTCTTGCGTTAGTGTAACGCATGGATGCCGCCGGGAGCGCCGGTTTTCCGCAAGCAGGGGGGAAGTGCTAGAATCGGCCCGTCCATTCAAAAGGTTGGCCGGTCATGGAGTACTATTCCGTCGACAAACTCATCGCCGAGACGCGCCGCCTCGCCGCGGCCTATCGGCGGACGACCGGCCGGCCGCTCGCCGGGGTCGGCGCCGAGATCTGTCAGCACGATGCCGCGCGCCTGCTTGATCTCGAGCTCTGCCAGCCACCGGTGATCGGCTACGATGCCGTCGGGCGTGGCGGGCGCGCCGGCAAGCGCGTGCAGATCAAGGGGCGCGCGATCTTTGATGAGGGCAAGGGCGGTCACCGCATCGGCCAGCTCAGGACCGATCAGGAATGGGACAGTGTCGTGCTGGTCCTGATGGATGAGAATTTCGAGCCGTTCGAGATCTATGAAGCGGAGCGCGCGGCCATACTGGATGACCTTGATCGTTCCGAGAGCCGGCGCAGCAAGCGCGGCGCGATGTCGGTGGCCCGCTTCAGAAACCTCGGCCGCCTCGTCTGGGAACGCGGCGCCGGCGTGGTCGAGGGCGAGGTGTGGGACAATCAGGCCAACGCCTGATTCGTCGCGCGGACCATGCCGGATCTGCTGATCGGTCCCGCTGAACTGCTCGGGCGCGACGGTCCGTTCGCGCGCAGCATCCCGCATTTCGCGCCGCGGGCGCAGCAGCAGGCGATGGCCGGCGTCGTGGCCGAAACGCTTGATGCCGGGGGGCTGCTGGTCGCCGAGGCAGGCACTGGCACCGGCAAGACCTTCGCCTATCTCGCCCCCGTCTTCCAGCGCACCGGCAAGGTCGTCATCTCGACCGGCACCAAGGCCCTGCAGGACCAGCTCTTTCAGCGCGATATCCCGGTGGTGAAGCGGGCGCTCGCGAGCCCGCTGCACGTCACGCTGCTCAAGGGGCGCGCCAACTATCTGTGCCTGCATCGCCTCGATCTGGCCTGCCAGCTGCGTGAGATCGCGCTCCCGCGCGCGGCGGTGCGCCTGCAGCAGGTTCGCGCCTGGGCCGGGCGTACGCGCAGCGGCGAGATCAGCGAGGTCACCGATATCCCCGGCAGCGATCCGTTCTGGCATCAGGTTACCTCGAATGCCGAAAACTGCCTGGGTCAGGACTGTCCGGCCTATGCCGACTGCCATGTGGTGAAGGCGCGCCGCGCGGCGCAGGAGGCGGATGTGGTGGTGATCAATCATCACCTGCTGTTTTCCGACATCCTGCTGCGCCAGGAGGGATTCGGCGAGCTGCTGCCGCAGGCGCAGGCCTTCATCCTGGACGAGGCGCATCAGCTGCCCGAACTTGCTTCGCGCTTTTTCGGCGCCGCCCTGGGCGGGCGCCAGCTCAGCGAACTGGCGCGCGATTCGCAGCGCGCGCTGTACGCGCTCAGCGCCGACATGCCGCAGCTGGAGGCCGGCGCGCGCGCGCTCGAGCAGTGCGTGGAGGCATTTCGCCTCGCGCTCGGCGAAGGGCAGCGCCAGGCGGCGTGGCCGGCGGCGTCCGTGCCACCGGCGCTGGATGCCGCCCTGCATCGACTGCAGGACGGCGTGCTCGAGCTGCTCGAGCAGCTCGAGGCGGCGGCCGCGCGCGACAAGGAACTGGAGAACTGCTGGCGCCGCGCACAGGTCCTGGGCGCCCGCCTGCGTCTGTTCGCCGGTGGTGTGGATGATGAGCCGGAGGAGGGCACAGAACCGGGCGGGCGAATCACCTGGTTCGAGACCGGCGCTCGCTCGTTCACCCTGCATGTGACCCCGATGGATTTCGCCGCCACTTTCCGGGCCAGCCTCGAGCGTTATCAGAGCGCCTGGGTGTTTACCTCGGCGACACTGGCGGTGGGTGAGGATTTTAATCATTTCTGCGGGCGCCTCGGCATCGGCGACGCGCGCACCACGCGCTGGGACAGCCCGTTTGATTTCGCCGCCAATGCCCTGTTGTATCTGCCCCCCGGATTGCCCGAGCCCGGCACGCAGGGATATACCGCCGCCGTGGTCCAGGCCGCGCGCCCGGTGCTCGCCGCGAGCGGCGGGCGTGCCTTCATGTTGTTTACCAGCCATCATGCCTTGCAGGAGGCGGCGCGGCTGTTCGCGCGCATGGACGGATTCGATTACCCGGTATTCGTGCAGGGCACCTTGCCGCACAATGAATTGCTCGATCGCTTCCGTCGCGCCGGCAATGGCGTGCTGCTCGGCACAGGCAGCTTCTGGGAGGGGGTCGATGTGCGCGGTCCGGCCTTGTCCTGCGTGATCATCGACAAGCTGCCCTTCGCCCCGCCGGACGACCCGGTGTTCCAGGCCCGCGCCGCGGTCATGAAGGCGAGTGGCGGGAATCCGTTCCGCGATTACCAGCTGCCGGCGGCGGTGATCGCCCTGAAACAGGGCGTTGGGCGCCTGATCCGCGATGTCGACGATCGCGGTGTGCTGATGCTGTGCGACCCGCGCCTGTTCAGCAAATCCTACGGCAACGTTTTCCTGCGCAATCTGCCGCCGATGCGACGAGTCCGGGAATTGACGGAGGTAGAACAGTTCTACGTGATGCTGTCGGAGGGAAATACCCCGGTGGACATCTCCGATGTGCCCGGTTGAGAAGTCAGAAAATAATCCTTTTATCTGATTCCCGCACGTGGGGTAATCCAGTACTCTGGTGAACAACTCGCACTGCTTCCGGTCCGCGCCGGTTTTTGCTGAAGAATAATAAATTTGTGCTGTAAGACAACACCCATTCCATGAAGATGCTCGCCATAGACACCTCGACGATCGCCTGCTCGGCGGCATTGTTCGATGGCAGTGATCTGTACGAACGCTTTGAGATCGCCCCGCGCAAGCATGCCGATCTGCTGCTGCCGATGCTGGACGAGCTGCTCGCCGAGGCGGTCTGGTCGCGGGAGCAGATCGATGTCGTCGCCTTCGGACGCGGGCCCGGCGCATTCACCGGCCTGCGCATCGCCGCCGGTGTGGTGCAGGGCATCGCCTTCGGTCTCGACATCCCGGTGGTGCCGGTCTCCACGCTGGCCGCGCTTGCGCACGGCGCCGTGCGCGAGGGCAAGGGTGCGCGCATCCTCGCCGCCATGGACGCGCGCATGCACGAGATCTACTGGGGCGCGTATGAGCTTGGCGAGGGCGGGGCGCTGGTGCAGCACGGCGTGGAGCAGGTCTGCGCGCCGATGGACGCGGTGCTGCCCGCCGGTGACGGCTGGTTCGGGGCCGGCGACGCCTGGGATGTCTACGGAGAGGTCGTGCGCCTGCGTCTGGGGCGGCGCCTCGCCGGCTGGGACGCCGGGCGCTATCCCCGCGCCCGCGACATCGCACTGCTGGCGGCGCCCATATATAAGGATGGCGGGGGGCTATCCCCGGAACAGGCCCAGCCCGTCTATCTGCGCGACAACGTCGCCCAGCCGAAGCGAAAACCCTCTCCGTCCGTTTGATACCATAGACTGTCGCCCGGAAGAGGCGCAGCGTAATCCGTGGGGCGGTTCCTGAGCTCCAGATCCTGTCCTTGTAGCCGGGCGATATGCCTGGCATGACCTTTCAAGCCGGGCTTGCCGCCCCGCGACCCGATGGGGGATCATACCCGGCATATGACAGGGGACGGACTTTCAGTCCGTCCCCGCCCGGTCCCCCCGTGAAGGAAAAGGTGATCACTGATGAACGACTGCCTGTTCTGCAAGATGGTGCGCGGCGAGATCCAGCCGAAGAAAGCCTATGAGAACGAGCGCGTGCTCGCCTTCCACGACATCAACCCGCAGGCTCCGACCCACGTGCTGGTCATCCCCAAGGAACACATAGCCACCATCAACGACCTGCGCGCCGAGCATGCCACCCTGGTCGGTGAGCTCTACCTTGTTGCGCAGGAAGTGGCGCGAAGCGAGGGCCTGGGCGAGTCCGGTTACCGCACCGTCATTAACTGCGGCCGCGACGCCGGCCAGGCCGTATTTCACATCCATCTGCACGTGCTCGGTGGACGGCCGATGAACTGGCCGCCGGGGTGAGCGCAGGCCACTCAGGCGGGACGGGCGGGCCAGGACCAGATTGGTGCGCCATGCCTGCGAAGGCAGATTCATTCCGCGCTTGATCCCATCCAGGCCAGGTCCCCGTTTATAAGGAAGTAATGAACAGCGGGCGCATTCGGATCTGGCACTCATAGATTGGCCGCAATGCCAATTGCACGGCATTGCGGCACGCTCTTGGTGGCTTCGCTGGTCAGGATTGTGGCCGAAGCGGATGCGTGTGCCATGACGCAATCGCACCGTCTTGCTGAGGCGTCCCGCCGGGCCCATCTGTTATTCGTTTTCAGCAACGTAACCGCAGGAGCGGCAGTGTATACTCCTGCCGCCGGTAATCCGATAGGCGACGGCGGGATTGGCATCATGATGGAATCGATTCATATACAGATCTTTCGCGGCCTGTTCGTGCTGGCGTTCGTGGCGGTGGCCATGCTCGCATTCATGCAGATGCCGGAGATGGGGCCGCGACAGGTGTCCGATAAGCTGCATCACGCCCTGGCCTTCTACGCGCTCGCGCTTCTGTTCGATTTCGCCCGGCCGCGCACGGAGTTCGGATTGCACAAGTTCGCCGTACTGATGGCGTATGGCGTGGCGATTGAATGCGTGCAGTATTTTCTGCCATGGCGGGAGTTCTCACTGCTCGATATGGTGGCTGACGCGGTTGGTCTGCTGTTGTATGTCGCCAGCATCCCGCTGCTGATGCGGCTCCCGCTGCTGAGGCGACGCTGGCAGTAGGCGCGGGCATGTTCCTCCGTGTCTGGCTCATATCTCCTGGCTCGATGGTATACTCGCCGCGGTGATCAACTGTCGCGCGCTATAGAAGGGCGTATCATGGACTCCATTATTATCAAACTCGTCGTGATCTCGCTCCTGGTGGGTCTGCTGATCGCCATTGCCCTGGGTGACCGGAGTATTCGCAAGGAGCGCGAGCAGGAAGAGCGTGAACTGCGGGAGCGGGAAGCGCCGGGAGAAGCCGAGTAGTTTGCCCGTACTCCTGTTCACCTCCATCGTCAAGCAATTGCGTATATCATGCGTTCCACATCGCTCGCGCTGACCCAAAGGTCGTAAGCCGGTGGTATAATTTTCCCTGACTCGCGGACGCGATTTCGCGCCCGACCCGAATGATCCACTCGGCAGGAAGTCCATCACGGTGATAACGGTGCGGACGGCTCCCGGGCTGCATAGCCTGATGCCGATATACGAGGGCAATTACCGGAGCCTTGCGCAACTGGTGCCCGGCCTGCGTTCGATGCAGGTCCCGGCGAGCTTCGTCCTCAGCGATCTGCCCCGTATCCGCATGAGCATCATGGAGTGTTGCAAATACACCGCCATGCTCGCCTTCAGTCATACGCTGGTCCCGGGTGCGGACCGGATCCCCGACCTGGCGCTGACAGTGCGCATGTGCCACGACGCGCGCGTCGCCGAGGTGATCGGCTACCAGGGAAGGTCCCGCTTCGCGGCGGTCTATCCCTATCCCAACAAGGACATGCACGGGGTATTCGAGAAGCGCCAGGTGAACCTGTTCCTCGGCGAGTGGCTGCGCTTCTGCCGTCGCGGTGGCCGCCAGACCCTGACCGCGACCGGTGAGGGGTCTGGTTCCCTCTCCGGATGATCCATCGGCGGTCCGGCCGCGGCCCGCTTGGCATCAGGAATATCGAGATCTGACGCGCGGGTTTAGCAATATTCATTAACTATACGGTAAGGCCGGATTTTTCAGGGCCGCGCCCCGGCGGATCCAGGCGCAGGCGCCATGCATGCGCGTGGACACATCGAAGCGTCCTGAGTTAGAATCGCGAAGCTTTGAAAACGGGTCGTTTTCGGGGTTTCGATAACGGGAGGGGTGTGGCCGCTTCTCCCGTTTTGCGTATCTGTGAGGAGGGGATCTGCTTTGTATCAACCGGCCCTGTTAGCGCTTGCGGACGGTAATCTGTTTCGGGGGGCATCCATCGGAGTCTCGGGACAGACGGTCGGTGAGGTAGTTTTCAACACCGCCATGACGGGTTACCAGGAGATCCTCACCGACCCATCCTACAGTCGGCAGATCGTCACCTTCACCTATCCCCACATCGGCAATACGGGCGCCAATCCGGATGACGAGGAGTCGTCCCGCGTATACGCGAGCGGCCTGATCGTGCGCGAGCCCTCGCCCATCGCAAGCAGCTGGCGCGCGCAGGAACGGCTGGAGGATTATCTGCTGCGCCATGAAGTGGTCGGCATCGCAGGCATCGACACCCGGCGCCTGACCCGTCTGCTGCGGGAAGGCGGGGCGCAGAGCGGCTGCATCATGGCCGGCGAGCATATCGACGAGCATACGGCGATTGAGATGGCGCGCGCCTTTCCGGGCCTCAATGGCATGGATCTCGCGCGCGTGGTGTCCACCGAGATCCGTTATGAATGGGCGCAGGGCAGCTGGACGCTTGAGCCCGCTCCCGCATCCGCCGCCGGCCGCACGCAGCCCTATCACGTGGTGGCCTATGATTACGGCGTCAAGCGTAATATTCTCTGTCTTCTGGTCGACCGTGGCTGCCGCGTGACGGTGGTCCCGGCCCAGACCCCGGTGCAGGATGTGCTGGCGCTGAAGCCGCACGGCGTATTCCTGTCCAATGGCCCGGGTGATCCCGCCGCCTGCTCGTATGCCATCGAATCGATTCGCGTGCTGCTGGAGCGACGCGTCCCGCTGTTCGGTATATGTCTCGGCCATCAGCTGCTCGGGCTGGCGAGTGGAGGGCGCACGATCAAGATGAAATTTGGCCACCATGGGGCGAATCACCCTGTGCTGGACCTCGACAGCAAGCGCGTGATGATCACCAGCCAGAACCACGGTTTCGCGGTAGACGAGGCGACGATGCCGTCGAACCTGCGCGTCACCCACCGCTCGCTCTTCGACGGTTCCAACCAGGGGATCCACCGGACCGATGTCCCGGCCTTCGGTTTCCAGGGCCACCCGGAGGCGAGTCCCGGTCCGCACGATGCCGCGCCGCTGTTAGATCACTTCATCGAGCTGATGCGGCAGCATGCCCGCTGAATGGCTGCGATCCTGGATGAGTTTTCACTGAAAGAAAATGCCAAAACGTACTGATATAAAAAGCATTCTTATAATCGGCGCTGGGCCGATCGTGATCGGGCAGGCGTGCGAGTTCGATTACTCGGGCGCGCAGGCCTGCAAGGCGCTGCGCGAGGAGGGTTACCGGGTCATCCTGGTCAATTCCAATCCCGCGACGATCATGACGGACCCCGGGCTGGCGGACGCGACCTATATCGAGCCGATCAACTGGCGCACGCTCGCCAAAATCATCGAGAAGGAGCGCCCCGACGCGCTGTTGCCCACGATGGGCGGC